>JBGVEZ010000001.1:0-3254 GCA_045120555.1 Eubacteriales bacterium
TTAATTTTTAATGTGCAAATTGGCTGTTGTAAAGCTCGGAGTAGAATCCGCCCTTGGAAAGCAGCTCGTCGTGCGAGCCCTTTTCAATAATGTTTCCGTCCTTCATAACGAGTATAACGTCAGCTTCCTTGATTGTGGAAAGTCTGTGTGCTACGATAAAGCTCGTGCGCCCCTTCATCAATTCTAGGAATGCAGACTGTATCTTCATTTCAGTGCGTGTATCTATCGATGAGGTCGCCTCGTCAAGTATGAGTATCGGGGGAGGGGAGAGCATTATTCTCGTTATACAGAGCAGCTGTCTTTGTCCTGCCGAAAGCTCGTAGCCACCCTCACCTATGTCGGTATCATATCCGTTGGGCAGACGCTTGATGAAGCTGTGAGAATGTGCCGCCTTTGCCGCCGCTATAATTTCCTCGTCGGTTGCATCCGGCTTTCCTAAAATGATATTATCGCGTATCGTTCCGGATTTGAGCCAGGTCTCCTGAAGCACCATTCCGTAATTATCGCGCAGGGAATGACGGGTAATATCGGTTATTTTGTTGCCGTCAACGCTTATGTAGCCGCAATTTACGTCATAGAAGCGCATCAGAAGATTTATAAGAGTCGTTTTGCCGCATCCGGTAGGGCCGACTATCGCAACTCTCTTGCCCTCCTCCACGAGAAGAGAAACGTTTTCGATGAGCGGCTTCTCGGGTACGTAGGAGAATGATATATCGTGAAGCTCTACGTTTCCGTTGAGCCTTCCGACTTCGAGCTTGCCCTCGTCGCTTATTTCCTCTTTTTCATCGATAAGCTCGAAAACTCTGCCTGCCGATGCGAGCGAATTCTGAAATTCGGTTATAACGCCGGATATCTCGTTGAACGGCTTCGTGTACTGGTTCGCGTATGAAAGAAGCACAGAGATAGTACCGACGGTTATCGCACCGTCTGCACCGCCGTTGATGTAGAGAAGTGCGCTCACGAGCGCGACCGCCGCGTAAACAACACTGTTTACGAATCTTGTAACGGGATTTACGAGAGAGGAGAAGAATATCGCGCGCAAGGAAGCTTTCTCAAGCTTTTTGTTTGCCTCGTCAAATCTTTCGTTTGCTCTGTTTGCGTATCCAAGCGCAACAACGAGCTTTTCATTCGCGCAGATCTCGTTTATGAGTGCCGTCTGCACGCCCTTTGCGCT
The DNA here is from genome assembly GCA_045120555.1 of Eubacteriales bacterium. Classification (GTDB taxonomy): domain Bacteria; phylum Bacillota; class Clostridia; order Oscillospirales; family CAG-272; genus SIG640. The sequence continues at coordinate 1,175 of JBGVEZ010000001.1, forward strand.
CGATTGATCACGGAACATATTGTAGGTTCTTTTTGAAATAAATCTCGCCGCAAAGAGAGATAGGGGAGTAAGTACGATTACTACGATCGCTACCTGCCAGGAGAGTATAAAGAGCATCACCATCGTTCCGAGTATCGTGAGAATACCCGTGAATAGCTGGGTGAAGCCGAGGAGTAAGCCCTCCGAGAACTGCTCCGTATCGGTCACGGTGCGGGAGAGGATATCTCCGTGCGGATGCGTGTCGAGGTAGGAGAGAGGGAGCTTTTTGAGCTTGCCGAAAGCATCGGCACGCACGTCCTTTGCAACGCTGTATGCTATGCGGTTGTTGAGCGTGCTCATAAGCCACTGAACGACAGCTCCTATGCCGACAAGGATAGCGGCGCTGATGAGAATGTTTACTATTTTGCCGATTTTTTCGGCGTTCTCCGCCTTGATTTCGGCAGTGGCGTTTTCGCCTATCGCGGGCACGATCTCTTCAATAACGGATATCGCATCACCCACGAGAATAGGAATATAAAGGGTTAAAAATACCGTGATTATCGCTAAAATGATCGATACGGGTAGGAGAAACTTGTACCTTCCTATGTAAGTAAGCACTCTTCCGAGCGTGGATCTCTTTTTCATTTGACCACCTCCTCGGAGAACTGGGATGAGTAAATCTCGCGGTAGACCTCGCAGTTTTCTAACAGCTCCTTGTGTGAGCCGAGTCCCACAACGTCACCGTCATCGAGAACTACTATTTTATCTGCGTGCATAATGGATGACGCTCGCTGTGAAACAATAAATACCGTTGTATTTCCCGACATATTCTTGAGTGCCGCACGAAGCGCCGCATCCGTCTTGTAGTCAAGAGCCGATGATGAATCGTCGAGAACGAGTATCTCGGGCTTTGCCGAAAGAGCGCGCGCTATCGTAAGCCTCTGCTTCTGACCGCCCGAGAGGTTCTTTCCGCCCTGCTCGATAACACCGTCAAGACCGCCCTTGCTTTCGACGACCTCACTTGCCTGCGCTATATCTATCGCGTGCATTATATCCTCGTCGGTTGCCTCGCTGTTTGCATAGCGCATATTATCTCTTATAGTACCCGCAAAGAGTGTTGCCTTTTGCGGCACGATACCCACTATTTTTCTGATTGCACCGTACTTGTAATCCTTGATGCTTCTGCCGTTGATAAGGACCTCGCCCTCTGTCGCATCGTAAAGGCGGGGAATAAGATTTACAAGACTGCTCTTTCCCGAGCCGGTGCCTCCGATAATTCCGATCACCTCACCGCGCCTTGCGCTGAATGATACACCCTCGACGGATGACTGCGAAGCACCGCTGTACGTAAGTGACACGTTGCGGAATTCAACCGCAATATCGGTGTCGGTGCCTTCGGTGTATTCGCCCTCGGTCATCGAAGATTTGATGTCAAGCACTGCGCTTATTCTTCCAAGACAAGCGACGGATTTCGTCATTGAGATGATGAAGTTAGCCATTTTGATAAGCTCGATAAGAATGCTTGACATATAATTGTAGAGCGCGACGACTTGACCGTCCGTAAGATTGCCGAGTGAAACGTCAATGGCACCCGTGTAAATTAAAAAGAGTATTGCAAGGTTGATTATAACGTAGGTCAAGGGGTTCATAAGTGCGGAAATTCTGCCCGCAAGCCTCTGTCCCTTTGCTAAAGCGTTGTTTCTTTCTCCGAACTCGGCGATCTCGTCATCCTCGGAGGAAAACGCCCTTATAACCCTCGCACCGGACAGGTTATCTCTCGTTTTCTCCATAACGCCGTCAACACCGATCTGAACCTTCTTGTGCAGTGGCATCGTTATCAGCATTATTCCGAATACTATAACCGAGAGGATAGCTATTGTAGCACCGAAGAGCCACACTGTGTCGGGTGCAACTATTGCCGCCATCACCATAGCTCCGAATACTACGAAGGGCGAGCGCAAGAGCAAGCGAAGCGTAAGATTAACACCCGTTTGCACCTGGTTTGCATCCGACGTCATTCTCGTTATCATCGTTGACGTGCCGAGTCTGTCGATCTCTGTATGAGAAAGAGTTCCGAGGTGAGAGAAGAGGGCATAACGCA
>JBGVEZ010000002.1:0-4567 GCA_045120555.1 Eubacteriales bacterium
CATATCTCTTCCTTTCGTCTCAATGTCCGCCTCCCTTTCGGGATACTTCAACGCACGCAGAGCTACCTACAAGAATTCGATCTGTCAGATTAGCGAGCAGATCGTACGAATTGCAATCACCACATTTATATTCTCAAAAATGAGATACAAGGACGCCGGAGCGTACTGCACGTCGATTATTCTCGGCGGAGCATTAGCAGAAATGGTCTCATTTTTTATTCTGTATACACTTTATTTGCTTGAGGGCAGAAAACACGAGAACGGACGGGGATGCACGGTAACGCTGGCAAGAATCGCAAAAATAACCGTTCCCGTCTGCATAAGCGCGTCGATTCGCTCGGGACTTGTAAGCGTCGAGCATATTCTCATTCCAAAGGGTCTTACTGAATTTGGATATACGAACGATGAGGCACTGTCGCTTTTCGGAACGGTTCACGGTATGGCGATTCCGATAATTCTCTTTTGCATATCGATTCCATCCGCCTTTTCGGTCCTTCTTATTCCCAAAATTGCAGAGCAGAATACGGTTGGATGCATTGAGGAAATACGTTACGTCGGCTCACGCGCCTATAGAACGGCACTCATTTTTTCATTCGGCGTTGCATCCTATCTTACGCTGTCGGCATTTCTTCTCGGCAACAGTCTTTATCCGGGTACGGATGCAGCAAAATACATTTATATTTTTGCGCCTTTAATACCGATAATGTACGTTGATTCGGTAAGTGATGCTGTTCTTAAAGGAATGGGGGAGCAGCTTTACTCAATGAAGATCAATATTGCAGACGCCGCGATAAGTGTGCTTGCCGTTTTCCTTCTCGTTCCGAAGATCGGCATCGTCGGATACGTGATCGCAATTTACCTCAGCGAGGGCTTCAACACCTGTGCAAGCATGCTTCGTGTAATTCAGCTCACAAAATCCCGCATGCCGGTGCTTAGGTTCGTTATATCACCTCTGCTTCTGTCGGTTGCCGCAGCAAATCTAACGAGGATCTTTTACTTATATTCACGTAACATTGATGCAAGCACGTCTCTTACGATCGGCGGTATTCTCTTCACACTGACATACGTTTCTCTTCTTCTTGCAAGCGGAAGCATCACACGCGAGGAGCGCAGATATTTTATACGTCTTATTACGAAAGAGCGCACACAGAAAAAAGAAAGCTCCGGTAAGCCTTAAGGCTACCGGAACGTTCATTAATCGGAAATATACTTTTTTTTCAGAGTCGACATAAGACTTACGTCGTCAGACGCTCTCGTCTTTGTACGGTGCTTACTGCCGTATGCAAGCAAAAAACCGCGTGCCATAAGCGTTTCATCGCCTCTTGCCGCGTTTGCGTAATCCTCAAGAACGCGTATTGCTATTTTAGCAATCTCATCCGGCGGATTCATTTTACCAAGCAGAAGATAAGCTATCGAGCGACGCACTCTCGCATCCTTATCGTCAAGATATGACGCAACGTCTGTTATTCTGTCAGAAAAGCTTTCCGAAATAGTAAGTGAAAGCTCCTCCTCGCGCAAAAAACGATCGTTTGAGCGTCGTATTTCGGCGTAAGTCGACGAGCCCTCGTAGGTCACGCCTTTCGCATTTGAAATAAATTCGGAAATATAATATTCAAACGTTTCCATAAATTACTCCGTTCAAATGCCGAAAATGAATCCGGCAGCAATACCGATTCCCGCTGATATTATTATTATGAGAATCGGATGTACCTTCTTGAATGCCGCAAGCGTCATACTCCCGAAGATACCGAGAGAAATATACAGCTCGGGGCTTCTGATCGTATCGGAAATTGCTCCGAGACCGCTTGGAAAAAATACGGTAGTGCCTACAGAAATAAGAGCGGCGGCTATAAGTCCGATAACAGCAGGCTTGATACCGGACATCGCGTTTTTTACATATTTATTGCTTTTGAAAAGCTCAAAGCTTTTAGCAACGACCAGAATTATTATAAAAGACGGAAGAATAACACCTAAAGTTGACAGAATCGCACCCGGAAATCCTGCGATCTCCGCACCTATGTAGGTTGCCATATTTACGGCAAGAGGACCGGGAGTCGATTCGCTTACCGCAATAAAATCGGTGATCTGACCTTTAGTAAGCCAACCGCGGGAGACCACCTCGGACTGTATCAGCGGAATCATAGCATATCCGCCGCCGAACGTAAACGCACCTATTTTGAGAAAGGTAAGAAAAAGCTCGAGAAGGATCATTTCTTCATTCTCCTTTCGGCTATCATGGCGGATATAATTCCGCAAAGGGCACATACGATCATTATAATTATAACGTTAACGTCAAGCAGTACAACCGCAACAAAGGAAAGCACCATTAGTACATAGAAAAGGATTCCCTTCCTGCATTGCTTATACATACCAAACAGTGCTTTGAATATAAGGGCAAGCACACCTGCACCGATTCCGAAAAACGCATATCTGACAACTGTATTTACACGGAATTCACGAAGAACACCCGAAATAATAAAGATAATTACGAACGACGGAAGGACTACACCAATAGTTGCGGCAAGCGCGCCGAAGAATCCTGCGGTCTTATAGCCGACAAAGGTTGCTGAATTCACGGCGATCGGCCCGGGAGTTGATTCGGCAATAGCAACCACGTCAAAAATGTCTTCATCCGAGATCCATCCCTTTTTTTCAACAGTTTCCTTCTGTATGAGCGGTATCATCGCATGTCCGCCACCGAACGTAAATGCTCCGATTTTCAGAAACGTAATAAACAGATCGAAAATAATTTTAAGCTTTGATTTCATTATATCTCCAGATTTAAATATTTATTAGGTCGAAAAAAAGATTCTTTTTACACCGCAATCGTCAGCGGTGAATCTTTTTACGAAAAACGTTTTTTCAATAAGGTCTGCAGAAAGCAGTTCCTCCGTACGTCCAAAGAATGCAACCGTCCCACCGTCTATAAGCATCACGTTATCTGCATATTTAATTGCAGCAGAAAGATCGTGCATTACGGATATTACAGTTTTTTTGCTTTCTTTTCGCTTTTTGTCTATCATATCGAGAAAGCGTCCCTCGCGGTCTGTATCGAGGAAGGCCGTAGCCTCATCAAGAAGAAGAACGGGCGTATCCTGCGCAAGAGCCATTCCGAGATAACTGCGCCTCAGCTCACCGCCTGAAATTCGATCGGCAAAGCAATGGCGTATATCGCACAGATCAGCGTCACGTATCGCGCCTTCTATGCTTTCGGTATCATTTTCCGTAAGCCTTGCACCCAACCCGACGTACGGACTTCTCCCGAACGATACAAGCTCCTCGACTGTTATATGCGGCGCCTTCGTCTGCTGAAGCATTATCGCAATCTTTCCCGCACGCTCACGCCTTGACATACAAGAAAGCTCATCACCGTCAAAAAGAACGTCTCCATCATACGGAATAATGCCCGATATCGCATAAAGAAGCGTTGATTTACCGCAGCCGTTTCTTCCGATAACTGCTGTGAACGAGCCGGACGGCACAGTAACGTCAATATTCCGTAAAATTTGCTTTTTCCCGTATGAAACGGACTTTAAATTGATCTTCAGTTCCACCTTGCACCTACACTTCCCTGCTTCGCACAAGCAAATGAATAAAGAACGGAGCACCTATGAACGCCATCATAATGCCGACGGGGATCTCCGACGGTGCAGCAAGAACTCTTCCGAGAAGGTCAGCGAGCACCGTTACAATAGCCCCGATAAGCGAAGATGAAAAGATAAGCGGTCTCGTTTTCGTTCCGACAAGCCGCCTTGAAATATGCGGTACGATAAGTCCGACAAATCCGAGAAGTCCCGCAAAGCTGACAACAGCCGCAGCAGACGCAGATGCGCACACGATACCGACGATTCTGACCGTCTTAACCGATATACCGAGTGATGTGGCGTAAGCGTCACCGATGCAGAGCAAGTTAAGGCGGGGCGCAATTATTATGCTGACGGCAAGACTTATAAAAATTATTATGGCGGGAAGGATAAGCCGTTCTTTGGTAATTCCCGAAAATCCACCTACGGAAAAGGAATTGAAGGACGCAAGAATATCCGCATCTATCAAAGTAAACGCCGAAATAAGCGCGTTAAGAAGCGCGGTAACGGCAACTCCGGAAAGAATTATAGTGGCTTTACTGCGCACTCCCTTTCCCGAAAGGATGACGATTATAAGTGTTGTTCCCAATGCGCCAAAAAATGCGCAAAGGGGCATAAGCCAGAATAAGGTCGGAAAGAGCGAAAGGGCAATCACAACGGCAAAGCCCGCGCCCGCATTAACTCCGATTATGTTGGGGCCTGCGAGCGCATTATCGGTTACCGTCTGTAAAAGCACTCCCGAGACAGAAAGCCCGATTCCGGCAAGAAGCGCAGCCAAAACACGTGGCAATCGAACCATATAAAGGATGACGCTGTCAGTCTCGTTTAACGGCTTACCTATTAGCGCAAGAAGAAACTGCTTTAATGTCATATCCGCACTTCCGTAGCGCAACGACAGAAGCAAGGATATTATCGTTAACGAAATAAGCAAGCCAAATCCCCATTTTGAAGAAAGAGGATATTCTTTTTTATTCTTTTTCTTC
>JBGVEZ010000003.1:0-3553 GCA_045120555.1 Eubacteriales bacterium
TTGAGAGTGTGGGATTTTTGAAATATGAAAAGACGGAAAAGGGCTCTCGGTACGTTTTGGAGCTTGATTTGTAAGGTTTTGGGAGGTAAGTATGGAAGATTTATTTTTAATAAAGCCGTCTGTGGAATATGCAAATCAGATTGCAGAATACAGGCAGGAATTTCTTTGCGCGGGTGATTCTATGGACGGAACGGGGTCTCTTCGCAGAATGGATAATCCACTTGATTTCGTACAAAAATGCAAGGACTACGAATGTCACGAAACCTTGCCGGAGGGGAAGGTATTGGCAACACAATTTATGCTTGTCAGAAAAAGTGACAACAGACTTGTTGCTATGATTCAGGTTAGGCATTATTTCAATGATTTTCTTGAAAAATACGCAGGTCACATCGGCTGTTCTGTAAGACCAAGCGAAAGACGCAAGGGCTATGCAAAGGAAATGCTCAGAATGGCACTTCCGTTCTGCCATGATATTGGGCTTGACAAAGTTCTGATTGCTTGTATTGACGGAAATATTGGAAGCGAAAAAACGATCCTTGCCAATGGCGGCGTATATGAATCCACGGTATATGAGCCGAATGGGCAGAGATATTTGAAGAGGTTTTGGATCACTTTAGAATAGAGCAAAGGAGACAAATTAATGGAACTCTGGGATCTATACAACAAAGACCGTGAGCTTATCGGTAAAACGCACGTAAGAGGCGAGGCGATACCCGATGGATGCTTTCATCTTGTCGTGCACGTCTGGATACGAAACAGCAAGGGCGAGTATCTGATCTCGCAGCGCAGTGCGGACCGTCCGACGTTTCCTCTTATGTGGGAGTGTGTGGGCGGCTCGGTGACCGCGGGTGAGGACAGCCTCACGGGTGCTCTTCGTGAAGTGCTCGAGGAGGTTGGAATCGAGCTCAATCCCACGTCGGGAAGGGTGGTATTCTCCCGTGTGCGTGATGTGATCGGCGGCAAGCGATTCGGTGATATTATGGACGTGTGGCTGTTTGACTTTGACGGTGACGCGGACCTTGATACGGCAACGACCGACGAGGTTGCGGATGCTCGATGGATGAGAGTGGAGGAGATACGCACGCTTTACGAGGAAGGGAAGCTTGTGCGTACGCTTGATTATTTTTTTACGGAATTCAATGAGTGATGCTTTATGAAAAATTTTTGGCATAAAATGTGCAGTATCGGGAAATATTAACAATATATCCGCAACGGTGTAAAGAATATTAAGGTTGGTGGCTTTACCGTTAATTTATAAAAAATATTTTTCGTCAGCTCTTGAAATTTTCACAATTATATGGTATAATCATAGCTGTAGCAATTTAGTTTGTTTTGAAAGGAAAAAAACGAATATGAAAATAACAGACAGCATTAAATATATTGGTGTCAACGATCATAATATTGATCTTTTTGAGGGTCAATACGTTGTGCCGAACGGCATGGCGTACAATTCCTACGTTATCATTGACGAGAAGATCGCGATCCTTGACACGGTTGACAAGAGCTTTACTCACGAATGGCTCGACAACATACAGAACACGCTCGGAGACAGGACTCCCGATTATCTTATCGTACAGCACATGGAGCCCGACCACTCTGCAAACATTATGAATTTCGTGAATGCTTTTCCGAATGCGAAGATCGTTTCCTCTCAAAAGGCATTTGCGATGATGAAGAATTTCTTCGGAACAGATTTTGCGGACAGCAGAATAGTTGTCGGTGAGGGCAGCGTTCTTTCTCTCGGTGAGCATGAGCTTACCTTCGTTACCGCGCCGATGGTGCATTGGCCTGAGGTTATCGTTACTTACGACAAGAAGGACAAGGTTCTTTTCTCGGCAGACGGCTTCGGCAAGTTCGGTGCGCTTGACGTTGAAGAGGACTGGGTTTGTGAGGCGAGACGCTATTATTTCGGAATCGTCGGCAAATACGGCGCACAGGTTCAAGCACTTCTCAAGAAGGCTTCGGGGCTTGACATCGAAAAGATCTGCCCGCTTCACGGTCCGGTTCTTTCGGAAAATCTCGGATATTATATCGGTCTTTACAACACGTGGTCGTCCTATCAGCCCGAGAGCGAGGGTATCGTTATCGCATACACCTCAGTTTACGGCAACACTAAAAATGCAGTTATGAAGCTTGCCGAAAGGCTTAAGGCGAATGGATGCCCGAAGGTTGTTGTTACCGACCTTGCAAGGTGCGATATGGCGGAGGCTGTTGAGGATGCGTTCAGATACTCAAAGCTCGTTTTGGCAACCACCACGTATAATGCGGATATTTTCCCGTTTATGAGAGAATTTATAGATCATCTTACCGAGCGTAACTTCTCGAACAGAACGGTTGCATTTATCGAAAACGGAAGCTGGGCACCTATGGCAGCAAAGGTGATGAAGGGAATGCTTGAAAAATGCAAGAACCTCATTTACACGGAAAATACGGTTAAGATAATGTCTGCGCTTAATGAAGAAAGCACAAAAGACCTTGAGGCACTTGCAGACGAGCTTTCAAGAGAGTATCTCGCGACGAGAGAGGAGACAGCGAACAAGAACGATCTTACCGCACTCTTCAATATAGGATACGGTCTTTACGTCGTAACCTCCAATGCCGGCAAGAAGGACAACGGTCTTATCGTTAACACGGTAACACAGGTAACCAACACACCGAACAGAATTGCGGTTACTATAAACAAGGCAAACTATTCGCACCACGTTATAAAGCAGACGGGCAAGATGAACATCAACTGTCTTACGGTAGATGCGCCCTTCGCTGTTTTTGAAAAATTCGGTTTTGTGAGCGGAAGAAACGTTGATAAGTTTGAAGGCATGGAGCCGCCCCGTTCGGATAATGGACTCGTATTCCTTCCAAGAAACGTTAATTCGTTCATGTCGCTTAAGGTAGAGCAGTATATCGACCTTGACACTCACGGAATGTTTATCTGCTCGGTGACAGAGGCGCGAGTTCTTTCGGACAGAGAGAGCATGACCTACGCTTACTATCACGCAAACGTAAAGCCAAAGCCGCAGACTGCCGGTAAGAAGGGCTACGTATGTACCATTTGCGGCTACGTTTATGAAGGAAGCGAGCTTCCCGAGGATTTTGTATGTCCTCTCTGCAAGCACGGTGCTTCCGATTTTGAAGAGATCAAATAAATCTATATAAACACCAAAGAAAGGAATTAAAGATATGAAATACGTATGTGAAATTTGCGGATGGGTATACGACGAGGAGATCGGCGTTCCCGAAAAGGGCATCGCTCCCGGCACAAAGTTCGAGGACCTTCCTGACGACTTTGAATGTGTGCTTTGCGGCGTTGATAAGTCAAACTTCGCAAAGGAAGAATAAAGTAAATACTAAAATGCGTTCCGAAAGGGGCGCATTTTTTTGAAAAGATAAGCTTTTTTGAAAAAAGTACTTGCCGAAAGATTGATTATCTGTTATAATATATGTATAGATTGAACGGAGGTATTTTTATGGAAAATATCATAAACAGCAGTTTCCGTGTCGGAGAACACGTTATTCCGAACAGAGTCGTTTTTCAGCCGATGGAGGGCTGTGACTG
>JBGVEZ010000004.1:0-2720 GCA_045120555.1 Eubacteriales bacterium
TTCACCGTCGATCATAGCAGCAACAATTTCCCCGTCCGAAGCAGTATTACGATGATCGATGATTACGTAGTCTCCGTCAAGAATACCACATTCGATCATGCTTTCGCCCTTTACCTTAAGAGCAAAAAGATTTTCACGTGCATAACCGGGTGTTTCGATATTGAATGGGATGTAGCCTTCATAATTCTCGGTTGCAAGTATCGGAGTGCCAGCCGCAATCGTTCCGAGTATCGGAATACTGCAAAGCATATTCCGAGTACTTTCGGTAAGAGAGAGTGCTCTTCCCTTTCTTCCGTCCTTGTAGAGGTATCCCTTATCAACGAGGCGATCTATGTAATTTTTAATAACCGAGGTCGTTCTGTATCCGAGTGCAGTCTGAATATCCCTTACAGACGGCGGGTACTCGTTTTCTGAAATTGATTCGGCAATAAAGCGAAGAACTCGCTCCTCCGCAGTTGTAAGATCGTTCATATGCAGCTCCTTAAATTAAATCAAATGCGTATACGGTCGTATAGTTGTATTCCTCTCCCGCACGGAGAACAACGTCGGTAAATCCCTGTTGATTTATACTGTCGGGCATATGCTGTGTTTCGAGACAAACAGCATTCTGAGCATGCTGCATAAATCCGCCCTTGAAGGGGAAATCGGGATTTTTCATAAAGTTAGCCGTATAAAGCTGAACGCAGGGCTGATTCGTATACATTTTCATAGCTCTGCCGCTTGCATAGTCCTTAAGCGTCGCACGCAGGACAGGCTCCTTTGTTTCTCCGCCTGCAAAATTCATGCAGTGGTCGTAGCCTCCGGCTTGCTTTAAGGGGGCGTAATCGCAATAAAAATCTGCTCCGAGCTTCTTTTCGTTTCTGAAATCAAACGGCGTACCGTCCACGGGACGAAGCTCTCCGGTAGGAATCAGGCTGTCGTCGATAGGAAGAAACGTATCTGCCTCTATTGTAAGCGTGTGCTCGAGCACTGTACCCGATGCAAAGCCGGAAAGATTAAAATACGAGTGGTTGGTTATATTTATTACCGTGTCCTTATCCGAAGATGCTCTGTAGTTTATTATAAGCTCGTTAGCTTCTGTAAGGGTATATTTTACCTCAAGCGTAACGCGTCCGGGATAGCCCTCCTCCATGTCCTCCATAACAGTGGCAAGGACGATTGCGTTCTCCTTATCCTTAACGGTTGCGGCATACAGCTTCTGATTAAGTCCGTGCTCACCGCCGTGGAGAGAGTTTTCGTTGTCATTCTTATAAAGGGAGTATTCAACTCCGTTAAGAGTAAATCTCGCGTTACCTATCCTGTTGGCATACCTGCCCACGACCGCTCCCTGATATCCGTCACCTTCAATATATGACTTAAGGTCATCGTATCCGCAAACAACGTCGGTAAATCTTCCATCTCTTCCCGGTACAATAAGTCTCTGAATTATCGCTCCGTATGTAAGAATATCGACCGATGCCCCGCAGGAGTTAGCAAGCGTATACTTATAAACAGGCTTGCCGTACACGCTTCCCAAAACAGATCTTGTAATCATATTATCAGCCTCTCAAGGATCATTCGCCGTAGCCGTTAGGGTTGTTTGTCTGCCAACGTGCAAGGTCCTCGCACATAGTTTCGATGCCGTATTCAGCCTCCCAACCAAGAACACTCTTTGCCTTTGAAGGATCGGCATAGCATTCAGCAATATCACCCGGACGTCTTTCGACTATATTATAAGCAATCTTAAGTCCGGATGCCTTTTCATAAGCCTTTACGATATCAAGAACAGAATATCCGACACCTGTACCGATATTGAAGTAATCAATTCCTGTGTTCTTATCTGTAAACATAAGTGCCTTGATATGAGCCTTTGCAAGGTCAACGACGTGAATGTAGTCACGGACACCCGTACCGTCGTGTGTCGGGTAATCGTTTCCGAATACGCTAAGAGCCTTAAGCTTACCGATACCAACCTGTGCAATGTAAGGAAGGAGGTTGTTCGGGATACCGTTGGGGTCCTCACCGATAAGACCGCTCTTATGTGCACCGATGGGATTGAAGTATCTGAGGATAGCAACACTGAGCTCGGGATCGGAAACGCAGATGTCCTTAAGTATTCTCTCTATCATGAGCTTTGTTTCGCCGTATGGATTGGTAGTAGAGAGAGGGAAATCTTCCTTTATCGGAACACTCTTGGGCATACCGTATACGGTTGCGCTCGATGAGAATACTATCTTCTTAACTCCGTGCTTTTTCATAGAAGCGCAGAGATTGAGCGTACCTGCGATATTGTTATAGTAGTATTCGATCGGCTTTGCAACGCTTTCGCCAACCGCCTTAAGACCTGCGAAATGAATAACGCTGTCAATTTCGGGGTTTTCGACAAAAACCTTATCCGTAGCATCTGCATCACAAAGATCGACCTGATAGAACTTTACGTCCTTACCCGTGATCTTCTTCACTCTCTCAAGAGATTTTTTGTTAGAATTCACAAGATTGTCAAGAACGACAACCTCGTAACCGCAATTTATTAATTCAACTAACGTATGGGAACCGATATATCCGGCTCCACCGGTAACAAGAACAGACATTTTTATATTCCTCCGTTATTAAAATACAATTTTCAGTTCATATATTTTTCGACAACAGCCGCAAGCTCCTGCCATTTTGCTTCCATATCCAGGCAGAGCTTGAACTGATTTCTTGCTCTGTCAAGGTTATGGTTGGGATACTCTGTACGG
>JBGVEZ010000005.1:0-6898 GCA_045120555.1 Eubacteriales bacterium
ATGCTATTCTCATCCTCGAAGGATTTTGTTATTCTTGCTTCGACATGTACAAGCTGCTCTTCCAATGACGATGACGAGTGATCGGGAGCAACAGTATTTAAAATTTCCTTAAGTATTAGTACTTTTTCCTCGTATAATGCATCTTCTGCTGACAAATTAGTTTGAATTTTGTTTTTATCATCCTCTTTAGCAGTGGCCATTTTCTCCAATTGCCGTCGGTATTCTATTTCGTCGGATATTTCTCGCAACGTTGCATCGAATCTGAACCCGAATGCATCAAGCTCATGGTGAAGAGCGACCACCGCAGATCTTCGTAATGAGTGTGCGATAAATCCCGCAACTGACAGTACAGCAGCGGCAGATATAAAAGAAACGGCAGCTATATATTCCGTAAATAGAATTGATACGACAGCGGCAACAAGTGAGAGTGCGGCTAATGAAAAAGCAAAGAACGCCGCGAGACGTAAGGTTTTAAGTTGTCTCTTTCGGTTTTTGATTGCAACGACAAAATTCTGAGGCTCTTGCGGCACAGAGAACGTCTTTTTGTTCATTGACTCAAGCTCATTCTCGGCATTGTGCAAGCTCGAAGCTAATATTTCTTTCCTTGCCTGTATCATTTTTAATTCCACGTCAAGCTTTCTGATTTCCGATATAATATCAGATCGCCTATACGTATTGTTTGCTTCGGAAATAATTTGCAGCTTTTCCTCTTCAGAGGCTTTTTCCTTTGACAATTTTTCGTAAAGCTGATTGAGCTCTTGTAATTTTATTATGTTTCTTGCTTTTTTTTCATTTGCGATAAGCGTTGGAATTTCGTCAAGTATAGCTTGCTCCTCATGAAGAGCTGAAACCTTTTCCTTAGCCTTTTCGAGAATTTCGCAACCGTTTTTATTTCCTTCAAGCTCTGCCTCAAGCATAGATAATTCAGAGCTTACGGTAAATATCGCTCCCCCCTTGTTGTTTTTGTGCTTCAGATTTTTACGCGTTTCGTCAAGCTTTCTTTTACCCTTGTCGGTGCTCATTTTTTCATTTGCTGAGTTAAGTATATTCTGTACTGCAGAGGCTGCCGATTCAGGATTGTATGACGAGGCTCCGTACTGTGCGACGAACACGGTGTTTTCAAAAAAGTCACGGTTTATGCCCAAAATATACTCCCCGGGCTGTGACTTTCCTATATTTATCGACTTTAACGTTTCACATGATATCACAGACGTCTCATCGCTGGTCCTTGCACCCACGCAAGACGCCGTTCTTGAAACGGTAACTTTGCCCAGCTTTTCACATGAAAGCGTAATGGTCCCGGAAAACGGCTCGCACGATGCCTTCATTCGCTTGTTGAGAGCGGAATCGGCTCCGTAAAGTACAAATATAACGAAATTCATCAGGGTTGTTTTTCCGGATTCGTTGTTACCTTCAATTACGTTAAATCCGTCGGATAAAATAAATTCCCTGTTTTTTAAGGTTCCGAAGGACGTAATGGATAGCTTTTCTATGTACATATCAAATATCCTTTATCAGATGTTTTCATAATTTAATTGGTCTCCACGCATTGCGGCAAGTGCAAGTCGGAACGCGCGTGTTCTCTGATCCTGCGTATATTTCTCAAGGTATTCCTCGTTTTCAAACAGAGTACGATAGAGCACGCCGATTATTGAGGGATCAGAAAGCAGCTCCTCACGATTTATCTGCGGAATTGCGTTGTTTTTAAGTGAAACAGAAACGCCTTTGAGACGTTTTTGGATCTGCTTTTGAATGATAGCATCGTTTGGAACGTAATAAAATCCGTGCTCGCCTACAAGAATAATACGGAGAACGTCCATAGGCTCAACACCGCCAACTTCCACGATATCTTCGATTCTGCGGATGATTTCAGCATCCGAGGTAGCATTGTCTGCGGATATATCGTAAATAAGATTTTTCCATTCCCAAACGTATATCAGTTCATTTGAGATAATTTTACCGTCTATTATATCTATTTCTCGTATTCCGCCCTCGATCGGCTCGTCAATGCTTCTTCCCTGCGGAATTCCGCTGTAAGCGTACCGGGCGTTTCCGACGACGTGTGTGTCGGTATCTGTGTGAACGTGTCCTAAAAACGAGAAGGTGTAGCTTTCTGATGCGAGGTCTTCGGGGGAAATATATGCATAAGGAGAATTTTTACTGAATATGTCAGTGTGTGCGAGCAGGAGCTTTGTGCCGTTTGCCTTGGGCATGTCGGATGTATCAAATTTTATCGGTGCATGGGTATCCGAATGGAATGCATATCCGTCTACGTTGACTGCGAGACCTTCAAAGCTTATCCTTGAAAGCGATTCATTCTTAAACACGTGTACGTTTTCCGGCATATGGTCATACACCTCGCCCGGAATATAATAATCGTGATTTCCCGGTGCTATGATAACGTTTATTCTGAGCGATGCAAGCTCGGAAGCAACAAATTCGGCGCATGCCGGCGATGGGGTCGGAACGTCAAACAGGTCGCCGCCGATAAGAAGAAGATCGGCGTTTCTTTGACGGCATTCGTTACATATTTTACTGAATACCTGCATAAGAATTCCCTTTCGTTCCGCACGCTCGTTTTCGGGATACGAGGAGAAAGCGGAGTCAAGATGCAGATCGGCAAAAGCTAAAATTTTCATATTTACTCCCGGATGTGTTATTAATCAATTTATTATAACATAAAAAGCGAAACAAGTCAATACTAAAATGTAAAAAAATGTAATTATTTATTTTATCACTTGACAAATAGGAGAATATGTGATAAAATATATGCAATACAACTCGGAGATGAGGTTTATGAACAACAAAGTAATGATATTGAGTGAAAACAAATTTCTTAAAGATGGGCTGCGGTTTGAAATTGAGAAGCTGGGCTTTAAATCTGCCGTTTACGCCTCTGAGCTTGACGAGAGAGGTATTCTTATTGTTGATACGGATACGGTAAGCTCATTTGAGCGTGCGACAAGTAAAATTATATATATAATTTCCGATAAAGCGGATGAAAGCGAATATCGCGGTGAATGCAGCTTGAAAAGACCGTTTTCAACTCTTGAGCTTGACAATATGCTTCTTTTGCTTGCTTTTGACTCCGTTATGCCGGAGGTTCATAATTCACAAATGAATAATCAGAGCATTGCAGTATACGACGGATATATTGTAATGAACGGTGCGAGGATCGAGCTTACTAAAAACGAGATGCTGATTTTTTCCGAGCTTTGGAAGAATAAAGGAAAAGCCGTCTCACGTGAGCAGCTCGATAACGTGATCGGTGCAAACAGAGACGGCAATATTGTAACGGTGTATATAAATCATTTGAGAGAAAAGCTTTCACAGATTTCCGAAAAGCGGATCATAAAAACTATTCGCGGCGGTGGATATATTATTTCTGAGATCTGACCTTGCGCGCAAGTGACATTTGCTCCTTTTTTATAAGCTCTGAAAGTATCAGCCGCTCGGAAAACGGAGCTTTGATTCCGTTTATAAGCTGATAGCTTTCGTGGCCCTTGCCTGCAAGTAAAACGATATCACCGTCTTTGGCCATACCGTACGCCAGCTCAATCGCTTCCTTGCGATCGGTTACGGCGCTCCACGGACATTTTTCAAGCTTTACGTGATACAGTATGTCGTTGATTATTTTGTCCGGGTCTTCGTAATTTGGGTTGTCGGACGTTACAATGCAGTAGTCCGAATAAAAGCCCGCGGCTTGTCCGAGCTCTTCGCGACGGTTTTCAGTCCTTCCACCGACAGAGCCGAAGAGACAGATGAGCCTGCCGCGACAGAATTTACGTAATTCCTCAAGCGCACAGCTGAGGCTGAGTCCGTTGTGAGCGTAGTCAATTACGAATACAGCACCGTTTGGAGCGTGATACATCTCGAAGCGTCCGTCGATCTTAACGGTTGAAAGTGCATCGGTGATCCTTTCGTAATCTGATATATAATTCATGCATACGCTGAATGCACAGGTTGCGTTGAGTACGTTGAAATCGCCTACCATAGGGATGAGCGCGGGATAAGTTTTTCCTGAAACGTTTATATCGAACATAACGCCGAGAATATTCTTTGCCTGATAATACCGTATGTTATCTGAATTAACGTCTCCGTTTCCCTTGAGTGAGTAATTTATTTTTTTATTTTCAAAGTGACCTGTAACACGTTCGGTCATTGTATCGTCGACATTTCTGCAGCAACGTACGGCGGCAAAGGAGTTATCAAAGAGATGTGCCTTGCTGTTTATGTAATGCTCGTAATCGGGATGCTCGAATTTGCCGATATGGTCGTGGCCGAGATTTGTATAAACCACGGTATCCATGCATACGCCGTCAACTCTGTAAGTATAAAGTGCCTGCGAGGAGACCTCAAGTGCCACGTATTCTACACCACTTCTCTGCATATCATATAAATGCTTCTGAAGAAGAAGGCTTTCGGGAGTGGTGTTCTGTGTTTTGTACCATGAATTATTGAAGAAAACGCCGTTCGAACCTATATATCCGCAGTTAAGTCCACAGCTGTTCATGACATGTGTTATCATAAGTGCGGTGGTCGTCTTCCCCTTTGTTCCGGTCAGACCTATTATCTTGAGCTTGCTTGACGGGTTGTCGTAGAATCTGCAAGCCATTTTTGCAAGCATTTCTCTTGTGTTGTTAACCACAAGCACGATAGCATCGGCGGGAAGTCCGTTAAGCGGCTTTTCAGAGACGAAGCATCTGCAACCGTTAAGATAAGCCTTGAAGGCAAAATCGTGACCGTCGGAGAAGCTCCCGCGCAGACATACGAAAACGGTCCCTTCTCTTGCGATTCTTGAATCTATTACGATTTCATTGACCGTATACTGCGGGATCTCGCTATATTCCGTAAGATCATCGAAATGAATTATTTTTTCGAGTAACATAATAACACCTTTACTTTCTGTAGCCTTTACTAACAAACATTAAAACGGAGGAATCTAACATTGGGTATCTTTTCTTTTCAATATTTACCGACAATAAATACAAGCAGACTCACGTTGCGTGAAATGAAGATCAGTGATTACGCCGATATGTACGAGTACTCTAAGCTTAGTGAGGTTACAAGATATCTTCTTTGGAGAGAGCATCCGGATGAGGCATACACTAAAGCATATCTTAAGCGAGTACGCAAGCATTACCGCGATTTTTCATATTACGATTGGGCAATTATTTACAACGGAACAGGATATCATGATCCGCTGGTAAAGTATAGCGGAAGATTGGTCGGTACCTGTGGCTTTTCATCCATAGATGAGGAAAATCACGTTGGAGAGCTGGGATACGTTTTAAATCCGGCTCTGCACGGAAATGAAGTAGCCTTAGAAGCGGCGCGAGCCGTAATGGATTTCGGATTTAACGAGCTCGGACTTAACCGCATAGAGGCCAAGTACATTATCGGCAACACTGCATCGAGGAGAGTTATGGATAAGCTTGGAATGAAATATGAAGGAACTATGCGATCTGCCATGCTTATCAAGGGAATTTACCGCGATATAGGAATATGTGCTATACTTAAAAATGAATTTAAATTTTGAAACTAACAATAAAACGCCGACAAACGTTTGTTTGTCGGCGTTTTGTGGTGCCGGTGATGGGGGTCGAACCCATACGGTATCGCTACCACCGGATTTTGAGTCCGGCACGTCTGCCAATTCCATCACACCGGCATTTACCTATATATTATACCATATAATCATAAAAAAATCAATACCTTTTTCAAAATTTCTCATATGTTTTTAAAATTTCTTTTATTTAGTTGATTTGTTCATTTTTTTTTGATATAATAATATATAACTCTTTACACAGGGAGATGATTACACTATGAACCGCAGAAGGATCGCTTTTCTTGGCGTTGGAAATATGGCAAGTGCCTTGATACTTGCAAACGGCGGAAGAAATATTGACTTTGAAGATATAATTCTTTATGATAAATATCCGAAAAACCTTGAACGCTTTACGAAAAACGGTGCTTATGCTGCAAAAACACTTGCTGAAGCGGTTTCTATGGCGGAATGCATCTTGCTTGCGGTAAAGCCTCAGGATTATTTTACTCTTATGGATGAGATAAAGACGTGCGAGGGATACCGTAACAAGCTGTATATATCCATAGGTGCAGGGATTGAGGTAAAAACGGTTGCCGATTATCTGGGCTGTAAAGCGGTAGTCAGAGCGTTGCCTAACACCCCCATGCTTATCGGAAAGGGTGTAAGCGCAGTTTGCAAGAGTGATACGGTATCTTGTGGAGATTACGGATTTGTCTGTTCCCTTTTTGAAAGTGCCGGCAGTATTATAGAGATTGATGAATCCGAAATGAACAGGATAATTGGTGTAACCTCATCATCTCCGGCATACGTTTTTGAATTTATAAAATCAATTGCCGCAGGTGCAACCGCTCAGGGACTTGACGGAGACGGACTTATTTCCGTGATATGTGACGTGCTTATTGGTTCCGCGATGCTTCTGAAGCAAAGTGGAAAATGTCCTGATGAAATGATAGCGATGGTGGCGTCGAAGGGCGGAACGACCGAGCAGGCACTTAAGACACTTGATGAAAAACATTTTTCGCATACGGTCATGGATGCGATGATTGCATGCACGAAGAGAGCGGATGAGCTCGGAAAAAATCACTAAAAATACAGATCGGGGAATTTTATAATGTCATTACTGAAAAAGAACACAAAAAAGGAATTTGTCCTTTTTGATCTTAACAAGGACGGCAAAGGTATAAGCAAGGATGATGAATCACTCAGCGGACCGCCGTATAACCTGAAGCGCGGATTCAAGCTCTTCCTGACGAAGTTCTGGAGCCTGATATCACTTAACCTCATTATTCTTTTGTTTACGGTCATTCCAGTCGTTTTATTCATATATTTTGACTTCACCGGCCCGAAAAC
>JBGVEZ010000006.1:0-2899 GCA_045120555.1 Eubacteriales bacterium
GCTAACAGCACCTTTGTCTGCTCACCGTTTGAAAGTGTTTCAAACGGACGGTAAAGCACATCTGCTTCTACATCCAAATAGGACAGTTCTCGCATCAGCTCCCATTCTTCAGCCGTCGGTGCGATTTCAAAGAAAATTTCGTTGGTAAATTTTGTTTTATCTGCTACCGGATATGGGAAATAATCAAATTGCACGGATGAGTATATTTTGCCGCTATACTCATATTTGCCGAGCAAGAGGTTTAACAGCGTTGTTTTACCTCTGCCGTTTCTTCCAACAAAGCCGAGTTTCCAATCGGTGTCAACTTGAAAACTTACATTTTCAAAAATATTATCATAGCTTGTTGGATATGAAAACGTAAGGTTTTCAATTTTAATCATTGACATAAATATTATCCTCCTTTGCGTGTCATACGATACAAAGTCGGTTCGGTGAATGTTTACTATGTATAGATTTTACCAAAAGAAACCGACACTATACGGAGTGAATCATGTGTAACTATCTGTTCTGCACTATTCATAAAGTACCTCTTACACAAGGGAGGCTTTGGCGCGGTGTGTAACTGTTAGACAAATTCTTATTTATCGTTCCGTTTTATCGCCAGTTTCGCCTTTGTTTTACAAACGCATCGGGCAAAGCCCATACCCCTGAAGATGCACGAGCGCAACCACAGGCTCTCCCTTTGGGAGAGCTCCCGCGATAGCGGGTGAGAGGGTTCTTTGCGCACAGTTGAGCCCTCTCCGTCGGCTTCGCCGCCACCTCTCCCCAAGGGCGAGGCTTTTCGCTAACCTCATTATAACACAAATCGGCAGAGAAAACAAGTTCTCTGCCGAAATTTGTTTGTAGGGGCATTCATCGAACGCCCGCGGGCGACCAATGTTCGCCCCACGAGTAAACATCCTTATGAGAACGAGCCTAAAGCTTGCCGATTTTTTGGTGCGGATGAAGGGACTTGAACCCATATGAAATTGCTTTCACTGGAACCTGAATCCAGCGCGTCTGCCAATTCCGCCACATCCGCATATATAGCGCAACTGCAAGCCGACTTGCACTTACTTATATATTATACCACAAAAATACGTTTTTGTCAATAGGGAAATGAAAAATTAAAGGTACCGCACCGGAAAAAGTGCAGTACCTTTGCTTATGCGATAAATCAATGAAGCATAAACGGTCTTGCCTTGTAGAAGGCTCTGTCTTCAAAGACGTAATCCGTTTTCGTGTAAGTGCCGTTTGCCTGCGGCGTGAATACTGTAAGTGTGTCGGTGTCATGCGCCTTGTGTACGTTTGTGGCTACGGCACGAACAATTCTTCCGTCCGGCAGCCCGCAAATTGATTTCACACTTTTTGTAGAAATGATGCCGCTTCCGGGATAGTTGCTGATGAGCTTATTTTCGTATTTGTCGAAGATTCTCACGGAGGAGGATGAGAACCAGAACATCCCGTTTTCGTTCGGTATAGCCGAAAAATCGTGCCCTCCTGAGCCTATATCACAGCCAAGTCCTTCGATGCGCGTCATTTTCGGAGAATCGGGCGTACCGGATATTTCGTATGCGATTATCTCCCTCGTTCCCATCGCCCAAAGCACACCGAATTCATTATCCCAATGAACTGCGTGCGCACCTGTAAGCGCGTCGGATATGGAGCTTGAAAGAACGTTTCCCTTTGAATCACATGCGTAAATTCTAATGGCATCACCACCGGTCGACAGCGCGCAAGCTACAAGTCCGTTAGGAAGATAATCTATTGAATGCGGGCTGTCTCCTTTAGAATTAACTTCCCATATCTTTTTTCCCGAAGGATATTCCGCAACGCCCATAAAACCTGAAGACGACGTTATGCAAACAACGTATTTTTTGAGAACGGGGCTGTATCTGAGCTTTACGTCATCGATACCATAGCTGAATCCCGCGCCCGAAAATCCGTTGCTTGAAGAGGGCTTCCATTCCCAGAGAATTGCCGAGTCTGAGGTTGGATCAGCAGCGTTGAGGTCGATAATTACCGCCTTTTTGTTCAGCTGATCGCAAAGTGCTATCGGAGCCTTACCTGCAAGTGAATCGGGAAGGGGGTATTCCGGCAGTGACATTTTTTGGGTTTCGGAAAGACGGCTCGGCGTCATGTCCGGCTGTTCGGTGGAATTTGATTCGATGAGCATAGCGGTAAGCTCACGGACGGCATAGAGCATTGTTCTTTTCGTTGCGCGTATCTCAAAGCCCTTTTCGCTTTTGATGAAGGCGTATTGATCGTCGTCATTCAGAACGTCATCGTAGATTAAACGCAGCTCACGTTTGCCGGTCGCGTTCTTTTCGTTGACAGTAGAAATGATCCAACCGCTGAAGCTCTCGATCCTTTCGGATATGAGAAGGGCGGCGTGATTTGTGATAGCATCTGCATTTTTGGGTAGAATTATCTCATATTCGGAAATGCTTTTTTCACAGAGAATAAGGTTATCGGCGTTGTAATTTCCAACGATTGTCTTCCATGCACCGCAGGGAAAGGTCAGCGTGCCGTTTATTTTCTTGAGATCACCCTCGATAAATGCCTTCACAGCTTCAAGGGTTGCTTCATCCGAGCCACCGACAATAATTATCTTGTTTTCCTCGAATGCGATAACGTAATCGTCGCGCCTCAGATTATTATAGTATTTCTTACTTGCATCACGGTTCGTTTTTTCGATAAGTATCTCCGGCTCGTTCTGAGGGACGGGATCTCCCTTACGTACGAAATCGGGCTTTATGCGTATATCAAAGCCCATGTCAGAAAGCGCGGTTTTCAGCGTGACGGCGGCGGTCAGCGTGCTTGCCTCACAAACGTCGGGACGAATTATTAAAAAGCTCTTGAAATTCGAGGCGTTGAGCTCAAATGTTTTTTCTTCTTCCGTGGTTTCTGGGAGAGAGGT
>JBGVEZ010000007.1:0-2805 GCA_045120555.1 Eubacteriales bacterium
AAATAAAATCAATTCATATATCTGAAAGGAATTTTTTATCATGGCAAACGAAAACAAGCTCCAGGACATAATCAAGACCTCTCTTGAAAGCATCCGCTCTATGGTTGACGCAAACACCGTTATCGGTAATCCCATCAACACAGACGCAGGCACAACCATCATCCCGATCTCCAAGGTAAGCGTAGGCTACGCTTCCGGCGGTATCGATTACACCGGTAAGAACGAGGCTGCAAACGCCGCAAAGATGCAGAACTTCGGTGCAGGCGGCGGAACAGGTCTCAGCGTTTCTCCCGTAGGATTTCTCATTGTTAGAGCAAACGGCGACGTTGAGCTTATCAACATCGGCGTAAATCAGGCAAGCGATCCCATCGATCAGGTTGCCGGCATTATCGAACGTTCCCCCGAGATCTTCGCAAAGATCAAGGCAATATTCGCAAAGCCCACCGTTGACGACAGCGGCGACACAGAGCTCAAGGACGAATAAGCTCTGTCACAGCACTCATCCGGCATAAAGTGCGACCTCGTAAAATATACTTTTAAAAAAGTATGTTTACGAGGTTTGTCGGTATGTCTTTAAATGGTTCAAGGTTAAAATATTACGCTACGTCCGCGCTTTCACTTGCTCTTATATTACTTATTTCGCTCTCTTTTTTCAAAAAACCGCCAATGCCTGAAAATGCCGTTACGGTCAGTACACGGGACACGAACGAAATTTCGCTATTTCTCGGAAGCAACCTGTCGAAGGAAGTATCGGTATCTGCAAAAAGCGCGGTGCTTATAGAATGCGGCAGCGGCAAAGCAGTATTTGAAAAAAACGCACACGTACGTATGCCGATGGCAAGCACAACAAAGATAATGACAGCGCTTGTCGTTATCGAAAGCGTTGATCTTTCGGATACGGTTACTGTTCCGCGTGAGGCATGCGGAATAGAGGGCTCGTCAGTATATCTGCGCGAGGGTGAAAAATTCACCGTAGAGGAGCTTCTTTATGCTCTTTTACTTGCATCCGCCAACGACGCCGCCACTGCCCTTGCCCTGCACACGAGCAAAAGCATCGAAGCGTTTGCAAAAGAGATGAACGAGCTTGCAGCTGAGCTCGGACTCCGAAACACGCATTTTACGAATCCGCACGGACTTCACGATGACGGTCACTACACAACGGCATACGAGCTTGCTCTCATCGCGCGCGCCGCAGCAAAAAACGATACGTTCAGAAAAATAACGTCAACTCAAAGGATAATAATCCGCCGCGACAGCAAGGAAAGCGCGCGTCTGCTTGTCAACCATAACAGACTCCTGCGTTCATACGACGGTTGCTTCGGCATAAAGACCGGATTCACCAAAGCAAGCGGACGCTGTCTCGTTTCGGGTGCCGAAAGGGACGGAGTGTCCTTTATTGCGGTTACGCTTGATGCTCCCGACGATTGGAACGATCACAAGGCTCTTTTGGATGCGGCTTTTTCGCAGTATAAAAGAATAACGCTTTTCGATGCGGGCGGGATTGAATACATGCTCCCGATAGCAGGCTCGTATCAGACTTCAGTTCTCTGCAAAAGCACGAAAGCGTTTTCGGTAGTTACCGATAAAGGCACAGCACCAAACGTTACCTATAAAATATATGCGCATAGGCCTCACTTTGCGCCGATAAGTGCAGGAAAGACCGTCGGCAGAGTCGTATTTCTGATTAACGGCAATATCATTGCAGAATGCGAGCTTCGCTCTGTCTTCTCTGCCGCAAAAAGAAAAAAATAATGGAGTTACAATGGAAGAAAGCATAAAGCTTCAGAAATATTTCTCGGAATGCGGTATAATGTCCCGCAGACACGCCGAGGAGGAAATACTTGCGGGAAAAGTTTTTCTGAACGGGGAAACGGCTCTTATAACCGACAGAATAGTTCCCGGAAAGGACACGGTCACCTACAACGGTAAAGTGATCGAAAAAAAGGTAGCTGACAAGGTATACGTACTTTTAAATAAGCCGAAGGATTACATCTGCTCGCTCGACGACGAAAAGGGCAGAAAATGCGCCTTCACGCTTGTTAAAAAGCTGACTGATGAACGCGTCTGGACCATCGGACGTCTTGACCGAAACTCAGAGGGACTTATCATCCTCACAAACGACGGCGAGCTTACTAACCGCTTAACGCACCCGAAGCATGAGATTCCAAAGGTCTATCGCGTGTGGGTACGAGGTGAGGTTACAGGGAAAACACTTGAACGTCTCTCCTCTCCGCTCATCATAGACGGACGCCCGATACGCGAGGTCGAATGTCGGATATGCGACATGACCGAAAAGGACACCTGCATCGAAATGATTCTTTACGAAGGACGTAACCGCCAGATAAGAAAAATGTGCGAATCGTGCGACCTGTCCGTAAAGCAGCTTACACGAATCGCTATCGGAAGCATAAGGATAGGCTCCTTAAAAACAGGTGACTGCCGCCATCTTACGGCGTCGGAAATATCCATGCTTTACGGAAAATGATTGGAGGACGCGTATGCTTGAGATCATGCCAGCAGACAGCAAGGAGCTTCAACTGCGCGCCTGTTCCCTTCTTAAAGCCGAATACCTCACCGAATGCGCCGCATATTATGCAAAACGCGGAGAGAGAATACTCGCGTTATGCCAATTCACCGTAAGCGATAAAGCTGCGGATATACGCTCGCTGAACGTTGCAAATGCTCCGATACTTGAAGCGGAGCGCACCGCAAGGCTGCTTATTTTCGGTGTGCTTTCATTTCTTGACGCGTGCGGCGTAAGCTACGTTCGTTACCTCGCCGACTCCGCTTTGGGAATCCCCGACA
>JBGVEZ010000008.1:0-12278 GCA_045120555.1 Eubacteriales bacterium
AACCAACCTCTGTACTGGTCTGCGCCCTCGAGATAGAGGTCTGCGGGCCAGGTTGCATTTTCATTGTTTTCAATAACTGCGAAGTGAGTGGAGCCGGAGTCGAACCAGCAGTCGAGAGTATCCGTCTCTGCAACGAGGTGCTTTGAGCCACAGTGCGGGCATACGCATGCATCGCCGAGGATCTCCTCTGCGCTCTTATCGTACCATACGTTCGAGCCGTGCTTACCGAACGCCTCGGAAACCTTTTCGATAGTCTCCTCGGTGCAAACTACCTTCTTACAGTCCGCACACTCAAACACGGGAATGGGAAGACCCCAATGACGCTGACGGGAGATACACCAATCTGCTCTCTCCTTGATCATCTGAACCATTCTTTCGCCGCCCCATGCAGGCATCCATTCAACGTTCTCGCAAGCCTTTACAGCCTCGTCCTTGAACGCCTTTACCGAGCAGAACCACTGAGGTGTTGCGCGGAAGATGATAGGATGCTTACATCTCCAGCAGTGAGGATAAGAGTGAGTGAACTCCTCGCTTGCGAAGAGTGCACCTGTTTCCTTGAGGTCTGCAAGGATAGCTTCGTTCGACTTTTCATAGTAAAGTCCCGCAAACTTACCTGCCTCCTCTGTCTGATAGCCCTTATCGTCAACGGGAACGAGGATATCAAGACCGTACTTCATGCCGGTGATATAGTCGTCCGCACCAAAGCCGGGAGCTGTATGAACGCAGCCCGTACCGCTGTCCATGGTAACGTAGTCAGCGTTAACGATAAGGCTGTCTCTGTCAAGGAAGGGATGACGCGCGGTCATGTATTCGAGCTCCTTACCGGTGAAGGTCTTTACGACCTCGTAGGCTTCAACGTCGCCCATAAGCATTGTCTTTGCAGCAAGAGCCTCCGCAACTATGAGGTATTCCTCGCCTACCTTTACAACAGCGTACGTCTCGACGGGGTTAAGAGCAATTGCAACGTTACCGGGAAGAGTCCAGGTGGTCGTAGTCCAGATAACGAAATATGTCTTGTCAAGCTCGCAAACGCCGGAGAGAAGTCCCTTATCGTCGTTTACCTTGAACTTAACGAAAATAGACGTACACTTATCGTCCGCATATTCGATCTCCGCCTCTGCAAGTGCGGTCTCGTCGTGAGGACACCAATAAACGGGCTTAAGACCCTTATAGATGTAGCCGTTCTTGTACATCTGACCGAAGACCTTAACCTCTCTTGCCTCGAAGGAGGGATCCATTGCGCGGTAAGGATGCTTCCAGTCGCCGCTTACGCCGAGACGCTTGAACTGCGACATCTGTATCTGAACGAAATTCTCCGCAAACTCCTGACATGCATTTCTGAATTCGGAAATGGTCATATTCTTACGGTTGAGCTTGTTCTTCTTTATGATCGCGCTCTCGATGGGCATACCGTGGTTATCCCAACCGGGAATGTACGGTGCGCAATATCCGAGCATACCCTTGGACTTAACGATAAAGTCCTTAAGGATCTTGTTCATTGCTGTTCCCATGTGGATGTTTCCGTTTGAGAAGGGAGGTCCGTCATGAAGAACGAAAAGGGGCTTGTTCTCGCTGTTATCTGCGAGCTTTGAGTAAAGATCGATAGATTCCCAATATTCAAGCATCTTCGGCTCTCTCACGTTGAGATTCGCGCGCATTTCAAAGCTTGTGCTGGGAAGATTCAGAGTATTTCTGTAATCCTTGGGCATAGTATTTTGTACTCCTTAAAAGAATTTACTGAATTGTAATTTATAAATTTCCGCATTGCGGATCATTTTCATATTTTAATTTTTGACTTTACCGCTCATTTGCCGTCGGTAAAGAAAAGCTTGGCAAGATCCGAGTATCCGTCATCATCCCGCGCCTTTTTCGATGCCTTTACGTCACCCTCATCAAGCATAGATCGAAGCCTTGACGTTATATCCGAAATGTCATCGGAAGAATCCTTCCGCGCAGGATTTTTCGGAGACGTCTTTTTTTCGACGGGCTTGCGCTTAGGCTCCACTGTCGGGCGATCCGTTTCCGAGGTCTTTTGCGATCGAAAGAGCGATATCGGGTCCATCAGCTCGGATGCGTCTCCTTCCCGTCCCGACTCCGCCGCACTTAGCTCATCATCATGGCTTTTTGGCATCGGCTCGACCTTCTTTTCCATTGAGCTGTCAGTCTCAATTGAAGCCGACCTTGCTGCCTCTTTAACGTTACCGTCCCCAAAAGCGCACGCTTCCCGAGCTACAACGTCGGTAAGATATGTACCTTCTTCATATTCCGGACGCACCTGCGCTCCGAGCGATTGCTCGCATTCCTCCCTTTGCTTCTGAAGTCTGTCGGTGGACGCGCGAAGCGTGTTACAGCGAGTTGAAATCGAATCTGCAAGTGCTGTAAGCTCTGAAAATAACGACAGCCTTTTGCAAAGGGCGTCAGCGTCAGCAAGAATGTCACATATTTCGTCCGAATTTTCTTCTATCGATTCGGAATCAGCGAGGAAAAGCTTAAGAATGTTGTTTTCTCTCTCAAGCTCGCATATCCGCTTCCGCTGGATATCTCTCGTATATTCGATCTCATCGCATTTCTCAAGCAGAAAATCGAAAATTTCAAGAACGTCATCGCTCAGATCTTCGATAGCGTCGGCGTATCTTTTTTCAAAAAGATCTCTGACAGACATAGACAATTCTCCTTACGGCAAAATCACTCATCGGAGCCGCGTCGGCAGCTCCGACGGTATAGGATCGCTAAATTATCATGAGCAAAAGCATCAGGATAATTGAAGTAAACCAGGTTGAAAAATCAATTGGAGAATCCTGAAGGATATTGAATTTCACCATCAATGCTCTTACGGGCATAATGAAGGGCTCTGTAATGAAAATAGCGAAATTTTCAATTTTAGACTCCTCATCCATAAGCCAGGAAAGCAACACCCGTATCAGCAAGGAGAAATATACCACCGACAATACTATTCGGGTAAACGACTGTAACACATAAAGAACAATATCCAAAGTGTTTTATCCTTTCAAGAACAAATAAGCTGATTATTTATCGTCGTTGCCTTCTTCGGAAAGCTGAACGAGATTCTTGGGATAGAGAAGCCATACCTGATCGGAAACGCTTACTATCTCTGCGCGAAGTGCGAAAACAACACCTGCAAGGAAGGTCATAATGTTCTTAACCTCTTCCTTGGATTCAACGCACTCAAGGTTCATGGATACGATATAGCCCTCGTTGAGCTTGGATGCGATGTTGCGTGCATCCTCGTATACTCTGGGCTTCATTATACGTACCTTTGTAACTGCACTGCCGGAAGCAGGCTGAGCCTTACCTCTCATAGCTGTGGGAGCGGCAGGTGCACCGAAGTTGTCACCGTAAATATCCTCGCCGCCAATGGGATCGCTGTCCTCTACCACGTCATCTACGACAAAGCTTGTGTATTCGCCGTACTGACCTTCTTCGGGAGCCTGGGGTGCCTGCTGCTTTGCAGGCTGCTTTTTAAAGCTGCTGAAATCAAATGCCATCGTATTATCCTCCGTTTTTTATTATCATTCTTATGGATTTCTGAATTATATATTTTACAGCCGAAGCTGCTTTGTGACCTTTTATCTGTGTCCGAACACGTCGTAGCCTATACGAACGCAGCTGCTTCCGGACCTTACAGCCGCCTCAAGACTTTTGCTCATTCCCATCGAAAAGAACGGTCTGCCGTCCTTGCCAAGCACTCTGCTCCAGGCATCACAGCCAAGCCTTACCGCCTCACCGAAATAGGAAGTGAATTTTTCCTCCGACGAATCAGCCGGAGCCATAGTCATGAATCCGCATACGTTTATATGCTTATATTCCTTTATCGCCGCAAGAAAGGCGTCAAGCTGTGACGGCAAAATTCCGCCCTTGCTTTCCTCGCTTGCAATGTTTATTTCTACAAGACAGTCAAGCGATTTACCGATTGCCGAATATCTCTTCTCTATCTCATCCGCAAGTGAAAGCGAATCGAGAGAATGAAGCATTTTTATTTTTCCGCAAAGATACTTCACCTTGTTTTTTTGAAGCGATCCGATAAAGTGATAGTTGATCCCATCGTGCGCCGCCCCCTCATAATGCTCAAGGAAGGTGTTTACCCTATTTTCACCCAGCTCGGTAATTCCAAGACTGCGCAGGGCTTCTATCTCCTCGCAGGAGGCGTACTTTGCGGCAACCAAAAGCATTACGCCGTCCTCGCGTCCGCACTCGGATTTGCATTTTTCAATACGCGACCTTACTGCCGCAAGATTATCCTTAAGGTATGTGAAATCGTTTGTACTTGTCATGTTAACTGAGTAATTTTCCGTGATAAAGATTTTTTCCTGAAATTATAATAAGCTCGTTTTCTCCGAGATATGCAAACTCGGATGGCTCAACATCAGTGCGTGTATTGATCTTGACGTCCGCATACGGATCCTTGATAAGCACCGTGGAATTATCGTATATACCCTCTTCATATTCGGTATATGAGTTTCCTCTGTATATGCCGACAAGCGCGCTGTCCGAAGATTCCTTTCCGAAGATATCCTCCGCCGCCTTTTCCTCATTAAGACTCTCAACGTAGCTTGCATACGATTTTACAAGAACGTAAGTGTCCGTGCTCTTGACCACCTCAACACGTCTGAACAAGACAGCACCGCCTGCCATGATATAAACCCCGTTTTCTCCGTTATCCGACGTCCTTAACGCGGACACAGGGAGACTATAGGTTCTTTCCGGCTCAAAATAGAGCGTTACCGTCATTTTGCGATTGTAATCAAACGATGGCGGCAGCTCATCTATCTTAAGCACCGCAACCGTACCGTAAACCTCCGATACGCGTATATCCTCAACAACGCACCTGAGCTCAACGCCGTCGGCGTCGATAACGTATGCCCCACCGCGCTCTACACGCGTTGCCTCCGCTACGGAAAGCGGCGCAAGAATGTACCAGACGTTGCTTTTTGTTGCAGTTGCAACCGTATATTTCGCATCCGAAAGAGCAAGCTCACTGTTATATCGGGATATTGCGGCAAATATATCGTCTGCACTTCCCGCCGTTGCAAGCTCCTTTGTGAAAAGAGTACCGTATCTGTCACCGTTCTTGAACATATAGCCCGTATACGGCATATATCCCTTTTTTACGTCCTCGATCGAGTCAAGCTCCTTTATTGCAGAGTCATAATCCTTAAGAGCTTTGTTATACAGACCTTCAAGCGTTTCCTTATCAAAGACGTAGTCCCGCATCATCATAGCCGCAAGCAGCTCTTCCGCCTCATCCTCGGTGCTGCAATCACCACCGGCATATTTTTTCATAAGCTCAACGTATGAAAGATAGATCTTTTTTTCGGCGGAGCTTATTGAACTGTACTGCATTACGTCGGAGAGAAGGACAAGCTTTTTTTCAAGCGCGGATGCTTCAGAAATAAGATCAGCGCATGAATACGGGTAAACGCTTACGCATTCGTTTCCTTTTGCATGCTTTGAAGCATTTGCGTACGAAGACCTGATGACGCCACCGGCAGGATCAATTATAACCGTTTCCTCTCTCGCTATATAGCCGGCAAACGTAATTGAATCAACGTAAGTACGCTCCTTTGCAGGCACGTACTGAACCTCGGAGGTGAACACCTTGTAGGTATGATAGCCGGCAAACAGGATAAGCGCCGCAAGAGACACAAGAGCGGCTATTGCCTTCAGCCATTTTTTATCGAAAAAGGATTCTTCTGCGTTCATCGGGCATCTCCAAATCTAATATACTTAATTATTATATCATATTATAGGCAATTAAAAAAGACGTCTGTGCAAAAATTAACAAAATATTTAAATTCTTTATCCGCATTTGCGCACATATCAAGGTGGGCAGCATCCTTGTAGCGCGAAAACCACGTGACCTGACGCTTTGCATAACGTCTGCTGCTCTGCTTGAGGACCTCAATGCAGGACTCAAGTGAAGCGTTCCCCTCAAAATACGGAATAAACTCCTTGTACCCGATAGCCGCCGATGCCGTGCTTTGGTTTGTAAGAAGACCGTCGCTATAAAGAGAACGCGCCTCCTCAACGATTCCATCCGAGACCATTATGTCAACACGTCGGTTTATTCTGTCGTAAAGCACGTCTCTGTCCGGATACGAAAGGACCACCGTACAAACGTCGTATTTTCCTTCAACCGCGCGGCTTTCTCTGTCCGCCTCGGTCTTGGTCTTTCCCGTCTCGTTGATGATCTCAAGCGCACGCATCACGCGCTTTACGTTGTTCTTGTGTATCGATGCCGCGCTTTCGGGGTCAAGCTCGCAAAGCATTTCGTAAAGCCTGTCCGAGCCCTGCTCTTCGGCAATCCTCTGCAGCTCGGCACGGTACTCAAGGCTTCCGCTCGGACGCTCGTATTCCTCGTAGGAATTATGCCTGATAAGTCCGTCAAGATAAAGTCCCGTACCGCCGACAAACAGAGGCAGCTTCCCGCGCGAATATATATCCTCAATACATTCGTCCGCCATTTTCACGTAATCGGCACAGCTGAACGCCTCGTCGGGGTCGCAAACGTCTATCATGTGGTGACGGACCGACGCAAGCTCATCGGCTGTCGGCTTTGCGGTTCCCACGTCCATTCTGCGGTATATCTGCATCGAATCCATAGAAATTATCTCGAAAGGATATTCCTTTGCAAGCGCAAGCCCGAGCGAGCTTTTTCCGGATGCGGTAGGCCCCGCAATAACGTATATCCTTTTCTTCTCTGTCTGCATCTTATTTAATAAGCATCGCATCTCCGAACGAGAAGAAGCGATAACCCTCCTTGACAGCCGTATCGTATGCGGAAAGAATATTCTCCCTCGACCACAGCGCGCTTACAAGCATAAGAAGCGTGCTCTTGGGCAGATGGAAATTCGTGATAAGCGTGTCCACCGCCTTGAATTTGTAGCCGGGATAAATGAAAATACCGGTATCCGCGCTTATCGGATGAACCACACCGCAGTCGTCCGTGCAGGATTCAAGCGTTCTTGCACTCGTTGTTCCGACGGCAATTATGCGTCCACCCTCACGTCTTGCACGGTTTATTCTTTCCGCGGATTCCTCGGAAACCGAAATGTATTCGGTGTGCATAACGTGTTCGTTTACGTTTTCGCATTTCATCGGACGGAAGGTTCCAAGCCCGACGTGAAGCATTACGGGAACTACGTCAACGCCCTTATTACGTATTTTCTCGAGAAGCTCCTCGGTAAAGTGAAGACCCGCAGTCGGTGCGGCGGCACTTCCCTCCTCACGCGAATATACCGTCTGGTAACGCTCTCTGTCCGAAAGCGTCTCACGGATGTACGGAGGAAGCGGCATAATGCCTATCTCATGTAATACCGCAAATATGTTTCCGTATTTTTCCTTGTCGTACCAAAATTTCATAATGCGGTTTCCGTCCTCAAGAATTTCAACCGCCTCAGCCTTGAGTATACCTCCGAAGTCGAAAACGCGTCCGGGCTTTGCCTTCTTACCGGGCTTTGCAAGGCATTCCCATTCATCCTTGCGTTTTTCGCGGAGAAGAAGAAGCTCAATAAGCGAATCGGAGTCGCCCTCGGCACAGCCGTATATCCTTGCAGGAATAACACGCGAATCATTTATAACGAGAACGTCGCCCTCGTTAAGGTAATCTATGATATCGTAAAAATGCTTGTGATCGATCCTTCCGCTTTCCCTGTCTATAACCATAAGACGCGAGGAATCTCTCGGATATACGGGCGTCTGCGCGATCTGCTGTTCGGGAAGATAATAATCAAAATCCGAAACCGTAAGCTCGGTTTTTGGCATTTCGTTAACTATTACAGTGTCATTTGACTGCATACGTTTACTCCTTTATGGCATAAAAGCCTTCTTTTGCATATATTTTTACTGTCAGATATTTAAACAAAGTTATCCAAGTATAATTATACAATATATCGTACTGCTCATTCAACCGTATTTTATTAATTTTTTATTATAATTGCACATAACTCGGAGGAACCATGCAAACAACAAAGAAATTACCGTTCATCGGCGCGTCCTGCGCTGTCATCACCCCCTTCTTACCAAACGGAGGCATAGATACCGACAGCTTCCGTAAGATCGTCGACTATCAGATAAATAATAAAACGAGCGCGCTCACCGTCCTCGGTACCACGGGAGAGGCACCGACCGTCTCCGACAGAGAGCATCACGCTCTTCTTTCTCTTGCGGTAAAGGAGGCAAACGGACGCATTCCCGTTATCGGAGGCTGTGGCAGCAACGACACCCTCCACGCAACCTATCTTGCCGAATCAGCCGAGGCTGCCGGCTGTGACGCACTTCTCGTGATCACACCGTACTACAACAAGGCAAGCGGTGAAGGTCTTATACGCCATTTTGAAGCGATCGCACGTGCAGTATCAATTCCGATAATACTGTATAACGTTCCCAAAAGAACCGGAATGAGCATTCCGTTTGAAGTATACCGCGAGCTCTCAAAAATTGAAAACGTCGTTGCAGTCAAGGATGCAAGCGGAGATTTCTCGATGGCAACGAGAATAATTTCCGAGCTGGGAGACAGCATGTACCTGTACAGCGGAAACGATGAGCTGACCCTTCCGCTCATGTCTGTAGGTGCAAGGGGAGTTATTTCGGTCGCCTCAAATATTCTGCCGTCAGAAATGTCAGCCCTGTGTTCATTTTGTTCCGACGGAAAGTCGGAATCCGCAAGAGAACTGCATCAAAAGCTTTCTCCGCTCTTCGGAATGCTTTCCTGCGAAGTTAATCCCATTCCCGTAAAGTACGCCGCATCACTCATCGGGCTTTGCAATGCGTATTACCGCCTCCCGCTATGTCCGCCAACCGACGCTGATGCCGAATACATAAAAAGCTGCCTTATAAATTACGGTTTTGACGCTTGATGTGTTCTGAAAAAATAAGTTTTCAAATATACTTTAGAAGAACATAAAAAGAGAGGTAAATTCGGATGCGGGAAACAAAGGCAAGAAAAGCAATAACCTATTCGGGAATCGGAAATGACGCCGCCGCGCGCCTGCGGCAGAAATTCGGAGAAAATCTGATAAGCGAGAAAAAACGGAAGAGCTTTTTCGGTATATTTATAAAAAACCTCGGTGACCCTGTGATCCGCATCCTGCTTTGCGCGCTCATAATAAACGTATTATTTATGCTCCGCGGAAAGGATTGGCACGAGGGCGCGGGAATTGCCGTGTCGATAATTCTGGCAACGGTCATCTCCTCCCTCTCCGAACACAAAAGGGAGAGTGCCTTTAAACGAATGCGTATAACCGATGGCAGCTCATACACCGTAATACGTGACGGCTGCATTGAAGAGCTGCGCGCAGAGGATATCGTTCCGGGTGACCTTATCCGCCTTTCCGCAGGTGACCGTATCCCCGCCGATTGCATCCTTATTCACGGCTCTGTCTCAACGAATCAAGCTCCTCTCACCGGAGAAAGCGAGGAAATACCGAAGGAGCCCGACAAGCAAATTACAAATAAGGCTATAGCGGCAGTGCGTACGCTTCTTTCCGACAGCAATGAAAACGAACTGTCCGCTCTTGCGGACACCTGCTCCCCGTCCGACAGCTTTTCGGTATTCTCCGGATGCTTCGTAACCGACGGAGCCGCAGACGCAATTGCATTGGCAACGGGAGATATGACCAAGCTTGGAAAAATATCCGAATCGCTTGCCGATGAAGAAAAAAGCCCTCTTCGTGAAAGACTTGACGTACTCGCAAAGCAGCTGAGCGTTGTCGGCTACGTTGCATCTGCCGTTATCGCTCTTGCATATCTTTTTAACGTATTCGTAATAGATTCAGGCTTCCGCTCGGACTTCATCATAGCAAAGCTCTCTGACGTGCGCTTTGTTTTTTCACAGCTGATCTCCGCATTCACGCTTGCTCTTACAGTTATCGTCGTTGCCGTTCCCGAGGGACTTCCGATGATGATCGCCGTAGTGCTTTCAAAAAACTCAAAGAAAATGGCAAAGGATAACGTCCTCGTCCGTCACGCGCAGGGCATCGAGGCGGCAGGATGCATGAATATCCTTTTCACCGATAAAACAGGAACCCTTACCCGCGGAGAGCCAAGAGTATGCTCGGTTATAACTCCGCTTGATGAATATAAAGGGCTTCGTTCGATTTTAAATGCCGAGCCCGCCATAGGTCATATTCTTTTACTTTCCGCATATTACAACACCGATGCCGAAATATCGTTAGGCGGCGATATAATCTCAAAAAATCCCGCCGAAAAAGCCATCCTTGAATACGTTATCGGATCATCAAAAAAGCCCACCGCTCAAAGAACCGCCTACGAACGCTTCTCAAGCAAAACGAAGCTTTCACGTGCAACCGTATACGAAAGCGGCAGATCATACGCCATCATAAAGGGCGCGCCGGATATCCTTCTTTCACGCGCGGATACCTTTTTGCTTCCGAACGGGGAACGCGCCCCACTTAACGTTACGGAATATGTGAAAAAGCTCCGCAGCCTTTCAGCAAACGGTGAAAGACAGATACTCTTCGGACTCGAGGAACGCGGAAGGGTATGCGTCGCAGGCACCCTTTCCATGAAGGACCCGCTCCGAAAGGAGGCACAAGGCGCAGTCTCAGACCTGAAGAATGCGGGAATACACGTCTGCCTTGTTACCGGTGACGGCAAGCAGACCGCCGAAAAGATAGCCTCCGATTGTAAGATCCTTACTCACTCGTCTCCGATATCCCTCTCCGGTGCAGAGCTTGACCGCATGACCGATAACGATCTTTCAGCCAAAATTTGCGAAATCGGAGTTATATATCGCGCAATGCCCGAGCATAAGAGGCGACTTGTCAAAATTGCAAAAGCAAAAAACCTCACCGTCGGAATGACGGGTGACGGACTCAACGACGCCCCTGCACTCAATGCCGCTGATTGCGGCTTTGCTCTCGGATGCGGCACGGAGGTCTCAAAAAATGCTGCGGATATAATCATACTCGACAACAATCTGTCCTCCGTGGTAAATGCCGTTATGCACGGAAGGAACATCTTCAAAAGCATCCGCAAATTCATAACCCTCCAGCTCATAATGAACTTCACCGCAATGCTCGTATCAATGGCAGGACCGTTTATCGGCATAGATTCGCCCGTCACCGTCGTGCAGATGCTGTGGATAAATATAGTTATGGATACCCTTGGAGGCCTTGCCTTTGCAGGTGAGCACGCGGAACGTAGAATCCTCAAAGAAAAGCCAAAGCTGCGTGACGAGCCGGTAATCGACCGAGAAACAAGAACGAAGGTCGCATTTCTCAGCATAATTTCGACGGTCGCAAGCCTCTTTTTCCTCAAATCCGACTTCATAATCAGCCTTTTCAACACGACCGAGGGAAGCCTCTACCACCTCACGGCATTTTTCGCCTTCTTCATTTTCACTGCTGCCCTCAACTGCTTCAACGCAAGAAGCGACCGCTTAAACCTCTTCGCAAGCCTCTCTAAAAACCCGACGTTTATCGTGATAATTGCCACGGTCAGCGCAATACAGACCGCCTTCATCTACCTCGGCTCGTCGGTAATGAGGACCGTGCCCCTCGCGCCGTCCCATCTCGCCCTGACCGTCCTGCTTTCACTGCCCGTCATTCTCTTTGAATTTATACGAAAGCTGTGGCAAAGGCTTTCACCGAGGAAATAAAAACAGAGATCCTACGGGGTCTCTATTTTTGTTCTACATATTGACAAAATCGGTACAATGTGATATAATTAAGGTACAAAAAAGAAAGGAAGGTAAAAGCTATGAAGTCAAAAACAAGGATTGCGATCTATCACGCCATAAACGCATTGATCCCCGTGATCTTCTATTTGTGCGCAACGATCGTACTGAAATATGTGCCGGAATTGAAGCTTCCGCAAATAACCAAAAACGAGCCAATTACCGAGCAATACATCATTAACTATCTATACATCAGTATTATAAAGGACTATGCGGAGATGTTTTTCATAAATTACGTCTTCCCCGCATTCTGCATTGTCTTTTCCGTAAGACTTTCAGGGAGTAAAATCGGACTTCCCGTATATTCCGTTTGGAATGCCGTATGTGCATACGTTGCAATACCAAAAATGAAAATCAAGCCCTTTGTTATCTATTACTACGGACAATTTCTTGAAGGCGGAGGCGCGTCCGAAATTCTTTTCGACTATAAGAAGGGAACCATAGCTTGCCTGCTTTTGACTTTTATTCCGGGGGCTGTAATACTAATATCAAGAATGCTCATAGGATGGTTTACCAAAAAGCGTTCAATTACAATTCCGCCTCTCCACGGATTCCATAAAAC
>JBGVEZ010000009.1:0-5933 GCA_045120555.1 Eubacteriales bacterium
GACCGTTCATTGCCTCCTGAACGTAGCCCTCAAGCGCGCCGTAAGCCTTCTGCTGACGGATGAAGTATTTTGCGGAGCCTGCGCCAATCTTCTTTGAGACGAGGATCATGACTACGACGCCAAAAAGAACAAGGAGAGTTAGCCAGCCGCAGAAGTAGATCATTATCGAGAGGACGACGGTTACGATCATGCTTGCCTGAAGCAGGGAGGGGATGGACTGAGAAATGAGCTGACGGAGGGTGTCGATATCGTTGGTGTAATAGCTCATGATGTCGCCGTGGCGGTTCTGATCGAAGTATTTTATGGGAAGCTCCTGCATCTTGTCGAACATGGCGCGGCGCATCTTGCATAGGAAGCCCTGAGTGAGTGTAACGCCGAGCTGTGTATAGATGAACATGGACGCAAGCGAGAGCAGATAGAGGCTTGCAAGGATGATCACGTTAGGTATGATCTCCGCCTTTGCCGCAGCCCAGTTACCGCTTTCGTAGTAAGCCTCGATTGAGGTGATGATCTTTTCGGTGAAGGTTGAGGGGATCGCAGAAACTATTGAAGAGAATATGATGCAAACGCCGATAACGGGAAGAAGCACCGGATAGTATTTCCAGAGCATCTTAAGAAGGCGACCGAGCTTACGGAAATCGAGCTTCGGCTTTCCGTGCATTCCGGCGGGTAAACGCTTTGGCATTGATTTATTCATTGCTCTTACCTCCCTTCGTCTGCTGCTCGTAGGTTTCGCGGTAGATGTCGCTTGTCTGCATGAGCTCGTCATGGTTACCGAGAGCAACTATCTTACCGCCGTCGAGTACGACGATCTTATCTGCGTGCTCTACCGATGCGAGACGCTGTGCGATGATGATCTTTGTGGTTTCGGGGATATATTTTGCAAATCCCATTCGGATAAGCGCGTCGGTCTTGGTGTCGACTGCGCTTGTGGAGTCGTCGAGGATGAGTATCTTCGGCTTCTTTAAGAGGGCGCGCGCGATGCAGAGACGCTGCTTCTGACCGCCCGAAACGTTAGTACCGCCCTGCTCTATTACCGAATCGTATCCGTCGGGGAAGGAGGTTACGAACTCATGTGCCTGCGCGAGCTTGCAGGCCTCCTCGATCTCCTCGTCGGTTGCGTCGGGGTTACCCCACTTGAGGTTTGATTTTATAGTTCCCGAGAAGAGGACGTTCTTCTGGAGAACTACCGCAACGGCGTTACGGAGAGAATCCATATCGTAGTCGCGGACGTCAACGTCGCCGACCTTGACCGAACCCTCCGTCGTATCGTAGAGACGGGAAATGAGCTGTATGAGGGTGGATTTACTTGATCCCGTGCCGCCGATAATGCCGACGGTTTCTCCCGATTTAATGTGGAGATCTATTCCCTCAAGCGCGAATTTCTCTGCCTTTGCGGAATACTTGAAGCTTACTCCCTCAAAGTCGATTGAGCCGTCCGAAACCTCAAAAATCGGGCTTTCGGGATTCTTTAAGGTGGATTCCTCGGAAAGCACCTCGTCAATACGGCGCGCTGCCTCTGCCGACATTGTAAGCATGACGTAGATCATCGAGAGCATCATAAGTGACATAAGCACCTGAACGCCGTAGGTGATCATTGCCGAAAGCTCGCCGACGTTGAGCGCGGAGCCCTGCGTGGTAACGATGAGATACGAGCCGAAGAGCATTATGAAGACCATATTGAAGTAGAGGCACACCTGCATAAGCGGATTATTGAAGGCAACGATGCGCTCTGCTTTTGTGAAATCCTTGCGGATATTCTCGGCTGCCTCACCGAATTTCTTCTTTTCGTAATCCTCGCGGACAAAGCCCTTGACGACGCGCATTGCCATAACGTTTTCCTCGATAGACTCGTTGAGCTTATCGTACTTCTTGAAAACGGCTCTGAACGCGGGCATTGCCTTGCGCGCGATGATGAGGAGTCCCGTAACGAGGAAGGGAACTACGATTACGAAGAGAAGCGCGAGGGGGCCTCCCATAACAAACGCCATAATGATAGAGAAGATGAACATCAGCGGGCTTCTTATAGCTGTTCTTATGATCATCATAAAGCCCATCTGGACGTTTGCAACGTCGGTTGTCATTCTTGTGACAAGAGATGCGGACGAGAATTTGTCGATGTTCTCAAATGAAAAGCCCTGTATCTTGTCAAAAATTTTGCCCCTGAGATTCTTTGAAAATCCGCTTGCAGCCTTCGCCGAGGTGTAACCTGCGGTCGCACCGAAGGTGAGTGAGAGGCACGCCATAAAGAAGAGAAGAACGCCGCTTTTCATGATCTCGGAAAGCGCGACTCCCTTTTTCAGGCTGTCAACGATCTGCGCAATGATAAACGGTATAAGACATTCGATAACGACCTCGCCCACCATGATGAGTGGAGTCAGTATGGCGTACTTCTTGTACTCGCCTATGCATGAAGCAAGTCTTTTCAGCATATTTGTTTCCTCCGAACTAAAATATAAAATTAATAATAATTAATAATTATATCACCTCGGCGGAAATTTTTCAACGGGATTTAATGTCGAATATGTTAATTCGATAAATACATGCTAAACAACGAAAAATTACGTGGGAGATGGAAGCGGCACAGAAAAACAAAAGGTAAATTTTCCGTAAAGGGTAAAAATTCGGAAATATCGGAATTGACATAAATCAATATATATGTTATAATATTATTATACACGGTGACAGACGCAAAGCGTTACCGTAAGCATAGACGAAAAACGGAGAAAGATATGAATTCCTTTAAGATCGAAAACGGTATACTGATAAAATATCTCGGTGGAATGGGGCGGGACGTTACGGTTCCCGACGGTGTTACGGAGATAGTAAAGAGTGCGTTTGGCGAGAACCAATATATCCGCAAGCTTCGGATTCCGGGAAGCGTTAAAAGCATTGGGGACGAAGCCTTCCTTTTCTGTGGGGAGCTTAAGTGCGTTCACGCTTCAAAGGGGCTTGAGAGCATCGGGCGCGGCGCATTCGCAAGATGCAGCCGCCTTACGGAGACAGAGATCCATGTCGGTGTTACAAGCATCGGTGAGGAGGCGTTTTACTTATGCTCCGCCCTCAAAAGCATAACCGTACCCTTCGGCGTTAAGTGCATTGAGAAAAAAACGTTTACGGGGTGCTATTCGCTTACAGACGCAACCGTCATGCATGGCGTTGAGAAAATATCCTCAGAGGCTTTTATGGGCTGCAGGAGGCTCAAAAAAATTGACTTGCCGGGCAGTCTTACCTTAATTGAAACGGGAGCATTCGGTATGTGCCTTGCGCTTAAGAAGGTCGTTTTCCGCGGTACGACGGAGGAATGGAAGAGGATCGCGTACGACGGGATCTTCAAGGACGCGAGTGCGGCTGTTACG
Source organism: Eubacteriales bacterium (assembly GCA_045120555.1). Classification (GTDB taxonomy): domain Bacteria; phylum Bacillota; class Clostridia; order Oscillospirales; family CAG-272; genus SIG640. The sequence goes on from JBGVEZ010000009.1 coordinate 3,360, forward strand.
GTTTTGTGTAATGACGGGGACGTAGCTTATAAGAAAAATAAAACTTAATTTTTGGAGGATGAAGAAAATGATAAAGTACGTATTTTTCGATCTTGACGGAACGGTGCTTCCGATGGATCAGGACAGGTTTGTAAAGCTTTATTTCGGGGCGCTTGCGAAAAAGCTTGCCCCGTTCGGATACGCGCCCGAGCAGATAGTTGCGGCGATATGGGACGGAACAAGGGCGATGCTCAAAAACAGCAGCGGCAGAGTCAACGAGGCGCTTTTCTGGGAGAGGTTCCGTGCATCGCTCGGTGATGACGTTATGCGTCTTGTGCACGTTATTGACGAATTCTACGCAAATGAATTTTTCGTCTCGAGGGATGCTTGCGGATGTAATCCGAAAATGCGCAAGGTGCTTGACCTTCTGCACGAAAGGAATATTCCGCTCGTGCTTGCCACAAACCCTGTTTTTCCGTCTGTTGCATCCGAGACGAGAATGCAGTGGGGCGGTGCGAGACCCGATGATTTCCTCTTTATCACGACCTACTCGAATTCGCACTACTGCAAGCCGAATCCCTCATATTACCGCGAGATAATCGACCGTATCGGCGCAAAGCCGGAGGAATGTCTTATGGTTGGAAACGACGTAAGTGACGATATGTCTGCGGCGGATGTCGGATGTAAGGTGTTTTTGCTGACCGACTGCCTTATAAACTCCGTCGGCGCAGATATCTCCGTTTATCCTAACGGAGATTGCGACGCGCTTTACGACTATCTTGTGCGTGTGACAGCCCCCGACGGCGAGTGAAAATGCACACCCCGAAAACGTTGACACAAAATTTGCTTAAATAAAAATTGTGTATATACATTGTAAGTTCGATGCAAAAACTTATGAATGGTTTGTAAAAAACGACGTTTTGCTGTTGAAGCACGAAGAATTTTTTGGTATAATATTACTATAGAAATATATAACACTTACGATTCGGTCCTTATGCCGATCGTACAAATACGCTGTAATTGAAAGGAGCCGCATTGCGGACACTGCCATGAAAAAGACAATTGATACAAATTATACGTTTTCGAGCGAGACACGCGGTAAGCACACGCTGCCCGAGCTTTGCCAAATGATGAGCCGCCACGTAACTGCGTGCGGTGTTACGGTGTCTGCGGACGAATGTGCGCACGTAATTTCTGCGATGGCGTCGCACAGGCTTCTTTACGTAGAGGGCAGTGGCGAAGGTGACGTTATGCTTGCCAATGCGATCGCCTCCTTCCTCGGACACAGCGGCAGCGCTACCGTATGCAAGGCTGACACGGGATCGCTTTCTGCGCTTATGGGCGGCAAGGACGTAAATGAGCCGCTTGCGGACAAGCTCCGCGCAATAACGGGTACGGGCAGCCTTGGTGCAGTAGTTATCGATAACCGCGAGGGCGCTGACCTTTCAGGTGTGCTTGCAGAGCTTGAGGGCTATTTTTCGGACGAGAACGAAACGCACGAGGTAAGAGTTGACGGTGGTTCGATCGTTTTACCTAAGAACGCGTACTTTATATTCGTTCTGCCCGAGGGAAGGGGAAGAGAGCTTATAGGAAATGAGCTTTATTCGTTTGCTTGCCCGATCGTTTGCGACAGACTTATAACACTCGTTACGAATGAAGACGAGATGCTTTCCGCAGAGATAAAGGCAGAGGAATTTTCCGAGCTTGTCAGGGATGCGTATCTTAAGCTTCAGCCGTCCGACGAGGATTGGTCAAGGATAGACCGCATTGATGCCCTCCTTTCATTGAGGATTGGTATGGGATTTGGCAACGACGGATATCTTACCATGGAAAAATACGTATCGGTATTTAACGCCTGCACAGGAGATTACCGACGCGCGATCGACGTTCTTGTTGCGGAGCACGTTTCGGCTGTGGCAAGAAAAGCCTCGAAGGAGGACGGCGAGGCGCTTTGCTCGCTCCTCTCCTCGATGACAAACGAGCTTCCTTTACCGAAGGCACAAAACGCGGCAAGCATGCTTGCAAGATAACTTGAGAGGTGCGGACATGAATAAAAAAGAAAAAAAGGCAAAAAAGATAAAAAGACGGAAGTCCTTCAAGGTAAGGTCGGTAGGACCGTTTTTGCTTTCACTTATGATAGTTTTAGCGGTAGTTGCGGCGGCATTTGCGGCGATACTGCTTTCAAGCCTTAATATTCCGCTGCTTGACGACAGAATAACCTTCTGTCTTGCCGTCGGATTCCTTCTTGTGCTTATCCTTGCGTTCGTGCTGACCTCTCTTTCGGACAGAAGAAGAGCCGCAGCTGACGGCGAGGCTCTTGAAGGCATAATTGCCGAGGCAGAGAGAATCCTTTCCGAGGAGGAGCAGAGGCTTGCCGCAGAGCAGGCGGAGTCGGAGATACGGCTCACAATGGGCGCATCGGACGAGAACGTCAAACGCTTCTCCCGTCTTTGTGCGATAGACGAGGCGGAGGAGCGTGAGCCGGATTACAGAGAAGACGTTGACCTATGCAAGCTTTGCGAGGATTTCAGAAATTACGCCGCATCGAAAAAGGGACTTTACTACGATATAAAAACGGTACGCTCGTTCGTTGCG
>JBGVEZ010000010.1:0-3261 GCA_045120555.1 Eubacteriales bacterium
CAAAAGTATTACGTTTCGCTGACACATATGTTTAACGCTATGCCTCCTCTTCATCACCGTGAGGGCGGCGCGGTTTGCGCAGGTCTTACGTCCGATATGTTCACAGAGCTTATATGTGACGGAATTCACGTATCCTCGGAAATGGTAAAGCTGGCTTACAGATGTAAAGGATGCGAAAGGCTTGTTCTTGTAACCGATTCGATGGAGGCTACCGATTCCGCGGACGGTCAGTATATGATCGCCGGACAACCGGTAATCGTTAAGGATTCGATCGCACGCACGCTTGAAGGTGCACTTGCTGGAAGCACGTTGAATTTCGAGGCGGCAATAAACAATCTCGTTAAATTCGCCGGTGCTGATTATGCATCTGCTATCGTTTGCGCAACGGCAAATCCCTGCAAAATGCTGAATGTATTTGACTTATACGGATCGATCTCGGCAGGAAAGGCAGCGGATTTTATCGTTTCGGAAATTGGTGAAAACGGATTCAAGCTCGAAGAGGTGTACGTAGGCGCGGGAAGAGACGATGAATTACATATTATTGCTTAAGGGGGTATTTTCTTGACGAATAATTATGAAAGAGTACCGACGTATGTAAATCCGGTCTACACCGATCTGAAATCCGACAGCAAGTATTTTCTTACCAAAAAGAATGTCAGAGCAATTTTGCTCACAGGATATGCTATAGGTGCTGTAATGATCATCCTGCTTTTGATGGTTGCGTATGCTGTAATATGCGCGACCCCTCTCATAAAGGATGAATACGTCATGTATCAGTCGATTCTTATGTACGCTTCGATCTGGTCGGGAATATTCTTGCTCCTACCCGGTATATATTGCGGCATTTACACTATGCTTTTGAAAATATCCGTAGGCGAAAGGGCAGAGATGTCCGATTTGTTTAAATATTACACGTCGCCTCGGATGTATTTAAGAAGCGTCGGTATATTTGCTCGCAGTAACTTGTATCTGCTTGGCATAGGATGCGCGCTTGTGATTAACGTTTTCGGTTCTGCTTTGGCTGAAACGATCGTCAACGAGACGCTGAAAATGACGCTTATGGTGATTTTTAACGGCGGACTTATACTGTATCTTGGATTCGGCGCAATTGTGTGGAGCGTTATTCGCAAAAATATTTCGATCTTTTTGCCATATGCAATAGAGAATTCTCACGTTTCCTTAAAACAGTGTGCATCTGTGGCGAAAGGAATGAATACGTTCTATTATGCGAAAGCATATCCGTCTGATTTTATAATGACCCTTTTGTGGTTGTTGCTTTCACTTGCGACTGTCGGGATTCTTTTCGTGGTTCACGTCGGTCCTATGATGATGGCGAAAAAGATCTGCTTTTACAGAAGCAGTATGGTAAATAAATTCAATTGATTATAAACAGGAGATATAACATCATGGAAAAGGAAAAGTTTTATATAACAACAGCGATCGCGTACGCATCTGCTAAGCCTCATTTCGGAAATACGTATGAGGTAATTATGACAGACGCATACGCGAGATACAAGAGACAGAGAGGTTACGACGTTTTCTTCTGCACCGGAACCGATGAGCACGGACAGAAGATCGAAAACAAGGCTAAGGACGCGGGTCTGGCACCCAAGGCATACGTTGATAACGTTGCGGGCGAGATAAAGGGCGTTTGGGATCTTATGAACACGTCGTACGATTATTTTATCCGAACAACGGATAAAAACCACGAGGCTGTGGTTGCAAAGCTCTTCAAGAAGTTCTACGAGCAGGGTGATATATACAAGGGCTACTACGAGGGATGGTACTGCACTCCCTGCGAGTCCTTCTTTACGGAAACACAGGTTGTTGACGGTAAATGCCCCGATTGTGGCAGACCCGTTCAGAAGGCGAAGGAGGAGGCTTACTTCTTCAAGATGAGTAAGTACGCCGATGCACTTATAAAGCACATTGAGGAAAATCCCGATTTTATTCAGCCCGAGTCCAGAAAGAAGGAAATGGTAAACAACTTCCTTAAGGCAGGTCTTCAGGATCTTTGCGTTTCGAGAACCTCGTTTACTTGGGGCATTCCCGTTGACTTTGATAATAAGCACGTAATTTACGTATGGCTTGACGCTCTTACTAACTACATTACCGCTCTCGGATATGATCCCGACCTTGAGGAGCAGCCCGAAAACTTCAAAAAGTATTGGCCCGCAGACGTTCACATTATCGGTAAAGATATTCTCAGATTCCACACAATTTATTGGCCTATTTTCCTTATGGCTGCGGGAATCGAGCTTCCCAAGAAGGTCTTCGGTCATCCGTGGTTCAACTTCGGAACAGATAAGATGTCTAAATCCAGAGGAAACGTTATTTACGCCGATAAGCTTTCCGAATACGTTGGCGTTGACGGCGTAAGATATTACGCACTTGCCGAGATGCCTTTTGCAAACGACGGAAGCGTTACTTATGAAAATGTAATCGCAAGATTCAATACCGATCTTTGTAATAATCTCGGTAATCTCGTAAAGAGAACGCTTGACATGCAGAAGAAGTATTTCGGTAAAGTTATACAGACACCGGAATATGCCGAAGAGCTTGACGCAGATCTCAAGAGCTGTGCAGTAAAGGCATTTGAAGGACTTTGCTCGGCAATGGATGAATACAGAATTGCCGACGGTCTTTCCGAGGTGTTCACCTTCCTCAGCCGTGCTAACAAGTATATAGATGAAACGACACCTTGGGTCCTTGCAAAGGATCCGGAAAAGCAGGGAAGACTCGGAAGCGTGCTTTACAATCTTCTTGAAAGCATCCGTTGGGCGGCTGTTATGCTTCGTCCCTTCATTCCCGCAAGCGCAGAGGCAATTCTCGGTCAGCTCGGAACAAAGCTTTGCGATTACGACACTATAGGTGACCTTTCCAAATTCGGCGGTATGGTAGTCGGTGAGTCTGTAAATGATTCAAGCGTGCTCTTCGCAAGAATCGATGAGGCTGCACTTATGAAGCAGATAAACGAATATATGGAGCAGCAGCGCAAGGAGGCTCAGGCTGAAGCCGCTCCCGAAAAGCCCGAGGGTATCGCGCTTATCGGAATCGACGATTTTATGAAGGTTGAGCTTCGAAGCGCGAAGGTGCTTGCTTGCGAGCCTGTAAAGAAGGCGAAGAAGCTTCTCAAGCTTGAGATAGATCTCGGATATGAAAAGAGAACCGTCGTTTCCGGAATTGCTAAATTCTACAAGCCCGAGGACCTTATCGGCAGAAAGATAATCGTTGTTGCAAACCTTAAGCCGGCTATACTTT
>JBGVEZ010000011.1:0-2771 GCA_045120555.1 Eubacteriales bacterium
GCTACTGGCTTACGCAAGGAAATTACATTCTTGCTCTGTTCCTGTTTTCTTTCTTTATAGAGCTTGTTATGATTCCCTTGGCTATAAAGCAGCAGAAAAATTCCATTAAGGCAGCAAGCCTTAAGCCCAAGGAAATGGCGATCCGTAAGAAATACGCCGGAAGAGAAGATCAGCCCACGCTGCAGAAAATGAATCAGGAGATCATGGAAATGCAGCAGAAGGAAGGCTATAGCCCCTTTGGCGGTTGTCTCCCCTTGCTTATCCAGATGCCTCTCGTAATTGCTCTGTATAATATCGTAACAAACCCCTTGAAATATATTCTTAACTTTTCTAACGATACAATAAATTCTATAGCAGAGGTTATCAAAAACAGCGGAATCACCGAAGAAGCAGCAAAGCTTATTGATCAGGATATCAGAAGCAACAAAACGATAGGTATTATCAATTATATCAAGGATCTCGGGCTTGACGCATTTTCTTCCGTTGAAGGTTTTTCTGATAAGTTAGGAACCCTTGAGGAGCTTCCCAATATGAATCTTTTCGGAATCAATCTTGCTTCAACTCCGTCGTTCGACGGCAAGGATTGGATATTGCTTGCAATTCCCGTTCTTACCTTCGTTGTATACTTCTTTACAATGAGACTTTCGCGTAAGTTTATGTATCAGCCGTCCACCGCTTCATCCGATAATAATGACCGCCAGCTTGCTTGCTCTAATAAGATCATGGAATATTCCATGCCTATAATGAGTGCTTCGTTTACCTTTATGGTGCCCGCTGCGATTGGTATATATTGGATATTCAGGAGCCTTGTGTCGACTCTCAAGCAGTTCATTGTAAGTAAGCTTATGCCTCTTCCCGTGTTCACTGAAGAGGACTATAAGGCAGCAGAGGCGGAATTCAAGGCAAAGAACAAGCCGAAGAAGGGCAAGAAGGAACGTGATCCCAATAAGCCAAAGGTAAGATCACTTCATCACATAGATGACGATGATTACGATTACACGCCTCCCGTAAAGAAGACCGAGGAGGTAAAGACAGAGGTTGCCGGAATGAAGGTCGAGCAGGCACCTACACAGAAGGACGACAACAAAAAATAATTTTTGATTAATTAAAGGAAAAATCGATATGAAAAAACAGATCACAATTTCCGCAAAGTCGCTTGAGGAGGCACTTGAACTTGCTTCCGTTGAGCTTGGCGTTGCAGCTGATGAAATACACTGTGAGGTAGTTACCGAGCCGAAGAAGGGATTCCTCGGAATCGGAAGCGTTCCCGGCGAATACAAGTGCGTATACGGTAAGGACAATGCCGATAAGGCGATCGGCTTCCTCACAAACATTCTTAACAACATGGGACTTGAAAACGCAAAGGCTGTATACGATACAGAGCTTTACGCGCAGAAGAACGAGCTTTCCATCACCATCGAGGGCAACGGCGACGACGTCGGAACTCTTATCGGTCACCACGGCGAGACACTTGATTCTCTCCAGTACCTTGCAAGCCTTGCTGCAAACCGCAGAGATGAGGGTGAGGAAAGACAGTACTCCAAGGTTACTCTTGATATAGAGAATTACAGAGCAAAGAGAGAAGCAACTCTTCAGGCTCTTGCAAGAAAGAAGGCAGAGCAGGTAGTTAAGTACAAGAAGAGCGTAATTCTTGAGCCCATGAATCCCTATGAAAGAAAGATCATCCATTCCACGATTCAGAATATCGAGGGCGTTTCCACAAACTCTATCGGAAGCGAGAACAACCGTAAGGTCGTTATCTTCCTTGATCCTACGAAAGCAGAATAAAAAAATGAACCGACTTTTTAGGAGTCGGTTCATTTTTTACATACATACCATTGAAAATTAACCGGTCGTTAAATAAAATATGGTATAATATATATAATTTTATAATTTGGCGGAGCAAATGAATGAGTATTATAAAATTTGAACATGTAAAAAAAGAATATAAAATGGGTGAGGTTACAATAAAAGCATTGTCCGACGTTGATTTTGAGATCAACAAGGGCGAGATCTGCGTTATCCTCGGTCCGAGCGGCGCAGGTAAGACCACACTCCTTAATCTGCTTGGAGGTATGGACAAGGCAAGCGGAGGTGTCATAACAGTTGACGGTGAAAACGTGACCTCATACAGCAAAAGACGGCTTACCGAATACCGACGCCGAGATATCGGATTCGTTTTTCAGTTTTATAACCTGATTCCGAACCTGACGGCTGTTGAAAACGTTCAGCTCGCCGCACATCTTGTCAAAAACAGCATGCGTGCGGATGAGGCTCTTGAGCTTGTAGACCTTTCGGACAGAAAGAAAAATTTCCCGTCACAGCTTTCCGGAGGTGAGCAGCAGCGTGTTGCGATTGCGCGCGCCCTCGCTAAAAAGCCTAAGCTTCTTCTTTGTGATGAGCCTACCGGTGCGCTTGATTATGAGACGGGAAAGTCGATTCTGAAGCTGCTTTCGGATATGTCAAGAAAGAACGGTATGACTGTACTTGTTATTACGCATAATACGGCGATCGCTGCTATGGCAGACAGAGTTATCAAACTGAAAAACGGTAGAGTGGTTTCTGTAGAAATGAACGAAAACCCCACATCTCCCGAGCTTATTGAATGGTAATTGCGGTGGTGGATTATGAGTAAGATGCTTAGAAGATCTACCCGCAGGGAGATATTTTCAACCTTCGGAAGATTCATTTCCATTTTTGCAATAGTTGCTATCGGAGTCGCCTTCTTTTCCGGCGTACGAATCTCTAATGATTATATGCTTGAAAACGGA
>JBGVEZ010000012.1:0-4001 GCA_045120555.1 Eubacteriales bacterium
TGCGGCAACGTCATTCAAGCACGTCAGCCCTACATCTGCTGCAGTTGGCGTAAAGCTTTCTCCCGCTCTTAAGAAGGCATGCTTTGTTGACGATATCGAAGGACTCGACGAATCTCCCATCGCGTGTGCTTATGCACGTGCTCGCGGAACAGACAGAATGTCTTCATTCGGTGACTGGGTTGCACTCAGCGACGAATGCGATAAGGTAACCGCAACGATCCTTGCACGCGAGGTTTCCGACGGTATCATTGCTCCCGGCTACACCGACGAAGCGCTTGAAATACTCAAGACAAAGAAGAAGGGAAATTACAACATCGTAAAGATCGATCCCGAATATAAGCCCGCTCCCGTAGAGCGCAAGCACGTTTTCGGTATCACCTTCGAGCAGGGAAGAAACGAATTCAAAATCAATGAAGAGCTTCTTTCCAATATCGTTACCACTAATAAGAATCTTCCTTCTGAGGCTGTGAGAGATCTTATCATTTCTCTTATCACACTCAAGTATACGCAGTCCAACTCTGTCTGTTATGCATATGACGGACAGGCTATCGGCGTAGGCGCAGGTCAGCAGTCAAGAATCCATTGCACACGTCTTGCAGGTACAAAGGCTGACACATGGCATCTCCGCCAGCATCCCAAGGTATTGAATCTCCCGTTCAAGGCAGATATCAGACGTCCCGACAGAGATAACGTAATCGACGGTTATATCAACAAAAATGAAGAAGACGTTTGTGCTGACGGCATCTGGGAAAATTACTTTACAGAAAAGCCTGAGCCGCTCACAGAAGATGAGGCAAAGGCTTATCTCGCTACCATAACCGGCGTTTCCGTTGGTAGTGACGCTTTCTTCCCGTTCAGCGATAACATTGAACGCGCAAGAAAGAGCGGCGTATCTTACGTTGCAGAGCCCGGCGGATCTGTAAGAGATGATGCAGTTATAGAATGCTGCGATAAATACGGAATGGTTCTCGCATTTACTGGAATGCGTCTTTTCCACCATTAATTTTATTATAGGAGAATTAAATATATGTTTTTCGACGAACTTAAAAATTACGATAGTGAGGTTTTTAACGCTTGCGATGCGGAGCTCACAAGACAGAAGCAGAATATTGAGCTTATAGCTTCCGAAAATATAGTTTCTAAAGCCGTTTTACTTGCAGCAGGAAGCGTTCTGACAAACAAATACGCAGAAGGATATCCTGCAAAAAGATACTATGGCGGATGCTATTGCGTTGACGTCGTCGAGGATATTGCACGCGAAAGAGCAAAGAAGCTTTTCGGTGCAGAGCATGCGAACGTCCAGCCCCACAGCGGCGCAAGTGCAAATCTCGCGGTTTTCTTTGCACTTCTTCAGCCAGGTGATACCGTAATGGGTATGAATCTTGCTCACGGCGGACATCTTTCTCACGGTTCTCCCGTAAATATCTCCGGTAAGTATTTCAATATCGTTCCTTACGGTGTTGAGGATGAAACGCAAAAGATCGACTATGATAAGATGAGAGAAATTGCTCTTGAATGCAAGCCGAAGCTCATCGTTGTTGGTGCAAGCGCATATTCAAGAATTATTGATTTCGCGAAGTGCAGAGAGATTGCAGACGAGGTCGGTGCATATCTCATGGTCGATATGGCTCACATTGCAGGTCTTGTAGCTGCAGGTGTTCATCCTTCTCCCGTCCCCTATGCTGACGTCGTTACAACGACAACACATAAAACACTTCGCGGTCCGAGAGGCGGTATGATCCTTTGCAAGGAAGAGCTCGCAAAGCAGATCGATAAGGCAATCTTTCCCGGAACGCAGGGCGGTCCTCTTATGCACGTTATCGCGGCAAAAGCGGTTGCTCTCGGAGAGGCACTTACCGATGAATTCAAGGAATATCAGAGAAAGATCGTTGAGAACGCAAAGGTACTTTCAGAAGCACTTCTCGCTGAAGGCTTTAACCTCGTTTCGGGCGGTACAGACAACCATCTCATGCTCGTTGACCTTCGCCCGTTTAACGTAACAGGTAAGGAGCTCGAAAAGAGACTCGACGAGGTACATATCACGGTAAATAAGAACGCTATTCCCAATGATCCCCAGAGTCCGTTCATAACAAGCGGTATCCGTGTAGGCACACCCGCTGTTACCTCCAGAGGCTTTGGTGCGGACGAAATGCTTAAGATTGCAAAATGGATCAAGGATATTACGGTTGATTTTGAAAGCAATAAGGAAAGAGTTTGCAGAGAGGTTCTTGAACTCTGCGAAAAATTCCCCATATACGAGGATTAACAAATGAAAATAATGGTTGTAGGCGGTGGCGGCAGAGAGCATGCCATCATAAAAGCCTTGAAAAAAAGCCCCAAAGCTGAAAAAATCTATGCTCTTCCGGGTAATGCAGGAATTGCAAGTGACGCCGAGTGCGTTGCTATTGGAGCTAAGGATATTTCTGCTATAGTTGAATTTGCAAAGAATAATGCTATTGATTTCGCTGTTGTTGCTCCCGACGATCCGCTTGTGCTCGGATGCGTTGACGCACTCAATGAGATTGGTGTTCCTTGCTTCGGACCTAACAAAAACGCTGCAATAATCGAGGGAAGCAAGATCTTTTCAAAAAATCTTATGAAAAAATACGGCATCCCCACCGCGTCATATGAAACTTTTACCGACGAAGCTCTTGCTATCGAATATCTTAAAACACAAAGTATGCCCATTGTTATCAAGGCTGACGGCCTTGCATTGGGAAAGGGCGTTATAATCGCTCAGACTCTTGACGAGGCTACCGATGCTGTTAAATCGATGATGAGCGACAAAAAGTTCGGTGAAAGCGGAAGCAAAATAGTTATCGAAGAATTCCTCACAGGTCCGGAGGTTTCGGTACTTGCCTTCACTGACGGTAAGACAATGGTTCCCATGGTGTCCTCTATGGACCATAAGCGCGCTCTTGACGGAGATAACGGTCTTAATACGGGTGGAATGGGTACTATCGCACCTAACCCCTATTACACCGATGACGTTGCCGAAATATGTATGAAGGACATTTTCCTTCCCACAATGAACGCGATGAATGCAGAGGGAAGAACGTTTAAGGGATGCCTCTATTTCGGTCTTATGATAACTCCCAACGGGCCTAAGGTTATCGAATATAACTGCCGCTTCGGCGATCCTGAAACGCAGGTAGTTCTTCCTCTTCTTGAAAGCGACCTTCTTGAGATCATGGTTGCCGTTTCCAAACAGCGCCTTGCAAATGCAGAGGTTAAATTCAGTGACGGATGTGCTTGCTGTGTCATTATGGCTTCAAACGGCTATCCAGAAAAATATACCGCAGGCTTTCCGATAACAGTTGACAAGGATTGTGAAGCAGAGGTATACGTTGCCGGTGCAAAATTCTCGGATAACGGCGACGTTCTCAGTAACGGTGGACGAGTTCTCGGCGTTACAGCAACAGCTGATACACTTGAGGCTGCTATTGAAAAAGCATATGCAGGCGTAAGCAAGGTACATTTTGAAAACGCTTATTACAGACACGATATAGGCAAGAGAGCTCTTGCTGCAAAGAAAAACTGAAAAGGCAGGATAAAATATGGTTTACAGAGTATACGTTGAAAAAAAGCCTACTCTTGATAATGAAGCCCGTTCGCTTTGCTCGGACATAAGATCGTTGCTTGGAATCAAGGGCGTGGAAAGAATCAGGCTTATAAACAGATACGATGTTGAAAACATCGAAAAGGGACTTTTTGAATATTGCATTAACACCGTTTTCTCCGAGCCTCAGCTTGATATGGCAACATCCGAGCTTCCTGAGGGCGGAAACAGAGTTTTTGCTACAGAATATCTCCCCGGTCAGTTCGATCAGAGAGCGGATTCCGCGGCTCAGTGTATTCAGCTTATATCCAAGGCTGACAGACCTATTGTTAAAACCGCAAAGGTATACATCATCTACGGTGATATAACAGACGGCGAGCTTGACGCGATCAAGAAATATGTTATCAATCCCGTTGAATCCAGAGAAGCTGAGCTTTGCGAA
>JBGVEZ010000013.1:0-2030 GCA_045120555.1 Eubacteriales bacterium
GTAATAATCGTAGTTATACTGCTCCTCGAAGGTTTGAGTCTGGTCGAAGCCCTCTATAAGAAGTCCCTCTCTGTCGAGGTCCGAAAATCCGAGAGGTCCGCAGATCGTATCCATTCCCCTCTCCTTTGCCCATCCTTCAGCCGCACTGAAGAGCGCATCGGAAACCTCACGGTCGTCTATCGAGTCAAATCTTGTAAATCTGGCTCTTTTCTCATTATGCATCTCGTTATACTGATGCTGTATTATAACCTGTATTCTGCCGACGACCTTGCCGTCGCGCTCTGCAAGAAAGAACTCGGTTTCCGAAACGTTGCCATATGAATTTTTGCCGTTAAGAAGCGCCATTTCATCGCCGTAAAGGCAAGGGACGAAATATTCGTTATTTTTGTACAGCTTTAGGGGAAATTCAACAAATTTCTTTTTATCTCTTTTATGTCTGACCGCTCGAACTGTAAGCATATTAAAAACCTCGTTTCAAAGTTGTTAGAAAATGTTCTTATACATATTCTCTTTCTTAACAAGATTAAGCAAAATACTGATCGTATTCATTATCGACTGTGCGTTTGCGGCGCCGTGAGCCTTCAAAACAGGCTTTTTGACTCCGAGAATTACCGCACCGCCGAGCGAATTGAAGTCGTAAAGCTTCATAAGGTGTCCGACAACGTTCATCAACGATTCGTCACCGGTTTTCTTTGAGAGCTTAACTATATCCTTAATTATCCTTCTCGCAGTACCTTCGGTACACTTGAGGATCTGGTTGCCTGCGAAGCCGTCGCATACAAGAACGTCGCACTCGCCCGAAAGAGCGTTAGTGCCCTCCATATTTCCAACGAAATTGAGCGTTTCATCCTCTTTAAGGAGCTGATAAGCTTCTTTAACTACCTTATTGCCCTTGCCCTCCTCTTTTCCGTTTGAAAGAAGACCGATCTTCGGGCTTTCGATGCCGTAGAGAGCACGCATATGGTCACGTCCGAGATGGGCAAAATGCTGAAGCTGTGCCGCAGAGCAATCAACCGTAGCACCCGTATCGACGAGGGCGGTGAATGCACCGTTTTCGGCAGGAAGAACCGCGCAAAGCGCGGGGCGCTGCATATCGGGTGTTGCAAGGTAGCGCAGAGAGCCTGCAAGAAGCGCACCGGTAGAGCCTGCATTTACAAGTCCGAGGTACTCGTCGTTTGCCGCGAGTGCCTCAAGCGCCTTCACAAGCGAAGAATCTCTCTTCGTAAATATTGCCATACCGGGATTATCGTAATTTGTGATCTCGTCGGGGGCATTTATGTATTCGATCCTCGATGCATCCGCTCCGTGCTTTTCCATCTCGGCTCTGAGGTATTCCTCATCACCCGAAAGCACAGCGAAAAGATCTGGAAATTTTTCAAGCGCAAGGGCAACGCCCTCGGCTACCATTACGGCTCCCTTATCGCTTCCCTTTGTATCGATAACTACCTTGTAAAAGCTCATTGTATAAACCTCACTTATTCAATTGCGATCAAATAGCTGTAAACCTCTTGTCCGCCGTTATAAAGCATTATCTCGTGATCGGGGCAAAGCTCGGAAAGCCGCTCGGCAAGCTCTGCACGCTTGTCCTCGGTAACATCATTTCCAACGAATACTGATATGACCTCGTGATCATCAAGGTCATCTACACTCTTAACCATAGAAATGACCGCATCCTCGGGGGTGTCCGCCACAGCGACTATTGCCGATTTTGAGATAGCCATATACTCACCCTTTTTGACCGAGGCGCCGCCGATTACTGCATCGCGCACGGCATAGGTGATCTCGGCATCGATGACGTTCGATATAGCTTCGTTTGCGGACTCCATTATACTGTCGATACCGTCATCACAAGATATCATGGAAAGTGCGGCGTAGCCCTGCATCAGAGTCTTGGTGGGAATTATATGCACACGAGAGGCATTCCACATCTCCGAAGCCTGCTTTGCCGTCAAAATTATATTCTTATTATTGGGCAGAACGACAATTTCGTCCGCATCAACCTCTTCAAATGCCTTGATAAAATCCTCTGC
>JBGVEZ010000014.1:0-2029 GCA_045120555.1 Eubacteriales bacterium
ACATCTTCATCTGATCCTTGTCGTAGTTCGGGAAGGATGCGTGCGTGCTGTCCTGCTGATATGCCCAGGTCATATTCCAAATAAGAGTTGCGTTGGTATTGTGCATTCGAACGTAGTCTACGAGAGTGGTAAGTGTTTTACCGTAGCTCGATGCGATGCCGCTCGTCTTCGATGATTGCTGGAGAGAAATGTAATCCCAATTCTCGTCGAGAATTGCATCCTGTATTTTATAGTTTTTGGTGGATGCCCACGTACCTGAGGTATTCTTGTAGTACGTGTAGGAGGCAGATTTTGTAATTGCAAACGAGAGATGCTGTTCAAGGCTGCATCCGCCGTAATAGAGATTGCCGAGAACTATCGTTTCAACGCCTGCGCTCTTTGCTATCTGATAGAGATACTGCATACTGTCGGTCGAGAAGCTGTTTCCGATAGCGAGTATTTTCAGCGACTTCGGAGCTGTCGGCTCGGGCGCTTCGGTTTGTGCCTCGGTTTGCTTGGAGGTTTCGGTTGCCGTTGCTGTCGTTTTCTCCGGAGACGTTGTGCCCTGGGGTGAGCTTTGGCTTGTGGGGGAATCCGTAACAGCGCCACCGCCTGTGTTGCAAGCAGTAAGCACAGCCATGATAATCAGTATGATAGAAAGAAGAGATAAAAATTTTTTCATTGCAGTAATTCCTTTCTTTACGTTTCTACAGCATTATTATAATATATTTTTATGGAAAAGTCAATGGCAATAGCGAAAATTATTGACAGAAACAGGTTTTTATGATATAATAAACTCAAATAATTATACCTCAGCGGGAGAGCCGATGATGAAAGCAACAAATTATAAGCACGGAATAGATAACTTAGAATCGGTCGACAGCCTTCTTTCGGGAAAGCGGATAGGACTTATAACAAACCCTACGGGTGTGGGGAGTGATATGCGATCGAGCGTGGATATACTGCGAGAAAGGTACGATCTGCGCCTCCTCTGCGGTCCCGAGCATGGAATTACGGGCGCTGCACAGGCAGGTGTTAAGGTCGGGCATTCTACCGACGGAAGAAGCGGTCTTCCCGTTATTTCAATGTATGCCGCAAAAGAGGACAGAAAAGCCTTTTCGGATGTGGATATTATGATTTTTGATATTCAGGATGTGGGGGTAAGGTTCTATACCTACATCTACACCCTCAGCGATGCCATGAAATTGTGCGCAGATGCCGAAATTCCTCTCGTTGTGCTTGATAGATACAATCCGTTGGGACTTAGTTATACGGAGGGAACGCTCCTTGACGAGGAATTTTCGTCGGGTGTGGGGCGTTTTACACTTCCCTCGCGACATGCGCTTACCGTCGGCGAATACGCAAGATACGTAAACGCGGAGAAGGAAATCAGATGCGGGCTTACCGTTTGTCCTTGCGTCGGGCTTGACCGAAAAATGGATGGGCGAGATATTCCGCTTCCTTGGATATCACCATCCCCGAACATCCCGACGCTCGATACGGTGCGTGCATACGTCGGTACAGTTATATTTGAGGGCACGAATATGTCTGAGGGAAGGGGAACGACAAAGCCGTTTGAAATCATCGGCGCACCGTGGCTGCGGCATTACGAGGTTTGCGACTATATGAATTCGCTCCGACTTCCGGGGGTGTTCTTCCGTCCGTGTGAGTACGTTCCCACCTTCTCAAAGCATGCGGGTGAGCTTTGCCGCGGAATACAGCTTCATATAACCGATCCCGATTCCTTCGAGGCGTTCCGCACCGGAATCCTCCTCCTTGACAGAATCCGCCGTACGCACGCAGAATTTGCCTTCCTCTATTGGGAGAGGAGCGGTGTTCATTTTATCGACCACCTCCTCGGCACGGATGCCCTCCGCTCATCGGATTTCGACGCAGAGCAATTTATCGCAGACGAAAGAAAAAGGATCGACGAATTCTTGCCAAGGCTTGAAAAGTATAAGATCTATTAAAATAAAAAGCAGAAGCCGGGGCTTCTGCTTTTTTTGATTGACTGCTTACGTTCCTATCTTATCCATATACAGTATCGCCG
>JBGVEZ010000015.1:0-5708 GCA_045120555.1 Eubacteriales bacterium
TATTTTGTCTATAAATATATGAACGGCAATACGGCAAATAGTATTCTTTTTTTGCATTCTTTAAGGTATCCTGTCGTGGTAAGTAAATAATTTTAAAACAAGGATCATCGGCTATTGACAAACACCTAAAAAATTGATATAATATATAGTGGCGCAAAAGAGACGCGCATAATTTTTTCGGAGACCTTTGCCATGATACTCAGCAACTTCATTCCGTTGCCGGTGTCGGTAATATCGCTTATCCAGAACGTTTTCCTCCTGATAATGGGTTTTATACTTATAGGTCCGGAATTCGGAGCAAAAACCGTGTACGCATCGATAATCGTGCCGGTCGGCATCGGTATTTTCGAGCTGATCTTCCCGAATTTTCAGTCGCTCACGCAGGATTCGCTTATCGACGTCATATGCTACATACTCGTTTGCGGTATCGGTATGGCGATACTTTTCTCGCTCAACGCCTCCTCCGGAGGACTTGACATCGTTGCGAAGATACTGAACAAATATCTGAAGATCGAGATCGGGACAGCGGTTTCTGCGTCGGGGATGGCAGTTGCGCTTGCGTCTGCGTTCTGTTATGACACAAAGACTGTAGTGCTCAGCCTTCTCGGAACCTATTTTTCGGGAATGGTGATCGATAAGTTTATTTTCGGTCTGAACATAAAACGCCGTGTCTGCGTAATTTCGGAGAAGCTTGACGAGATAGTTGATTTCATTCTCCACGAGCTTCACAGCGGAGCGACCCTTTACGAGGGAATTGGCGCATACGATAATACGCCCCGAAAGGAAGTAATTTCCATCGTAGATAAGCAGGAATACAGGCTTCTTATGGATTTTATTATAAAGACCGACCCGAAGGCGTTCGTTACCGTTTATTCGGTAAGCTCTATGAGATATATGCCGAAGAAAAAGTGAATATTCGTAAGGCGGGCGAATGTGTCCGCCTTTTGTGTTATATATACAAAAACGGATGCCTTGATTTGTGCAGTACGCCGAAAATCACGAAAAACATTGAAAAATGGTATTGACATCTTTTTTTGTTATGGTATAATTATCTTGAACATGCAATAGTGCTTACGGATTATATAAGGAGGACTGCTATATGAAAAAGCTTTTTACCGTTGCAAATCTGTTTTCGGCACTTTCAACCATGACATTTCTTCTCCTTTATGCGAAAATCGGCATTACAAGCGGAGGCGATTGGGCTTATCTTGGTCTTGCTCTGATTTTTATCGGGATAATCCTCTTGCTGCTTATCCCCCTGTCTTCGGTTGTTTATGCCCGTTACGTTTTGCCGAAAAACAACAGTGCATTTAAGACGGCGGGGCTGAATGTATTGATCTTTACGATAATAGGCGGTCTGTCAGCGATGGCTTTACTTGGCTTTAATTTGGGGGCATTAGTATATACTCTGGTCCCTGCCGTCTGGGCGTTTCTTGTTACGCTTGCCGCCGCGGCTTTAATGAAAAATATGGGAGACAGCCTTGCCGACGCCGATGACGTTATGCTTATTCCGTGGGTATATCACGGTGTGATCTGGCTTGTATACATGATCGTAATGTATATTCTTCATGAGACCGCTCCCTATTATGAGCTCGAAGAAACGGTACTTATGATATTATCAGTTGCTTTTCTTGTCGTGTTACATCCGCTCGTCTCGCTTATCTACGCAAAGAAAACGTACACACAAACTGCAGGTAGGCTGAAATACGCAATAAACAGCGGCGCGGCATTTACGGTTGCATTTTTCTTAGGCTATTTTGACGCCGATCAGTATCTTGAAATTATCAAAGGGATCATTCCTATGTCACTGAAGCCGATAAACTTCCTACAGGTGCTTTTGTTCGTCGTTCTTGCGATGCTGTGGGGCGGTTTGTTCCCATTCATCTACTATAAATGCGTTAAGCGTAAAAGCGTTGAACCCGACGAAACCGTTGAAAGCCTTGAGGCTTAATTCATCCTACGTAATTTTGGGGCTGTCTCTTAATGGGACAGCTCCTTTTCGTTATACTGCACAAAAACAGCATGGAATATTTGTACACAATGCCCGAAAGAAAAATCTTGACATTCGGGTAAAAGTGTGATATAATTCTGTTGAAAGAAAATGCCTTGAGCATCAGAAAAGAAAGAGGTATCATTATGAAAATAACACACGACGTCCACATCCATACAAGCCTTTCCTCCTGCGCTGACCGTGCGGCAACCTTCCAAGGCTACGTTGAAAGAGCAAAGAACTCCAACCTCAAGGTCCTCGGCTTTGCTGACCACCTTTGGGACAGCGCAATTCCCGGCGCATCAAAATGGTATGAGCCGCAGAACGTGGATCACGTATTAAAGCTTAAGAAGGAGCTTCCCGAAAGCATGGAGATGGACGGAATAAAGCTCCTCTTCGGATGCGAGACCGAATTTATATATGGCGGTAAGCTCTGCCTTGCAGAAGAGAATTTTGAGCATTTCGATTTCGTGCTCGTTCCGCATTCGCATAACCACATGAAGTTCGTTGCTCCCCCCGAGAGAATAAAGGACTACAAATCGCACGCAGAGCTTCTTATGGAAAGCTTCATGCTTCTCGTTACGCATCCGCTTGCGAACAGAATGATGTCGGTTGCACATCCCTTCGTTGCGGGCACAAGCCATTCTATCTACAATGACGTTCAGGCGTATATCCCCGATTCGTATCTTTACGAAGCATTCTCTGCGGCAAAGGAGAGCGGTATCGCAATCGAGATGAACGGCAGCTGCCTTGTCTATATGCCGAGCGAGCAGATTCCTAATTGCGAATACGTCCGTATATACTCCATCGCGAAGGAATGCGGATGCCGCTTTACATACGGCTCGGACAGCCACCACTTCACAAACGAGCGCAAGATCGAGGAGGTCGAAAAGTTCTTCGACATCTGCGGAATTACCGAAGCCGATCTTCTGACGGTTGATGAGATCCTTGCAAGAAATAAGCGCTGAGCCCTTTTGCTTTGCGGCAATAAATGACTTAAACTGAAATATAGTACAGGTAGCCTATAGACTGCCTGTGCTTTTTTTATGCAGGAATATAGCAAAATAACTAATGCTTCAACCAATATTATGTTTTTGGGACTTGACAAATGGGGAAAAATGTGGTATAATAAAGATACGGTACTGCGAGGCATGGGGAAATCTCATCTCGACAGATGAATCAAGTGTTTCCGACATTGGAGAAATAAACTCGTTCCGATACAAGAGTTATTACTACGACAGTGAGACAAGGCTTTATTATCTCCAGAGTAGATACTACGATCCGCAGGTTGGAAGATTCTTGAATGCGGATGGATTGTACTACTTGGGGTTAACAAATACGGCACTTTCATGGAATTTGTTTTTATATTGTGAAAACAATCCGACGCTATTTTCAGATACTACTGGATTTGCAAAGGAAAAAACCTACAGTGGAATTGTTGGCTTTGGCTTTCAAATCATGATATCTATAAGTGCAATATATCAGCAATACTTTGCCGGTTTAGAAGCAATATGGTTTACTGTAGCTAACAATTTTGGATATCCTAGATTCGCACATTTACTGCTTTTGGTGTAACAGTGTCAAAAGCAAGTGGTTCAAATATATCTACATTATGAAGGCAATCAAAGATTTGTATAGTTATATAAAATCAAGGTTGTGATATTTTTCTGCCGATAATATAAATAACTTATTTACTCAAGAGAGGTAAACATTATGCAATCAAAATATGAGACCCTTTACGAGGTATCGCAAAAATTCGAGTATGTTCCGCAATTGATAGATATTCTCATAGTTGTGTGTCCAATTATTTTATTAATTGTTGGCATTATAATTGGATTTAAAACAAAAAAGTTATTTTTGTTACTTGTTATGGCTCTTTTGATCGTCTGCGTGTTTGGTATAATCTATTATGCGATCAATAATATGCCAGAATACGACTTAGATTTATATAGTATGTATGCTGATGGTGATTATGTTGTGTGTGAGGGGATTATTGAGAATTACGATGCGATAAGTAGCGTTGTACATGATTCCTTTGAAGTGGAAGGATACCGATTTATTATACGGCATAACCCTACTTTTGGCTATGGATATACATATAAACAGTCGGATGGCGGTGTATTGAAAAACGGTTTGAGCGTGAGAATATATTTTATAAATCACATGCATGAAAATGTTATAATGAAAATTGAGTGGATTCCAATTGAATGAATAATTTCCTTGCAAGAGGTTATCTTGCCGGGAAAACTTTCCCTTCTTAAATAAAGATGAATAAAGTTTGAGGATCGTACTATGAATAAATATACTTTGAACATACATTTTGATGTCGGCGGTAGTCAGGTTGCGGTAGAGATTGACGGTTCCGATAAGCATATAGTCTCGGGAAATATGACGTTAAGTGTAGAGCTTGACGAAGGAAAACATCATATCAAGTGCCTGCGGATATCAAAGTATACAAAAAGATCATGCTATTTCAATATTTTGAATCCGATTCATTTCTTTAATTATGCTTTATTCAAGAAGATAGAGAATAGGATGCTGTTTGCATATGATGCTGAAACACCTTCGATTGAGGCAAAAATTGAACTGAATAAATCAACAGATATATCGGTGAATTTGGATGTAATGTGTTTGAATAACAACTACAACCAAAAGTATTATCATTTTAATGTTTGTACTCCGCGAACACTCAAAAATCAGATCTTGCAAAACGAGATCCCCACACAGTATATTTTAAGATGGAGACTTATGCGAATCCTTCCATCGTGTATATTTACATTATGTGCGTGGTTAATGATGTTTTTTCATACCGATAATCCGGTAATTCATTTTGCAATATGCACTATATATACGGTACTGACGCTGTTCTATATGCGTTCTGTAATCAAAGCTGAAAGTGTTGCTTTAATTTTAAAAGGGTAAGCTCTATAATTATTTTGAATATTTGGCTACAATTCTGTTTTTATGATGCTTACCGATAAATGACAAGTACTTACCCACCGGCACCCTTGGAAGTGTTGAGGACACTATAACATACAGCTACGGTAACTTTGAATGGAAAAACTTACTTCTTACTGAAATCAAAACACAATCATAAAAAGCGGTTATTTTTCCCTGAGGGATTGAATAACCGCTTTTATTGTTGTAGTTTGGTATTATTTTGCTTTCTTTCTGAGAAGATACTCGTCAATTTTCTCCTTCATGTTGTCGGGGATCTCGCGTGCGACGGGGCAGAGAACGGAATTTGCCATGCGTGCGACGAATGCGGTTATGAAATCTATGTCCTTTTCCATATGCTCCGCCTTCATTACCGCGACGGTATCGTAGCTGTTATGAATCGTTGCCGTCTCACGGGGAGCAACTCTCGCAAACGAAACAGAGGGGACGCCCTTGTCGGAGAAGGGAGTGGAGTCGCTTGAGTAAACGCCCTGATACGGCTTTATCTGGAATCCGAGCTCGTTACCCATATAGGAGAGGTAGGAAACAAGTGCGTTTTCGGACGTACAGCAGGCGATAAATTTACCCATGATACAACCGATCATATCGAGGTTTACGTTGAGCGCGATCCCTGAAAGCTCATCCGCATGGCTCTCGCAGTAAGCCTTCGAGCCGAGGAGTCCGCGCTCCTCGCTTCCGCACCATACAAAGCGGAGGCTGTATTTGTGGCTTACCTTTGAGAAATGCTCTGCCATGGCGATAAGACCGATGCTTCCCGACA
>JBGVEZ010000016.1:0-22530 GCA_045120555.1 Eubacteriales bacterium
ATTAACGTGAGAGAAAAGATGCTTTCTCATAAAATAATCGTAGCTCTGGTCATCGCTCTTCTTGATCGGATAGTATTCGTCAAGGTTGATGCTCTTTACCTCGGCAAAATCGATCTCACCTGCATTGTATGCGGCAACGAGATTTGCGTACATTCCCTCGGGTGTGCTGCCCGTTGCAAGACCGAGAACGGTATCCTTCTTCGCCTTGAGCGCATCCTTGAACATATCCGCCGCAACAGCAGACATTTCGTCATAATTCTTTGTGACAATTACTTTCATTAAAATACCTCCTTGGTGCATTTTTCGTAATAATTCTTAAAAATGCCATACCAAAATTTCTTCACTTTAATTATAGCTTTTTTTCGCCAATAAGTAAAGAAACATTATTTGCAAATACTATCACATTTTCATCTTCTTTGTGTCTCCCCTATTGCAATGTAAAAAAACGTGTGGTATAATATTGACCATAGACCAAACCATTATTTAAAAAATAGGAGGCCAAAAAAATGGATAACTTCGAAATGAACACCGCTGACCTCGAATGCGGCGCAAGCGTTGCGACCGAATGGGGTTATGAGGAGCACATCTTCCCGAATCCCAGATACACATTTTTCGTAAAAAAGCGCAGAAAGGAGCCTACGTCCAAATGGGTACCCCATTGGCACGAAAACCTTGAGTTGCTTCGTATCACGAGCGGAAAGGCAAACGTTTCCATCGACGGTGAGCTCTTCTCCGCAAAGGCAGGCGACATCGTTGTAGTTAACTCCAGCTGTACGCACAGACTCTATCCCACAGAAGGACCCGTCGAGTACGACGTTATCATTGCCGCACTTGCTTTCTGCAATGATATCGACATTGACATCAAAAATCACAGATTTAATACCGTAATTACAGACGAAAAAGCAAACGAGCTCGTTGACAACATCGTCGCTGACTACAACTCCGGTGAAAAATTCCGCCTTGCACTTACAAAATCCGACATCATAAGACTTCTTGTTCACCTCTTCAAAAACCACGAATCCACCGAAAAGAGAACGAGCAAGGAGCACGTTTCCTCCGCAAGACGTATTGCGCAGACAGCTATGGAATACATCCATCTTCACTACGCTGAGGATATCGGCACGTCCACCATCGCCAAGGAGCTTGCTGTTTCTGTAAACTACCTCTGCCGTTGCTTCAACCTTTGCACCGGATTTACCGTTATCGATCACCTCAACTACGTTCGCTGCACTACCGCAAAGGCTATGCTCAGCAACACAAGCTACAGCGTAAGCGAGGTTGCCGCAGCAGTCGGCTTCAACAACCTTTCCTACTTCGGACGTCAGTATAAGAGATACTTCGGTTACACTCCCTCTAAGACCGAAAAGGTGGACGTTGAAAACCTTTGATTTTATAGATTTCACGAAAATTGTAAATTTATAAAATGTAAAATGTTAAATCGGGCGTTTGGCTATTGCTTAAGCGCCCTTTTTTTGTTATAATATTTTTGTTATATTTATATGGCACGCCATATACAGGAGGTATGAATTATGAAGATAAATGAAATTCTGGCACTTAAAAAGGACGGTCAGAAGTGCATCGTAGTAGTAACCAGCGGTGGTGACGCTCCCGGTATGAATGCGGCTGTAAGAGCCGTTACAAGAAAAGCAAACGCACACGGATATATGGTTCTCGGCTCGCTCGGCGGTTATAAGGGACTTGTTGAGGATGATTTCGTCGTTCTTGATGACAGAGCCGTTTCCAACATCGTCTATAAGGCAGGAACCATTCTCCTTACCGACAGATATAAGAAGATCGAACAGGTGGAATATCAGCAGGTAGCCGTTGATAACTGCAAGAAGCTTAACGCAGAGGCTGTTGTCTGCATCGGCGGCGACGGTACCTTCAGAGGTGCTGTTGACCTCACAAACCTCGGCCTTCTCACGATCTGTATCCCCGGCACGATCGACAACGATATGACGGTTACCGATTACACGATCGGCTTCGATACCGCAATGAACTCGGTTCTCGCTTGCGCTGACAGACTCAGAGACACCTGCGAATCCCACGCAAGATGTAACGTTATCGAGGTTATGGGCCGTGACTGCGGCGAGATCGCACTTGAGACCGCGATCGCTCTCGGTGCTGCAGGCTGCGCAATTCCCGAGGAAAGCTTCGACGAGGACGCACTCATCGAAAAGATGCACGCAATGCAGGCTGACGGTAAGAGAAACCTTCTCGTTATCATAAGCGAGGGTATGCCCGCGCTCAAGGTGGAAAAGCAGGGCGTTGAGTTTGACGTTCCCTACGCAGAGGTTCTTACAAAGAAGCTCATCGCAAACGGCTTTGACGCAAAGTTCTGCAGACTTGCTCACATCGTAAGAGGCGGAAGCCCCACACTCAGAGACAGAACCACAGCATCCAAGATGGGCGCAATGGCAATCGACCTTATCGAGGAGGGCAAGAAGAACCGCGTTATCATCGAAAAGAACGGCGCTCTTCAGGATATGGACGTTAACTTCGCTCTCGCAACCGATAAGATCCGCAAGAATAAGATAAAGGCAGGCGACCTTGACAGATTCACTGCCGAAGAGGTTGCCCAGATGAACGCTTACGTTGAAGCCTACAAGAAGTCGGTTTCCGAAAGATACGAAATGTTCAACGAGCTTGCTCGCTGACATAACGAAATTCACACATTATACGGGGTGATTTAACATCATCCCGTTTTTTTGGAGGACGGTTTGGATATAATTATAGATAAGGCTCACGACGGAATGCTGCTCCGCGATTATATAAAGGGAGTTCTCGGTATCTCGCATTCCCTGCTCTCCTCACTGAAAAGCCAAAGCGACGGTATCATGCTTAACGGCAGTCACGTTACAGTCCGCGCCGTTCTTCACGTCGGTGACCTGCTTTCGGTAAAAACGGATGACAGTACGTCCTCCGATATAGAGCCCGTCGGTATGCCGCTTGATATCATCTACGAGGATGACGGCATCCTCGCCGTTTCGAAGCCTCCGTCAATGCCGACGCATCCCTCGATAAAGCACAGAACCGACACGCTTGCAAACGCGGTCATGTTCTATCTCGGTAAAACGAACGAAAACGCTGTTTTCCGCGCGATAACGAGGCTTGATAAGGACACAAGCGGCGTAGTTCTACTCGCAAAGAACGCATACACCGCCGCAATTCTTACCGGCATGATGCAGGAAGGACGCATATCAAAGCAATACGTTGCCATTGTCCGCGGAACTCCTCCCGAGCATTTTACGGTAGAAAAGAATATAAAGCGCGTTGCGGAGAGTATAATAACCCGTGAGGTCTGCTCCGCTGACGAGGGCAGATACGCAAGGACAGAGTTTATCCGTCTGTCATACGGCGGTGAGCTTTCACTCGTCCGCGCAATTCCGTATACGGGAAGAACGCATCAGATACGCGTGCATCTCGCGTCTGATGGATTTCCCATCGTCGGTGACAGCCTCTACGGTGATAATTGCTCGCTAATCTCACGGCACGCGCTCCACGCCGAGCGACTTATCCTTAATTTTCCGGACGGACGGATCCTGACGCTCACGTCTCCCATACCGGAGGATATGTCGTTGCTCGCAGATCAATACGTTAACACATGAAAGGACACAGCATATACTGTAATGAATAAAGAAACCGCAAAAAAAGATATAAAGCTATTTCCAATACCCGTAATAATCATACTGTCACTCTCACTTATCGGAGTTATCGTGTTCTGCCTGTTTTCGGTAAGCACCGCTTTTTCCGATTTCGTGATGAAATATATCGGCACACCCATCCGCATTTCGCTTGCATTTGTAACTAATCTTATCCCCTTCTCGCTTGCGGAATCGCTTCTCATAGCGTCTCCTATCATAGTTCTGACGCTTTCGGTTGTCGCAATACGCAGGTATTCGTCAACGTGGCGCCTTACCGGCGCTTTCATGATACGCGCTCTATCCGCGCTCTGCTGCGTATGGATAATCTTCGTCTTCGGCTTTGCGGGCGGATATAAGGGAACGTCCCTTGATAAAAAGCTCGGCTTTGAGAGGAAAAAGGTATCCCCCGAGGAGCTTGAATATACCGCCTCCGTCCTGCTTGACGAGGTCAATCGCCTCGCAGACGAGATAGATTTTATTCCGAGAGGCGCATCGGTAATGCCCTATTCCTTTGAGGAAATGACGAAAAAGCTCAACGATGCGTATAAGGGGCTTGACGAGCAATACGATGCGATAAACACCTTCTACAGCCGCCCAAAGCAGGTCATTCTCAGCGAGCCGTGGACCTATACCCATATTGCAGGCGTTTACACCTTCTTTACGGGCGAATCCAACATCAACGTGAATTTCCCCGATTACACCCTCCCCTACACCACCGCACACGAAATGGCGCATCAAAGGGGCATTTCCCGTGAGGATGAGGCGAACTTCGTTGCCTTTCTCGCCTGCGCCGCCTCCGATGATCCGTACATCCGTTACAGCGGATACCAAAGCCTCTATGAGTACGTAAGAAGCGCACTCTACGGCGCAAACAGGGACGCCTACAACGTTATCCGCTCGGGAGAGGACATCCGCGTACAGTACGAGGGCTACTCCTACTCGCTCTTCTTCGATAAATACCGCGAGAACGTTGTTGCCAACGTCAGCGGTAATATAAATAACTCATATCTCCAAAGTCAAGGTACTGTCGGTACCAAAAGCTACGGCATGGTAGTCGACCTCGCGTGCGCTTATTTTAAGCAGAATTAGTCCGGCATTTTTTGGCGAGTTTGTTAAATAACTTAAAATTTATTTATTATCTTGAATAAACCCTTTACTTTGAGAGAAAAATGTGATATAATAAATATGTGTCGGTCGGGACACAAGCGTAATTTTTGAATTTTGTTCTGCGGTTATCCGCTTTATTATACAGACTCTCAGGAAAGGTGTTCTCATTATGGAAATTCTCGTAATCAACGGCGGAAAGTCGCTTAACGGAAGCATAACTATCGGCGGTATGAAAAATGCCGCGCTCCCCATCATATTCGCAAGCATTCTCACAGAAGATACCTGTACACTTGAAAACCTCCCCAACGTCAGCGACGTTACCCGATCCCTTGAAATACTCAAGGCCATGGGCGCACGCATCACCTACAACAAGGACGGAAGCGTTAATATCGACACCACCGTCATCAATCAGGGCTCCTCTCCCTACGATAAGGTCAATAAGCTCCGCGCCTCCACGTATCTTCTCGGTGCAGAGCTTGCAAGATTCGGAAGAGCGAAGGTTGGATGGCCGGGCGGCTGTGACTTCGGTGTTCGTCCTCTTGACCAGCACGAAAAGGGCTTTGAAAATCTCGGTGCTACAGTATCCCGTGAAAAAGGATATATTATGCTTGAAACCGGCGAAAGAGGGCTTAACGGCGCGTCCGTATACCTCGATTTCGCATCTGTAGGCGCAACAGTCAACGTTATGCTTGCCGCAACAAAGGCAAAGGGCAGAACAGTTATAGATAACGCCGCAAGAGAACCGCACATCGTTGCTCTCGCGTCCTTCCTTAACGCGTGCGGCGCAAAAATTGTAGGTGCCGGCACAAGCATTATAAAGATCGACGGCGTTGAAAAGCTTCACGGCTGCTCCTACAGCATCATCCCCGATATGATCGAGGCAGGCACGTATATGGTCGCTGCAGCTGCTGCAGGCGGAACGGTATCCATAAAGAACGTTATCCCGAAGCATATGGAAACAGTTACGTCAAAGCTTCGTGAAATGGGCGTTGAGGTCACCGAGGAGGACGACGTTATCACGGTAAGGCGTGAGGGCGGACGTCTCTCTCCCGTTAATATAAAAACTCTTCCCTATCCCGGCTTCCCCACTGATATGCATCCTCAGTTTACAGCCATCCTTGCCACCGCCAACGGAACCGGTAAGGTCTATGAGGGCGTTTGGGATAACCGCTTCAGATACGTTGACCAGCTCAGAAAGATGGGCGCGGAAATATCCGTAGAGGGCAGGACCGCAACCGTGGTCGGAACGGAACGCCTCCACGGCGCCCCCACAAGCAGTGTTGACCTTCGCGGAGGTGCGGCGCTTGTGATCGCGGCACTTGCGGCAGAGGGAACTACGTATATCGACAATATCCAGACGCTCAAGCGCGGATACGACAGCCTTGTATCAAAGCTTAAGGGCGTTGGCGCGGATATCGAAATTGTCGAAAAGCGCGACGACGATTGATATTTACATAATAACGGAATCAGAAACGGCAACGACATTTGCCGTTTCTTTTTTTCATTGTATGAACAGTGTAAAAAAAATATTAAATGGATTTTCCGTCTATTGACTTTGGAATCTGTTTGTGCTATAATAAGTCTGAATTGGTTGATTATTGTCGAAATCTGTCCCGTGACAGAAAGGAGAATCGCATATATGAATTTCTTTAATAAAAAAGCCAAGGCTCAAAAAGCGAAGGCGTATAAATTCGTTCCCGTAAAGGAAACGGATCCCGCCTTCGGTCTTACCGATGCCGAGGTCACCGAGCGCAACGATAACGGGCAATCAAATCTTCCCGTCGAATCGCCGATGAAGTCGGAGCGGCAGATCATATTCGATAACTGCTTCACCTTCTTCAATATGGTGTTCTTCATCCTTGCCGTCTGCCTTTTGCTTGTCGGACGCTATAAGGAGATAGCCTTCCTCGGTATCGTTATCGCAAATACCGCAATCGGAATCTACCAGGAAATAAGATCGAAAAGAACTGTCGATAAGCTTACGCTGATGAACGTTCGAACGATAACCGCAATACGAAACGGAGTTGAAACGTCAATCGCAACCGATAAGCTCGTAAGAGACGATATCGTCGAATTCCATGCGGGAGATCAGATCTGCGCAGACGCAATCGTGGTTACAGGCAGCATACGTGCCAACGAATCGCTCATAACGGGCGAGGCGGACGAGATACAAAAGGACAGCGGAGATATGCTCCTTTCAGGTAGCTTTATCGTCTCGGGTACCTGCCGCGCACGTCTGACCTCGGTCGGTGCGGATTCCTACGCGTCAAAGCTCACTCTTGAGGCTAAGAACAACACGAAATCGTCTCAATCCGAAATGATGCGCTCGCTCGACAGACTTATCCGCATCATCGGTATAATCCTCGGTCCTCTCGGAATTGCTCTCTTTATAAAGCAGTATTTCCTTTTTATTGAGGATCCGAACATAACCTCCACCTTCGGTGCTATCCGTGAAGCGGTCAGCGCAACCGTCTCCGCCCTCATCGGTATGATCCCCGAGGGACTTTACCTGCTCACAAGCGTTGCGCTCGCGGTAAGCGTTTTCCGACTCGCAAAGAAGAAGGTTCTGACTCAGGACCTCAACTGCATTGAAACGCTTGCAAGAGTCGATGCACTCTGCGTCGATAAAACGGGAACGATCACCGAAAGCAAAATGGAGGCACTTGAGCCCATACCGCTCGATCCCCAAGCCTATAACGCGGATACCGTCGACGAGCTGCTATCCGGATTCTATAACGCCGCCGACGCGGATAACGATACGTCCCGCGCGCTTGCCGATAAATTCAAGGGTCCGACATCAATGCGCCCGATGTCAAAGATCCCCTTCTCGTCAGCAACAAAATGGAGCTCGGTAACCTTCAAGAACGGACACACGTATATTGTCGGTGCGCCCGAATTCGTTATGACACACCGCTACGGCGAGGTCGAGGACGATTGCTATGAGCTTTCCTCAAAGGGCTACCGTGTGCTTGTCTTCTGCGAATACTGCGGTACCTTAAAACAGGGCGACAGCATTGACAGCGAAATGTGCGTTCCGATAGCACTCCTCCCCCTTATAAACCGCGTACGCCCCGAGGCACCCGCAACCTTCAGCTACTTTGCAAGTCAGGGCGTTGATATCTACGTTATCTCGGGAGACAACCCGAGAAGCGTCTCCGAGATCGCAAAGCAGGCGGGCATCAAGAACGCAGACCTCTGGGTGGACGCCAAAACTCTCAAATCGGACAGCGACTACGATGCCGCCGTCAAGAGATATAACGTTTTCGGAAGAGTTACACCCGATCAGAAGCGTAAGCTCGTTGCCGCCCTCAAAAAGCAGGGTAAGACGGTCGCAATGACCGGAGACGGCGTAAACGACGTTCTCGCGCTCAAGGACTCGGATTGCGGTATCGCGATGGCTTCGGGAAGCGAGGCTGCCTGCCACGTTGCAAAGCTCGTCCTCCTGAATTCCGATTTTTCCGCACTTCCGTCCGTCGTTGCCGAGGGACGAAGAGTTATCAACAATATCGAACGCTCCGCCTCCCTCTTCCTTGTGAAGAACATCTTCTCGTTCGCGCTTTCGATAATCACTCTCTTCTTCGCAAATATGCCCTACCCGATGATGCCCCTCCACCTTTCTATGATAAGCGCGCTGACGATCGGAATTCCCTCCTTCGTGCTCGCGCTTGAGCCAAACAAGGAGCTTGTAAAGGGCAAATTCCTCAGGAACGTGCTTACAAAAGCAACGCCGGGTGCCGTCACTAACATATTGATGATCCTTCTCCTTGAGATGTTCTATCTGACCTTCGGAAGGGACGTGATCAGCCTCGACAGCCTGCGTACTATGTCCGCACTCATCGTATCGGTCATCGGTCTTATGGTGCTTTACCACACGTGTAAGCCGCTCAACTGGAAGCGTTGGACACTTGTCGGTGTAATGTCCGCCGGAGTTCTCTTCTGCTTTACCGTCCTTTCGGGACTATTTGAATTTGCCACTCTCGACGCAAAGACGGGACTTATCATCTTCGTCCTTCTCCTGCTCTCGATCTACAACATCAAATTCATAAATCTCGGCTTCTCCTATCTCTTCGACCTTGCCAAGAAGCTCATAAAGCTGCTGAAGGAAAAGGCTGAGAGTGAGGAATAATTTTCATGTGAGTCGCACTGTGCAGTTGATCTGTACAGTGCGGCTTTTCCTTATAAATCTATCCTTCCTCAAAAAGAAGGATTGGTTTTAATTCACAGAAAATTTATAATGCAAACAAAAAATAAGTGGGAAATTGACGATAAAATACTGTATAATGTTTATATGGAAAAATCAAAGATCGTTCGGACGAACTTAACGGTCGTGAAAGGAAGTAAAATGATCAAATACTTATTCGACGGAAAGGATGCGGTAATCTGTCTCGACATCGGCGGCTCGGAATGCTCGGGCTTCGTTCTGCGTCGGGTCACGACCGAGCACCACTCATACGACAGCCTCGGAAAAGTGATCGCTACGTACGTTGATGTAAAATTCCACTCGAGCTACCTGAACCTTAAAAATGACAGCCACAATATCGACACCGTCCTCTACCGCTATATGACACGGAGCGGAGAGCAGACCGTGATCGGCACGCCGTCCGACAGAGACGGGGACGTCAACGTGCAGAACTTCAAGTCTCCCCCTCCCTATAAGGGCGACGCGGGATGGGACAGAATTCATCCCTCCTCCACCGATCCCGAAAAGACCTACCGCTACTATATGCACCTCTTCCTTCGCGCTCTGTGGGAAAATATCAGAAGGTACAATTCGGGCGACGAGGGCGTGCTGAAAAATATTCCAGACGATAGGATCGCAATCTACGTCGGATGCCCCGCCTCCGAAAACTGGACGGCATACACCCAGAGAAAGCAGTACGAGCAGCTTATCTCCGAGGCTACGGGTATAAAGGCGGTACGCGTTGTTCCCGAATCCACCGCAGGCGTTTTCAGAGCGGTTGATCAGCGTAAGAGCACCGCCCATCCGATCGACCCGAAGAGCGGTATCCTCGTCATCGACGTCGGCTCATGCACCCTTGATTCAACCTACATGAAAATGGGAGACGTCCTCATAGAGAACAGCTGGACGCTCGGTGCAAGCGCAATCGAGGCAAATCTGCAAAGGTATATCGACAGCCAATACACCGATGCCGACACCGATCCCGCAGCACAGCAAAACCGACTTTATCAGCTGCGAAAGCTTGTAAAGGAGCGTTACTACGATGCGACAAACCGGCTCAGCGACCTGCTTGCAAACGCCGAGGAATATAACCCCGAAAACTACAGCGAAAGCATCGACCGTGATTCGGTCGCCTTCGATTTCACTGACACTGCGCTCTTAAAACGCATCCGCATAACGAGCGAGCTTATCGACAAGGCACTCTCGCTCCCCGTCTACGGAGTTTGCGAGGGCGGAAAGCCGAAGTCAGAAGCCTCGCAAAGCATTCCGCAGGGTCTTTCGTGGAAGGAATACTTCTCGCTCTTCCTTAAGCGCAATATAGCCATCCTTGAGGAAAAATACTGCGACGTCGACTACGTTATCCTCACGGGCGGAGCAAGCAGAATGTACTTCATCCGTGACCTCTGCCTTGCCGAATTTACAGAGATGGAAAAACGCCGCAGGGACGGTGGCAAGATCATGCTCTTCATTGATCCGAATCCCTCGGACAGCGTTGGCTACGGTCTTATCAGAACCGCGCGCAACGATTATGAGGTAACCGAGACGTATCAGAAGCTGTTTGAGAAAAGCAGGAACAGCCTCCGCTTGCCGCTCACAAAGCTGACAAACAGACTCCGCGACGTAATTTCAGGCGAGATACTTACCGTCTACGAGCGCTTCCTTTGCACCTGCCCCGAAAAGATGCTGCGCGAGGACTTTGAGCAAAAGCTTAAGGCATACCTTAGCCGTGAGCTTTCGTCCGATTCCTATAAGCGTCTCTTCACAAAGGAGCTTGAAGCTCTTAAATCCGAGCTCATCTCCCGCTTTTGCGAATTTTCAAAGGAAATATCAAAGAAAATGTACGGCGACGACGACACCTTCTGCGTTCCGGACGATACCGTCGCAAGCCTTGTGGTAAGTGAAATATCTACGCTGAATAAGGACATCGCCTCCCTTGATCTCTCGAACCTTGTCGGAAAGTATTCGGATATCATCGCAGGCTCCCTGCTCATCCTCTCCTTCGTTCCGCTTGCCGCCATCCAGATAGGACTCCTCCTCTTCGATACGGTCGTTGAGATATTCAGCGACGACGACCCGAAGACCGCTTCCCGATTTGCGGATTGGTATATAAGTAACATCGAAAAGCTCGCCGAGCCGAAGGTCAACACCCGTAAACAGCAGGAAAAGCTCCAAAGCACGGTCGGCAGACACGAAATACGGGAAAAGATCGCATCACCGATCGCAAAAAGCAATATAGACAGCGTTCTTTCCGAGCTGTTCGGTGAAAAGCGTGAAAAATACGACGACATGATTACAAAGGCTTGCCACAGGATCGTCACCTACACCGCCCTCATCGACTTCCCCGAAAGACATTCGTATTAAAAAAACAAGGCATACTCAAAAAAGAGTGTGCCTTGTTTCATATTTACCGATTATTTTGCAAGATTCTCGATATAGTCCGCAGCAGCGTCGAGGTAGTCAGCCTCCATCTCTTCGATAAGACCGTTGTCGCAGAGTGCTGCAAGCTTGGGGTCGATCGGAAGCTTTGCGAGAACCTTGTAGCCGAACTGCTCTGCAACGTTGTCGATGTTGCTTTCACCGAAAACGCTTATGTGCTTACCGCAGTCGGGGCATGCGAGGTAGCTGTAGTTCTCAACGAGACCGAGCACCGGGATTCCCATAAGGTTCGCCATATTCGCCGCCTTCTTGACGATCATCGATACGAGCTCCTGGGGGCTGGATACGATGACGATTCCGTCAAGCTTTATCGACTGAAATACGGTGAGCGGTACGTCACCTGTTCCGGGAGGGCAGTCAACGAACATAAAGTCGATGTCCTTCCAGATAACGTCTGTCCAGAACTGCTTTACAGTTCCTGCGATAACGGGACCTCTCCAGACTACGGGACGTGTCTCGTCCTCAAGAAGAAGGTTTACGCTCATAACGTCGATGCCTGTCTTTGTCTTGGGTGCGATAAGACCGTTATCGTCACCTTCAACGGCACCGTAGCATCCGAACGCCTTCGGGATGGACGGGCCCGTGATGTCTGCATCAAGGATACCGACGTTGTAGCCCTTTCTTCTCATATTTACTGCGAGCATGGAGGTAACGAGGGATTTTCCGACGCCGCCCTTGCCGCTGACAACACCGATAACGTGCTTTACCGTGCTCTGCGGATTAAGAGGAGCGTGGAGATCCTGCGGCTCCTTGCGCGATGAACAGTTGCTGCTGCACGTGCTGCAATTGTGGGTACATTCTGACATAGCTTTACACTTTCAGTTCAAGAAGAACTGTTCCTTTCACGTAATATATTTTAACACTATTATTATACACTAATTGCGGCGAAAATGCAAGAGCATACCGAAAACTTTTAGATTTTTTCCGATATTTATTCACCGCACGTCAAAATATTTTGAAGTTGTAAACTTTTTGAATAAATTTTTCAAAAGGTCTTGATATTTCAGCAAAATAAAGGTATACTATATACTGTTAATTATATTAAGTATAAATCTATGGAGGTTTCACACAAATGAAGCTTGAAAAACTCGAACAGTTCGCGGGCGTTAAAGGCCCGGTTCTCACAATCGTAATGGACGGCGTAGGCATCGCTCCCGACAACAAGGCAAACGCGGTAAAGCGTGCATACACTCCCACTCTCGATTCTATTATGGCAAAATATCCCGCCGTTAAGCTCAAGGCTCACGGTACCGCAGTCGGTCTTCCCTCCGACGACGATATGGGTAACAGCGAGGTCGGCCACAACGCCCTCGGTGCAGGTCAGGTCTTCGCTCAGGGCGCAAAGCTCGTTTCCAATTCCATCGAAAGCGGAAAGATGTTCAAGTCCGAAACCTGGCAGACACTTGTCGGCGGCGTTAAGGCAAACAACACAACTCTCCACTTCCTCGGCCTCTTCTCCGACGGTAACGTTCACTCCCACATCGACCACCTCAAGGCTATGCTCGTCGAGGCAAAGGCAGAGGGCGTAAACAAGGTAAGAGTTCACATCCTCATCGACGGCCGTGACGTTGGCGAAACAAGCGCACTTGAATACATCCTTCCCTTCGAGGAATTCCTTAACACTCTCCGCGCAGACGATTTCGACGTTATGATTGCAAGCGGCGGTGGAAGAATGAACATCACTATGGACAGATACGAGGCTAACTGGAAGATGGTTGAGGACGGCTGGAAGACTCACGTTCTCGGCGAGGGCAGACAGTTCGCAACCGCTGAAGAGGCTGTTGTTACCTACCGCAACGAGCTCGGCGTTATCGACCAGGATCTTCCTCCCTTCGTTATCGCTAAGGACGGTTGCCCCGTAGGCACTATCAATGACGGCGACAGCGTTATCTTCTACAACTTCCGCGGCGACCGCTCCATCGAAATCTCAAAGGCGTTCGAGAGCGGCGCTGACTTCGATAAGTTCGACCGCGTACGTGTTCCCAGCGTCCTCTACGCAGGTATGCTTGAATACGACGGCGACCTCCACATCCCCTCAAGATACCTCGTTTCTCCCCCCGAGATCACAAACACAATGGGCGAATACCTCGCTTCCACCGGTCTTTCCCAGCTCGCTATCTCCGAAACTCAGAAGTACGGTCACGTAACCTATTTCTGGAACGGTAACAAGAGCGGCAAGTTCGACGAGGCGCTCGAGACATACATCGAGGTTCCCTCCGACGTTGTTCCCTTCGAGCAGAGACCGTGGATGAAGTGCGCAGAGATCACCGATAAGCTCGTTGCTCTCATCGAGGAGGGCAAGTACGACTACTACAGAGTAAACTTCCCCAACGGCGACATGGTCGGTCACACAGGTAACATCGAGGCTACCATCTGCTCTATGGAAGCGCTCGACCTCCAGCTTGAAAGAATCCTCAAGGTCATCGACAAGAAGGGCGGCGTTGCTCTCATTACCGCTGACCACGGTAACGCAGACGAAATGTACGAGATCGACAAGAAGACAGGCGAGCCCAAGGCTGACAAGAACGGTAACTTCAAGGCAAAGACAAGCCACACTCTAAATCCCGTTCCCTGCATCATCTACGATAACAGAGAAAACAAGGGCTACACCGTTAAGGCAGACGAGGGTAACTTCGGTCTCTCCAACGTTGCCGCTACTATGGTAAACCTCCTCGGCTATAAGGCTCCCGCTATGTGGGATGAATCCATCATCGAGGTTAAATAAGTAATTTCCAATCCAAAGGAGCCCCCCCAAAAAAAAAGGCTCCTTTGGTCTATCACAAGATTTTTGATCAAGTTAAGAAAGGACAAATACTATGCTCCACGAAACCTTTAAGCTTTCCGAAAAATACGGCGCAACCCTCACCACCTTCGTTGCTACCGATACACCCGAGCTCAAGAAATCTCCCCGCCGCGCTATGATCGTTTGCCCCGGCGGCGGATACCACTTCCTCTCCGACAGAGAAGCAGAGCCGATCGCAAGATTCTATATGGCAAAGGGAATGAACGCATTCATCCTCCGCTATTCGGTCGAGGAGAACGCCACGAATTACACCCCCCTCATCGAGGCGGCCCTCGCCATCAAGCACGTAAGAGAAAACGCCGAAAAATATAACATAGACCCGAACTACGTCTTCATCGTCGGCTTCTCCGCAGGCGGTCACCTTGCCGCATCAAGCGGTATTCTTTGGAATATCCCCGAGGTCAAGGCTGCTCTCGGAGACGCACCCGAGGGAATCGCAAAGCCTACGGGTATGATCCTCTCCTACCCCGTCATTACGGCAGGTCCTAAGGCTCATAAGGGATCCATCCACCGCCTCTGTGGCTCCACCACAGCAACAGAAGAGGAAATGGACCGTTTCTCACTTGAAAAGCACGTCGATGAAACAACCTCCCCCGCGTTCATCTGGCATACCTTCGAGGACAAAACCGTACCCGTTGAAAATGCGCTCCTCCTCGCAAGTGCAATGAAGGAGCATAACGTTCCCTTTGAGCTCCACATCTACCCCTACGGTCCTCACGGCCTCTCGCTCGCCAACGAGGAGACCGCCGGCGGAAGACCCGCGATGAACGTCCCCCACCTCCAGAATTGGGCCGAGCTCTCCTACAACTGGATAATGCTCTTCTAACCACCTGCGGTGGGGCAGATTTGCCTTCGGCGCTGTAACCTATGGGAACTTGCGAAAATTCGGTTTCGCAAGTTCCTTTTCTCTACTTGAGGTTTGCGTGGAAGGCGTCGTCAAATCGTAGGGACCGGCGTCCCCGACGGTCCGTATATATTATACCACAAATAAACGTGGTACACAGTACCACACAGTGTCAACTTTTTTACCTTCTCCAGCGGAGAAGGGGGACCAAGGTCGGGGTTCCCCGAAGCGAGCAGAGCCGAGCTTTGGGGGTTCACGAGGCGGTGGATGAGGAGATCATTTCAAATCGCAATAATGCGTTTACCATTCTATTTTCTTTTATATATTTTCTTTTTTTATATATTATAAATAATTATATTATACTAAAACCATATATAAATATTAAACCTCATAGAAACCTACCAAGGGTTTCTATGAGGTTATTTAATACTATATTGGTGATATGAGAATGACGGATGAGGAGGAATCTTCCCCAGGGGAAGGTTTTCGTTTGCGGGTCACCAATGAAGGTTGGTACTGTGTGGTACTGTGTATCAGAATCGTTTGTGATATAATATATATACACGGACCGTCGGGGACGCCGGTCCCTACGATTTGACGACGCTATCCACGCAAACCTCAAGTAGAGAAAAGGAACTTGCAGAACCGAACTTCTGCAAGTTCCCATAGGGTACAGCGCCGAAGGCAAATTAGTCTCCGGCACTCGCCGGGCGAAGGCAAATCTGCCCCACCGCAGGTGGTTAGAGCGTTACGTCTATGTAAAGAGGATAGTGGTCGGATACCCTGTCGAAATACTCGTCGGTAATTCTGCGGAAGTGGTTGACAACGAGGTCACCGGGGTTCTTCACAACGATGTGGTCGATCGCCTGATCGAAGGTTCCCATTTCAACTCTCTTATAGCCCGAGGGACTGCAGGGATGATGTCCGCGTGTCTGGTCGCAGTCGCCAACGGCAAGATCGTGAACCTCTCTCCATCCTGTCCACTGTAAGGACTTAAGGCAGGGGCTATCCATTCTTGCGTTGAAGTCACCCATGATAATACCGGGACAATGGTACTTATCCATCATCTCATCCATCTTAGAAGCCGCCTGCATTATCTGGTAAGCACGTGCTTCATCAGAGCCGTACTGGTAATGTCTCGGAACTGCGCAGTTGGGGTTCGAGTTCTTCCACCAGAGGTGTGTGGACATAAGTGCAAATCTCTTCTTGCTTTCTCTGTCCTCGAAAACACCGTATCCGTAGGATTTCGTTTCGCTGTTATTGAAGGAACCCTCGTAGCCGGGAACCTCCTCGGTATAGCGGAAGAATCCGGACTCGAGAAGCTTCAGCTTATCGCGGCGGTAAACTATCGGTGTATCTCCGGCGGAGATATATTCGTAGGTTGCAACAGTTCCGTCGGGAAGCTCAACCTTTCTCATTCTGTCCATCATGAGCACCGCCATGGTGGGAGATACCTCCTGAAGTCCGAGGACGTCGGGCATTACCTCGAGATAAGAGCGAACGAGCCCGTCAACTCTGCCTGCGGGTGAGCAGTCGTCATTCATTGCGATCCAGGCCTCGGTATTATTTTCGCAATACCACTGGTTGTTAGACATTAAGATCATAATATTTTTTCCTTTCTTTTCTGTCTGAATTTATTTTTAAGGCATTTGCCTAAGATTACTTTTTCAGGAATCTATGCGCGGGACCTTTCCCACATCGCGATATCCGTCGATCCCCGCACGGACTATCGCACCGAAGATTCGGTATTTGAGTCCGCGGTTCAGCTTCTCTTCCCTTGCGAGCATCTGCTTCATCGTCTCGCGCTTTGTGTTTTTATCGGCGGGACACGGAGATTTTATCACGGGAAGAGTTGTACGGTTGGTAAAATACACGACCTCGCTTTCGGGCATATATATCATCGGGCGGATGAGATAGAGGTCGGTGTTAGAGAGGTATGTGACCGGACTGAAGGTACCGATACGCCCCTCGTAGAAGAGATTGAGCATAAAAGTATCGACAACGTCGTCGAAGTGATGACCGAGCGCGACCTTGTTACAGCCGAACTCCTTTGCGGCGTCATGGAGCGCGCCTCTCCGCATTTTTGCACAGAGCGAGCAGGGATTCTTTTCCTTTCTGACGTCGAAAATTATCTTTGATATTTCGGTATTCACGACGTGGTATTCCACATCAAGAGATTCGCAAAAGGCGCGTATCGGCGAAAAATCCATGCCCTCAAAGCCCATGCCGACGGTGATTGCCACAAGCTCGTATTTCTTCGGATAGAAGCGTCTCATCGCGGCAAGAGCGCAAAGAAGAGTCAGCGAATCCTTGCCTGCTGAAATACCTACGGCAATCCTGTCGCCGTCCTCTATCATGCCGTAATCGTCGCACGCACGGCGGACGTAGCTTAAAAGTTTTTTCATAGGTTATATATTATCAAAATTCAGATTTTCGTAAACGTGATCAGCCTCGGACGTTCTGCATCCGTCGGAGGCATTATGGAGAAATAGAGGACGCTCGAAGATAAGCGATGGATTTCCGCCCCTCACGCCCTCAACGAGACAAACGGACGGCTCGGCTTTTTCGTTATCGTGTACCGTCCTTATCCGCTTCGGCTCAACCTTGCATTCACGCATATAGCAGAGAAGGTCGCAGAGCCTGTCCGGTCGCATAACGCAATAGAAGTGCCCTCCGAATTTAAGCAGGCGGGATGCCGCTTTGACAAAATCGTATATACCGCCCTTCACCTCGTGGCGCGCGATATATTTTTTTTCATTTGCGTTTGCCTTACCGTTACCGGTTTTCATATACGGCGGATTCGTGAATACCGCGTCGAAGCTTCCGCACATTACTCCGCGAAGGTCACGGACGTCCGCGCATCTGACGTCTATTTTATCATCAAGACCGTTAAGACTTACATTCCTTTCGGTAAGCTCGGCATAATAGGGCTGAACCTCAACAGCCTCAATGACGGCAAATTTTCCCGCGTCGGCACACAGAAGTGATATGACACCCGTACCCGCGCCAAGCTCGCAGGCTTTTCCGCTTTTTTGCGGCTTTATGAATGCGGCGAGCATATAGGCGTCGGTTCCGTAAAGGAGACCGTCAAGGTTCTGTATAAGCCTCAGATCACGGTTAACGCGTTCAAGCCTCTCGTCATGTCCGAGAGCGAGCGTTTTATCATCTTTCATAATAAGCAAAAAGGCGGTCTCCCGCCATCTCCAAACAAATTAGGGGATGCGTGCGGACATAAAAGCATATCCGCACGCAAAATGGGAGTAATTACTCAGCCTTGGGAGCTTCAACAGGGCAAGTTTCTGCGCATGTGCCGCAGTCGATGCAGAGATCTGCATTGATAACGTACTTGCCGTCACCCTCTGTAATTGCTTCAACGGGGCAAGCTTCTGCGCAAGCACCGCACATAATGCACTCATCGGAAATTACATATGCCATTATAAAATACCTCCATAGATTTTATTTTCCGTGTTGCCACGGTGGTTGACTATATTATAGCACAAACATTCGTCAGCAGATATCACTTTCTGTTAACTATTCATTACTTTTTTTTGAACTTTGGAATCAGTTGATCTTATCCGATTCCTCGTCAGCACCGTCACGCAAAACGCTTCCGCGTTTAAGAACGGTAACCTCGGATTTCTTGTATGTCTTCGGCATCGAGCTCTTGTCCTCGGACACGCGCACCTTCAGCGTCCCGGCAACCGGGCTTATCTCAAGAACGGTACCGTTTCCGTCGGGAGTTTTGACGTAGGAGCCCACAGGCGGCATAAGTCTTGCCTCATCGAGATACGTCTGATGCTCGAACTTCAGACAGCACATAAGTCTGCCGCAGGAGCCGGAGAGCTTTCCGGTATTAAGCGAGAGGTTCTGATCCTTTGCCATCTTTATCGACACCTGATTGAAGTTCGGCAAGAACGAGCAGCAGCAAAGCGGACGTCCGCATATACCGTAGCCTCCGATCATCTTCGCCTCATCGCGGATGCCTATCTGACGGAGATCGATCCTTGTTTTGAATATTGACGCAAGATCCTTTACAAGCTCACGGAAATCCACACGTGTGGGTGCTGTAAAGAAGAACACAAGCTTTGAGCGGTCGTGTGTGTACGCCGCGTCAATAAGCTTCATCTCAAGGCCGTGCTCAGCGATTTTCACGTTACACTGCTTGAAAGCCGCGTCGGCAAGCTCTATATTCTCAGCGTTTATAACCGCGTCCTCCTCGGTCGCAACGCGAAGTACCTTACGAAGCGGGAGATAAACGTGCTTTTCGGGGACGTACGTATTTCCGAGAACGCATTTGCCGTACTTATCTCCTCTTGCCGTCTCAACGATAACGCCCTCGCCAAAGGATATCTTTCGGCAATCGGGATCGAAATAGTACGTCTTTGATGCAGATCCGAACTTAACTCCGATGACCTCGTATTTTACGTCTTCAGAAAGTCCGCAGTCGCCGTTCTCCTCTGCCATAAGGTCGAGATCCTCAACTCCGTCAAGGATCATTACGTCCGCAAGCGCGTCCATCTCCTCAAGCTCGGCAGGATCGATCGAGGGCGTCTCGTCGTACGCCTCATCGGCAAGAACCGGCTCTGTGAAAAAGCTCTCATTTGCGCTTTTTTGCGGTGCTACGGGTATTTCTGAGGTGTCCGCGATCTCTTCTGATACAACGTCAGCCGCAACGTCCTGCTTTGCTCCTCCGCTTCCCTTGCGTCGATCCGAATGGCGGTTATTTCTGTGACGCTTATGGTCACCCTGCTCCTTTTTACGCTCGGTTGTTACCGCAGCGGCATCGACGGGAGCAGACGTCTCCTGCTTTACGGCAGCCTCCTGCCTTGAGTGATCTCTTTGCGGTCTTTTCTTCTTTTCGGGCATAGGCGCGGCGGGAGCGTTTACTTCCTCCGCGGAAGCCTCGTGCTCAAGCACCTTATCATCGCGGACCTTACCCGATCTTTTGTTATGGTTATGATAATGCCGCTTTTTGTTATACGGCTTCTTTGCTTTATTTTCTTCCATGATATTATCCTTATTTCGATGAATTTCGTTTTTTACATAAGTCCAAGCGATATTGCGCAATCGGTACGGACTCCCTTTACCGAGGCGTTTGCCGAAAGTGAATCGCACGCGCTGTCAAGTACTCCGATAAATCCGAGCAAGGCGGCTGTACTGCACGCATCCGACATCTCAAGTGCCTCTTCACGCTTCGATTCGGTAAAGAATGCAGTGTGCGCTCTCTCGTCCTTCTTAAGGAGGATAAGGTCGCACATTATCTGCGACATAAGTCTGAAATGTGCTTTCAGATCCTCTCGGTTTTCGGGAAATTTATATACGGTGCGTATTCTGTCGGTCTGCTTTCCTCTGGAAAGCACCACGCTTCTTACAGCCTCAAGCGCAGATTCCCTTCTCTGCACAAGGTCGGCAGATTTCTGCGGATCGCAAAGCTCGGCGCATTTGCCGATGCTTCCACCGGATGCGGTTGCGCATTCGTAGATGACAGCGTCGTTACAGTCCTGCGGCAGAAGCTCGGGATGGCTTCTGAGGTATGAGACGATATCCGACGGCTCGAATTTTTGCATTCTGAAGGTCGGAGCGCGCGAACGGACAGTTTCAAGCAGGTTGCGCTCGTTTTCGCACAGCAAAATAAACGCGACGTCCTCTGGCGGATTTTCAAGCGTCAGGAGCCACGCATTCTGCGCCTGAACGGTCATGGTGTCCGCATCCTCGATAATGAATATCAGCATCGGAAGCTCACAAGGACCGTTTCTTGCCGCCTCAGCCATCGAGCGTACGGCGTCAACGCCGATCTGCGTTTTCTTCTCCTCACGTCTTACGGTGACGATATCGGGCGTGATCCCCTCACGGATGCGGCGGCAGTATTTACATTCACCGCACGGAAAATCGCGGCCGTTGCGAAGGCAGACCGCGGCTGCCGCGATCTCACGGGCAAGCGTCATACGTCCGCTCCCGTCATCCCCCTCAAGTATTATCGCCTGCGGAAGTCTGTTTACCCTTATCGAATTGTATACAGCCGTTTTAGTGCTTGCGTTTCCGTAGATTCGCGGCATCAGCATAAGGATCAGCCTCCCGTCCGTAATTTATATTATATTATATCAAATTATATTATTCTTGTCAAGAGTGAGATTGTAAAATTTTAATGTTTATTCGGAAATTATAGAACGCTGAGGCATGCTAACGTTTTCCTGCCGTAAGAAAAAAGCAGAAGCCGGGGCTTCTGCTTTTTGGTTTATTCAACTGTCAGCATATAATTAACCTCGATGTTAAGTTCCTCGTAGGGGACGAGCTTGCCCCCGCCCTACGAATCTCCAATATCGTTACTTGAGAAAACAACTTGCGGAAGCGTATTTCCGCAAGTTGTCAATAATCATCCCCACCGCAGGTGGTTATTTGCACTTGTCACGCTTTCCATCCGAGCAGAATTCACCGATCGGGAAGGACATGGTGCGGAAGATACTGCAGGGATCATCCTCCTCAGCGCAAACGCATTCCTTGTCGGGAACACAGTATTCGGTCGCATTAACCACGTACTGCGCCTTCCTTGTAATGCGAACGACCGAGAAAAGACCGATGGATACGGCGATTATGCGATCGCAGTCGTCGCGGAAGATACCGTCGACCTTCGAGTAAACAGGCTCGG
This sequence comes from Eubacteriales bacterium, assembly GCA_045120555.1. Lineage (GTDB taxonomy): Bacteria > Bacillota > Clostridia > Oscillospirales > CAG-272 > SIG640. Next base: position 21,661 of record JBGVEZ010000016.1, read on the forward strand.
GGATGTCGCCGCAGCAGCAGACACAGCAGCAGCATTCCTTTTCTCTTGCTCTCTCGTATACCCCGACGGAGAGGATAATGGGCTCGGCAAGCTCGATGGTCGCCGTGGGAAGATTCGACGAGCAGCTGCAAAGCGGAACTGATGAACAGAAGCTGTCCTCGGGGGTAGTCTTGAATACGGTAACTCCGCTCTCTCCTCCGTAAAGCACAGCCTTCTTGTCAACAACAGCGATGCCGTCAAAGCATCTGCTTCTGTCGCATCCGACACACGCCTCGAAGGTTATCTTAATGTAAAGCCTTGTGTTGACGGTGTAAAAGCCGCGGTTAAAGGGTACGGGATCGACTGATATGCTCGCGTATGCAACGCAGGCATCGGTAACGCGGATGGTGGACGTGCGGTCGATTATATCGTTTCCCACGTCGGAAAGAAATACCCTTACCTTCTCAAAGCAGTCTCTGTCGCGGCAGGAATCAAGCACGCGCGAGCTTTCGATACAGACGTTATCTCTTGCGGAGCCCTGACATACGTATTTTGAATCGGACATAATGTAAGTTTCCTTTCGTAAATATTGGGCGCGCTGTACTTCGCCGCCTCACTTACATACTATGCTTTCCCTTCGGATGTGACACCGATTTACACGAAAAAAATTTTTGTCACCGTATTCGTCATTATACGACATACGGTGACAGTATATTCATCTGTTCTTTTTTACCTTATCGTAAACGTATACGACAAGCACGTAGGCGCAAACGATACCCGAAAGCACAACGAATGCGTTTCCGACGATCGAATAAAGAGTACGCGAATTCCGCATCTCTATATCTCCGACAACGTAGCCCTCCAGAAGCGCGTCCTCCATATCTATAAGCT
>JBGVEZ010000017.1:0-7324 GCA_045120555.1 Eubacteriales bacterium
CTGTCCGCCCTTATAACGTAGTCTCTTGCGCTGTCGGACGTGCATCTTACGGCAAGACAGCCGTGCGGGTGCGAAACGAGATATTCCCTTTTTGCGCTTCCCTTTTCGGAGGTGTAATCTACCGTTACAACGGCATTCTCCATGTCAAGCTCTCGGCGGTAGGACGTAATATCACCGTCGTTTGTTTCTATGTAAAGCGTACCCATCGGCATATATGCCTGCGACCATTCGGAATTGAATTCCTGCTCTATTATTGCCTGACCTGCGGGGATATTTCCGGAAAGGATCTCCTCTCTCGCGCGGCAGAAGGCATCGTATGCACCCTCTTTCCCGTAGCTTCTCGGCTTACCCGACCAGAGTGTATCGTGGTTTAAGGAAACCGTGTCTTTTTTCGGGTCACCGTACACAGCCGCACCTATCCTACCGTTACCGATAAGCAGGGATTCGTTGAAATTTCTGGCGGGAGATGAATATTTAAGCTTGTTTTCCATACCTTTTCTCCTTATTTTCCGTATTTTTCGACCGTTTTCTCTATAATTTCAAAGTATTTTTCCGCCACGTCTACCGCCGCGAAGCTTTCGGGCATCTTACCGATGAGCGTTCTGTAGAGAGTGGTTGCGATAACACAGCTGCCGAGCAAGGACGGATGTGCCATATCCTCTGCGTGAAGAGGGGCATCGGGGTGCTTTTCAAGAATATTCATAAAGCACACAGTGGCAGGAGACAGCTCAGCTCCGAGTGAAGCGGCAACGTCCGTGTAGACCGAATATGCCTTCTCTGTCATCTCGCGTGCCGTCCATCCGCGTTTTTTCATTGCTTCGTTACCTTCCTTGCGTGCGCACGGAACGTAAAGTATTCTTCTCGGTGCCTTTACCATATTACAAAGCTTAGTAGCGCTTTCGATAAAGCCCTCGGTATCGAGAATACCGTGAATACCGTGCTCCTGCAGGAAGAGGACGTCATATTTGTTTTCCGAAAGCAACGCGCAAAGCTTTTCGTGCTGCGGTGTTTCCTCGGAAAGCGCATTTGAGAGTCTTGCACCGCCCTTGGTGGCGGAATGGACGACTGCTTCCATCCCATTTTCCAAAATCAGATTCGAAAGGATTCCGGGTACGTCGTTATAATACGTGGCACTGTTGCCGATCATTAGTATTTTCATTTTTTCTCCTTGTTACTTGCTGTACTTCGCACGGTACATTATATCGGTCAGCCTCTTCGCAACAGCATCCTTTTCTTACATGCAATTACTTCCATTTTATTTTCCATCACCCAAACACCTCAGCCGCGGCGACTATCTTAATTATCTCCTCGTCGACCTTGTCTCTGCCGTAGGCATCGAAAAATCTGTCTCTGTATTTGTCCGTTCCGAGATTGAACATAAGTGTCCACGCGCCCCAGAAGAGGTCAACGTGGCGGTCACCGACACCGCCGTTTCCGACGTCGATAAAGCCCGAAAAACGCCAATTATCGAGCATAATGTTCGGAAGGCAGTAGTCTCCGTGAAGGAGAACCTCGTTTTTAAATGCGTCTCTGCCCTTTGATAGCACCGAATACGCCTCCTCTGCCGATCGGTAGCCGAAGCTGTCGGGGAAATGCGATTTATCGTAATTGCCCGTTTTGTAGTTTTCATCGGCAAGCGCAAGGTAGCCCTCCATTCTGTTCATCACGGGACAGCCCTCAAAGCTCGTTTCGTGGAGCGTACGGAGGCGTTCACCGATGGTTGCGGCAAGTCGCTTCGGATCGGACAGGTAAAGCTCATAGGTGCAGTCCTCGCCCGCAACCCGTGACGTCATCATCCAATCGACGGTGTCGGTGCTGTAGTGAAGCACCTCTGCTCCGAGTCCCTTTTGGCCGAAATAGGAGGTCATAGTAGCCTCTGCCGAAAGTGTTCCCGAAGGTGCGGTCTTTATAAAATAGCCGCCGTCCTTTTCTATGTAATATACCCTTGCTTCGGGTGAGCAGGAGCTGTCGAATATACGTGCATTGCCCGCAAACGAGAGAAGCTCGTGCGGTGCGGATTCGGGTAATCCGTTTATAAGTGTTTTTTTCATTTTTATTTTCTCCTCGGGCAGCTCTGTACCCTTTACCGGACTATCAGTTGTTTTCCAGGATATCAATTATAGTCACCGCAACGGGAAGCGATGCTTCAAACTCCTCTACGGTCTTGTGCAGCAGCTCATCCGAAAGCATAAGCGTATACGGCGGGCTGTACGGATTTATCGGGCGTATAAGGAATCTGTCTGCGTCCTTGTCAACGTATCCCTTTTTCTTAAAGAATCCTATTGCCTCACCGACGGTAAGGTTACCGTTGAATGCGACGTTATGGTCAAAGTCCTCAAATCGCAGGTGAAGATGTGTGGGATTTTCTAAGGTTGGCAGATTTCCGAGATTCGTTCCCCAGCCGCCTTCAACGTAGTAAAGCACGCCCGGAACGTGATAGGCAAAGCATAAGCAATCGGGGCATTTGATCTCCTCTGCACAGCTTTTTGACGTATCGTTCGTAAACCAACCGTTATCTGTCGCCGGGTGATGTGCTTGAAATACGGTGACGGTACCAAAGCCCATGGGCTCATAGTAGCCAAACGTCTGAAATGCATTTGCAATAAGCTCCCTGACGCTTTTTTGATCGTCAAATAGGATAGTTCCGTCTCCGCTGAAATAATATTCCTTTATCATCGCTATATCCTCCAAAGGTTAAAGTAATGCTTCCTTATTCGTTACGTAAAGTATGTCGTCCTTGCCGCTCATCATGCGAAGGAATTCCTCAAAGCGATCCCACGTGTTATGTATATCAAATTCGTATGCGTGTCCCCAAACGTAGAATATCTTCTTTTCATCGGTTTCGAGCTGTAAAAACTCTTCTCCAAGCTCAAAAAGTCTGTCGAACTCTGCGTGATGGTAAACGCTCGGCTTGAATTCGTAAAGGTTGTCCTGAAGCTCGAAATTGTGCGACGAAACGGTGGTTCGGCAGTACTTAACGCCCGTATTTTCACGGATTATGTTCGCAACGCGGCTATCAAAATTCACGCCGCCGCCCGGATACGCAAATCCGACCACATCGTATCCGCAAAGCTCGGAGAGGTTAAGTCTGTCCTGCTCGACCTCGTATATGATCCTCTGCTCGTCATCGATCGACGGAAGGAGAGGATGATTGAGCGTATGTGCAGCAACCTCGTGACCGTCATAGATATGCTTTACGTCCTCCGCCTTTACCTTGTTGTGCGAGATCGTAACGCCCTCGCGCACCATCTCTCTCGGCTGACCGAGACGCATTGAATTTATGTTGAAGGTTGCCTTCATTCCGTATTTGTTGAAAAGCTCGATAAGCCTTATATCCTGCGTTACTCCGTCATCGTAGCTGAAGGTGAGGAGTTTTTTTGGGGTATTGTTCATGGTGTGGGTCCTTTCGGTTGTTTATTTTTCGGACCGTCGGGGACGCCGGTCCCTACGGTGTTGGATTTGGGGTACCCGCAGATTTCAGAAGCTCTCAAATTCCTCCACCGACAGGAAAGCAAAGTCCGAAAGCTCCTTTGGCATCATTGCGAATAATTCCTTATGCTCGGCAATCAAGGTCTTGACTCTGTAATTCTTACATTTTACAACGACCGTCTCACCGACCGTTTCGACGCGGCATTCGAGCGTTCGCTTCATAAACCCGAACACTCTTGTAAGCATTGCGGATATGCTCCTTTCAAGCTCGGGATACCTGCCGTCGGATGCCATCGCACGGAAATCGTCCGCATCGTTTTCAAAGGAACGCCGGAACGCGCCGTACTGCGATCTGTTCTGCGGTACGACACAGTAATGCAGGTCTGTTCCGTTAAAGATCGCTTCTGTCATTGCCTGACAATTTTCTCGCAAAAACAAATTCAATGTTTTTAAGATCTTGTCGCTCTCTTCCTTTTTGCCTTGAAGTGCGAAAAGAATTGCTTTTACGTAATCTCTCTGAGCATTTTGGGATTTATCATACTTATACGAAAACTCAAGAAAATGCTCACACTGATCATACTCGTGCATATAGAGGCACAGCGTTGCGATATCGTATATAATATGGCTTGCAACCGATGAAACGTGAGGATCCAAGCTCACGTCCCGATAAAAGTCAAGAGCCTTGCGGTAATAGTACATCGACTTTGTGCATTCGGAATCCCTTTGCGCAAATTTAGCGGTGCGGTAATACGGATGGAAAGCGAGAACAAATTTCGGTGTATGTGGAAGGCATCTCAGCTTTTCGTAATATTCCTCCATATACTCCTCGTTGCCGAGCATTTCGTGATTGAGACCTTTGAAATAATATATCGCTGCTTCGTCGCTTTCGTTAAGTGCCATCGTCTCAAGCATATCGAGCTTCGGCATCGCTTTATCGAATTGCCTTTGCGAAATGCTTATAAGAGCCGCCGTAAAGCAGATCTGTGCTTCCTCGCTTTCGGAAAATGCATTCGCAAACAGATCTCCGAAAACCTTGGTATGCTCCTGTCGCCAACGCTTATAGTTACCGCTATCAAGCGCATATTTTTTCAGCTCGTCATAGAAATCGTTTTCGTTCATTGGGATCGTTCCTCTCGTATGTTTTTCGCTTAAAGGATATGGCTGTCAATCTCGTCGAGCAGCTCGGTGGATGATGAATTCAGCTTCCTTACAAACAAACATCCTGTCTTTTTCAACCATTCGTAATCCTCTTTATCCTTAAATACGATAATGTAGACCGGATATTCAAAATACGTCAGATTGATCATCGTTTCCTGACCGGTACGCAGGCGGATAACGTCGGTTGAGACCTTGTCCTTAAAGTGAGAATTGTGTATTATTGTCGGAATATAAATTTCGTCCGGCGGGAAGCGGTGCCTCATATAATCGTTATACGCTGTATCGTTTTCATACACGTCAAGGACGTATTCAACGCAGTCACGCGTGAGAGCGAACTGCGCCCAGCCGTGATACACGCTCCATTCCTCGTTGCCCCTCTTAAACTTGGGAGAACGGTACTTTATTCCGAGCGTATTGAATCGGTGCAGCAACGCACGCGCATATTTCATAATACCGCTCGGCTTCATATCCATAAGCCAGTAGCCGCAGCACCTCATATAATCCTTCTTGTTCTTCGACGTTGAAACGTTTCTCGCCTTGCAGTATTCAACGTCTGCGTGAGATGCGAAAAATTCGTGTATCTCCCTCGGAGAATACAAGGGGTAGTCCTGACCCTGCAAAAGCACGAATCGATCGTAGTCGTCAGTTTTCACTGCAAGCTGCAGCGTGCGCATGGTAGCAATTATCGAATTGAAGCCGCCCCAGAAGTTGTCAATTCTGTTTTCAACAAAGTGAACGCCCGAGATCCCCTCGCAGGCTTTAATAAACGGTGAAGCGTCCTGCTTGTTATCAACGTGGACAAAAAATCCGTCATCTCCGTATTTAAGTGCCCTTGCCGTTCTGGCGACGATTTCGGGTTCTGTGTGACAAAGACAGATATACGCTATTTTTATATTCATTTTTAAGAGTCTCCTTCTTATTTCGGTTCTCCTTACACCCTCGGTAGCTTTGCCTTAAGGCTTATACCTTTCTCCTGAAGTTACCGAACACCTCGTTTACCTTCTCGAAGCTTGCGAACGTGTCGGGATAGCTTTTGAGTATTTTTATCATTTCGCCGATCTGACGCTTGTTTATTATGCAAACAAGCATATATCTGTCTGTGTCAGAATACATTCCGTGAACGTTTATTCCGGTAACGCCGTGCTTAAGACGGGTCATAAGCACCTCGGCAAGCTCGTTCGGATTCTTTGTGATGATCTCGAATTTATAGCCGTTCTTTATACCGCTAAGACCGTTGTCAACGATCATATTAGCAATAAAGAGGTTTAAGAGGGTACACATTACGGGTGTTATCTTCATGCCGTAAACGAAGAATGCGATAAACACCACGCAGGAATCCATAATGAACGATACGTACGCTATGTTTATTTCGGGACGTGCCTTCTTTATAAGCGCGGAAATTCCATAAGTTCCTCCGCTCGCACCGAATCTTCTGAGCATTATCGAAAAGCCGAATCCGGATATAACGCCCGTTGCGATGCAGGCAAAAACGACGTTGAAATCCTCGCCGTTGTTTGCAAGGCAGTAGGGCATTGCGCCGACAAGATCGTACAGCCTCGGAATGAAGGATTGCACGAGCATATATATGATCAGCATAAATCCGAGCTTTTTGTTTACTATTGCGCTGACAAGCACGAATATCGGCAGATTGAACGCCACCATAAGCACCGCCCAGCTGACCTTGTCCGAAAGGAGATGGTGCGTGATCGTCGCAAGACCGCCGACTCCGCCGGGTGCAAATGCGTTGCTGTTCTGGAAGAAGTGGTAAGCCGTGCCTACTATCACGCCTGCAATGACGGCGTAAAGCAGATCGAATATAAGTTCCTTGATTTTTTCCTGTTTGTTCATAACGTTTCCTTTTCTCGGTGATGATACCGTGGTGTTGTTTTTTGTCCGCCGATATAGCGGATCAGAATATCATTTTTGCAGAAAAATATCTGCTCTTTCACGTAAAATATCAGCTATCATATCGGCTCTTTCGTGATTTGAAGCCTTTAAGTAGCGTGATACGAATCCTTCGTCCACAAGCGGGCTTTCCAAAAGATTAACTCTCTCAACGTCCTTCGTCCGTATTACGCAATCGAACACGTAGCCGTCAAGATAGATCTCCACACGGCATTCGTTTGCGGTATAGACGAACTCCCTTTCCCAATTTTTCTGATAGAACGCGTACTTATATCCGCAATCGACCAAAAATCGGAATTTGCTTTCTATGTATTCGCCATCAACGGGCGTTTTGTCGACTACGTATTTTTCCTTTTTGCTTTTTTTGAAAATATCGAAAAACGACATAAGCCCCTCGCTTTTTTTGATTTAACTCTCCGTCTCCGCCAATGCCTTCAGCTCGTCAAGGGACAGCCCTTCGATCAAAAAGCACGCCGCATCGAATTCGGTCCTTTTACCGTCCGGAATCATATTCAGAAATTTCGAATATTCAATTTCCCCGACGGGCTGCGCATCCTGCTGTGATACCAGAAGAACTCTCCAGCTGTGACATTCAAGCGGCTTTCCTGTCTTGGGATCGGTTACTCCAAACGGTACGGCAGGCTGATTCGGTAATACCACGGGTGCGTTATCAAAAAGAAAATAACGTGCAATTATTTCGCCGTTATCGTCCTGATAGAATCGCGGTCCTTCATGATAGACGTCCATTGACTGCTTTTCGTGCAGCCACCTCGCGTAACTTTCAGGATCGTTCAAAAACTGCTCCGCCTCTTTCCTTCCGACCGTCAATGGG
>JBGVEZ010000018.1:0-6138 GCA_045120555.1 Eubacteriales bacterium
CCGAGGCTGATAAGCAGCCCGTTGTTGATGCAGTTGAAAAGCTCAAGACAGCTGTAAGCGGCGGCAACACCGAAACCATCAAGGCTGAGATGGAGGCTCTTGAAAAGGCGTTCTACGCACTCTCCGAAAAGCTCTACGCACAGAGCGGAGCTCAGGGCGCAGAGGGTCAGGGCTTCGATCCCAACGCAGGCGCACAGGGACAGAACGGCGACACCTACTACAACGCAGATTACGAGGACAAGAACTGATAATTCATATAAGCTTCTCCCCGAAGGACTTTTCGTTCCTTCGGGGAAAGTTTGAGTTTTGGGAAGGTGTGAATTTTCCCATATATAAGAAACACAACTATTTTTTAACAGCAGTAACACTGCATTCGAAAGGATTTTCATACAGTCATGGCGGAAAAGCAGGATTATTATGAAGTGCTGGGCGTCGATAAGAGCGCATCGGCAGACGATATAAAAAAGGCATATAGAAAGCTTGCAAAGAAATATCACCCAGACGTAAACCCCGGTGACGCTACCGCAGAGGCTAAATTCAAGGAGGTCAACGAGGCATATGCAGTCCTCTCCGATCCCGAAAAGAAGCAAAAATATGACCAGTTCGGTCACGCGGCGTTCGATCAGACGGCAGGCGGCGGATATTCGTATTCCAATATGGACTTCGGTGACATCGGCGATATATTCAGCTCCTTCTTTGGCGGCGGCTTTGGCGGCTTTGGCGGCGGCAGTGCGCAAAGACGTAACGCGCCCCAGAGAGGCGAGGACCTCGGTGCTGACGTTTACCTTACGTTTGAGGAAGCGGTATTCGGCACAAAGAAGGACGTAAGCTATCAGAGAGTTACAAAGTGCCAGTCGTGCGGCGGAAGCGGTGCGGAAAAGGGTACGACCGTTGAAACCTGTAAAAAGTGCGGCGGACGCGGCGTTGTAACCACAATAAAGCGCGTTATGGGAATGCAAATGCAGAGTCAGGACACCTGCCCCGATTGCCGAGGAACGGGTAAGATAATCACCAATCCCTGTAAAGCGTGCAACGGAAACGGATACGTCAGAGCAAAGAAGACGATATCTATCACTATAAATCCCGGTATCGATAACGGAAACACGATCTGTCTCCGCGGTCTCGGCAACGACGGCAGAAACGGCGGTCCCGCGGGCGATCTTTACGTTGAGGTTCACGTAAAGTCGCACAAGACCTTCAAGCGCGAGGGCAACAACCTTTACGTCGATCTTCCCATCACGGTTGCGGAAGCGATACTCGGCGCAGAGGTGGAGGTTCCAACGCTGAACGGAACCGAAAAGCTCGAAATTCCCGAGGGCACACAGCACGGTACGGTGTTCACCCTCCGCGATAAGGGTGTTCCCTTCTACAACTCTCCCCAGAGAAGAGGCGATCTCTTCGTTACAGTGAACATCGAGATTCCGAAGTCACTCTCGGAAAAGCAGAAGGATCACATCCGTGCGTTTGCTGAAAGCTGCGGTGAGAGCAATTACAAGGAGAAGAGCAAATTCTTCAAAAACATAAAGAAAATTTTTGATAATAAATAAAGGATCTGAAATTATGGATAAAGTAGGAAGCGATTACGGCTACAGCTACAGCACGTGGACACAGATTAAGGTCACGGTAAGACTTGAGGAGCTTGACAGACTTTCCGCTCTTATGAGCATGATAGACACAAACATTCAGATAGAAGACTACAGCGACATCGATCTTGACAGCGTTTACGGTGATCTCATCGACGAATCCATCCTCAACGCAGACAAGACCATCGCATCGGTTTCGGTCTACGTCCCCGAGGAAAGAAGCTACAAGGATGCCCTCGCGTTCATCAACGAAAGACTTGATGCGGAAAAGCTCGAAGCAAGGATCGAGGTCATCGGTGTTGACGAGGAGGACTGGGCAAACTCCTGGAAGCAGTACTATAAGCCCCTCCACATCGGCGGCAGAATCGTCGTCGTTCCCGCATGGGAAAAGTATGAACCGAAGGACGGCGAGATCATCGTTACCATGGACCCCGGTATGGCGTTCGGTACGGGCTCTCACGAAACCACACGCCTTGAAATAGAGCTTTTGCAGAAGTACGTAAAAGAAGGCTGCTCGATGCTCGACGTCGGTACAGGAAGCGGAATCCTCGCGATCTGCGCGTCAAAGCTCGGAGCGGGCTACTGCGAGGCTTATGACATCGACCCGATGGCAGTAAGAGTTGCAAAGGAGAACGTTGCGGGTGCGGGCATCACTAACATCAAGTGCGGTCAGAGCAACCTCCTTGCGGATATCCCCGTAAGAAGATACGACGTTATCTGCGCTAACATCGTTGCGGATATCATCCTCCGTATGCTCCCCGACATCCCAAAATTTATGCACAAGGGAACCGTCCTCCTCGCATCGGGAATCATCTCCGAGAGAAGAGACGAGATCCTCTCCGCACTCGACGGTAACGGACTCCGCGCAGTAGACGTCCTCGAGGATAACGGCTGGTGCGCTATCGGAATTGCGACGAAATAAAATCCTCAACACAAAACGCGTCCATTAACCCGGACGCGTTTTCTCATTAAATTCACATTTTCCTATTGAAATCGCAGAGCGTTTATGGTATAATAGTTCAGATAAAAACGCAGGAGAGGAACAGGTATGGCAGTAAACGCTAAGTTTATACGTTCACAACTGAATATACTGAAACCGGTGATCCTTAGCTGCTCGCTGTCTACCGCACGTATCGGTCAGGATAAGCTCGGCGAGCTTATGCTACTCGGAAACCGCCGGTCGGTATCCGTTGAGGAGCGGAGATTTGACAATTTCGAGGGTGCGTGGGTGCATCCGTACGGCGACTGCCGCGACGGTGTTATTCTATATCTTCATGGCGGCGGCTACGTTTGCGGAAGCCTTGAATATGCTTTGGGATTTGGAAGCAAGCTCGCCTCCGAGCTGTCGATCCCCGTATTCTGTGCGGCGTACCGCCTTGCTCCCGAGCACAAGTTCCCTGCCGCACTCGATGATGCGTTTGAGGCGTACAAATACCTTCTCGACGCGGGCTACCGTGCCGAGAATATCGTGCTTTGCGGTGAAAGTGCGGGCGGCGGAATGCTGTATTCGCTGTGCATGAGGCTGCGTGATCACAACATGCCGATGCCATGCGGAATAATTGCGATATCCCCGTGGACGGATCTTACCTCGTCGGGCAAGTCATACGAAATGAACAAGCAAAAGGACCCGTCGATGTCAAAGGAAAGACTTGAATTCTTTGCCGATCACTACACGGACGACAAGAAGAATCCGTACGTCTCCCCCCTGTTCGGTGACCTTTCGTGCATGCCTCCGTCAATTATTTTTGTCGGCGGTGACGAGATAATGCTGGACGATTCAAGAATGCTCCACAGCAAGCTTATAACCGGCGGCTGTAATGCAAGTCTCACTGTAAAGGACGGCATGTGGCACGCATACCCGCTTTACGATCTTAAGGAAACTAAGCAGGACTTTGCGGAAATAAACGAATTTTTAAAAACAGTTCTTCCGTTCGAGAGAAAGCTCCGCTGGATGCGGCTTGACAACGCGGCAAAGATATATCCTGCCGCAAGAAGAAGAACGTGGTCAAATCTTTTCCGTCTGTCCGCAAGCTTTACCGAGGACATCGACCGCTCGGTAATGCAATCCTCACTCGACGTTACCGCAAGACGTTTTCCGTCAATAGCGGTAAGACTTCGCAGAGGTATGTTCTGGTATTATCTTGAGGAGATTCCTACTGCGCCGCAGATCGACGATGAAGCTGTGTTCCCTCTCGTATCAATGCCGGACAGAGAGCTTCGGAGCTGTGCTTTCCGAGTTATAGTATACAAGAACCGTGTGGCGGTCGAATTCTTCCACGCACTTACCGATGCGAACGGCGGTATGGTGTTCCTCAAATCACTCTGTGCGGAGTATATAAAGCAAAAATACGGAGAGCTTATACCTTGCGAGAACGGAGTTTTTGACCGACTTGAGGAACCAAAGGATGAGGAGCTTGAGGACAGCTTCTTAAAGCCGCAAGGTATAGTCTCAAAAAGCCGCGCGGACACGGATGCATACCGACTTACGGGAACTCCCGAGCCTGACGGCTACCTGAACGTAACAACACTTATCGCGGACGCTGACGACGTACTCCGTGTTGCGCATGAAAAGAATATCACGCTGACAACTCTTCTCGCCTCGTCCATGATAATGGCGATTCTGAACATTCAAAAAAGAAAGGTTCCGAGGCTGAAAAAGCGTCTTCCCGTAAAGATACTCATCCCCGTAAATCTCAGAAAAATGTTCGGAAGCAAAACCCTCCGTAACTTCGTTCTGTATATCACACCCGGAGTCGATCCGAAAATGGGTGAATGGGAATTTGATGAAATATGCGCAACCTTTCATCATCTTATGTGTCTGCAGACTACGAAAAAGGAAATGCTCTCCCGTATAATGACAAACGTCAACACCGAAAAAGCCATGATCCTAAAAATCATGCCGCTCTTTATAAAAAACATCGCCATGAAGGCGGTATACAACGCTGTCGGTGAAAGCAAGTCCTGCTTAACTCTATCAAACATCGGAAAAATTTCCGTCCCCGAAGGCTTCGACAAGTACGTTGAGCGTATGGATTTCGTCATCGGAAAGCAATCGAATACAGCATACACCTGCGGTATGCTGTCATACGGCGGAAAGCTTTACATCAACTTCCTGCGTACGATAAAGGAATCCGAGCTTGAGCTTGAATTTTTCAAGGTTCTCCGCGATTTCGGAATAGGAGTAACGGTAGAAAGCAACCGACGTGAGACACCGAAAAAGAAGAAAAAATAACCAAGGAAAGGAAGCTATATTATGTACTGTGTTAATTGCGGTGTTAAGCTTGCAGACAGCGAAAGAGTATGCCCTCTTTGCGAAACAAAAGCGTATCACCCCGATATAAAGCAACCCGAGGCAGAAGGGCCTTACCCGACCGACAAGGCTCTCCCCGAAACGGTTAACCCGAAGGGAATCCTATTCGTGCTGACGGTCATCTTTGCTCAGCCGATATTCATAACGCTGTTCTGCGATCTTCAGTTCAATGCGGCCGTAACGTGGTCTGGATACGCCGCGGGCGGAGTTTTGCTCGGATACATACTGTTCGTGCTTCCCTTCTGGTTCAAGCGTCCGAATCCCGTAATATTTGCCCCCGTGGATTTTGCAGCTTCCGCACTTTACATGCTGTACGTCGATCTTGCGACGGGTGGTGGCTGGTATCTCACGTTCGCGCTCCCGATAACCGTTTATTTTGCTCTTCTTGTAACGACCTACGTCACGCTTACAAGATACGTAAAGCGCGGAATACTTTACATCATCGGCGGAACGTGGATAGGACTTGGCGTATTCTTCCCGCTCATCGAGATACTCATCGGCGTTACCTTCCTCGATAAGATAAGCATCGTCTGGTCGCCATATCCCTGCTCGGTTTGCGTGATATTCGGACTTATGTTCATCGTTATCGCGATAGTAAGACCGCTGAAGGAATCGCTCAGAAAGAGATTTTTCCTTTAAAACGAATAAAAATACCGCAGGATCGTTATTGAGTCCTGCGGTATTCTTTTATTTATCCATTGTTTTTATGATTTCCTGAACCTTAAGCGGCTCCTTTATGTTGTCAAGCGAGAAGGAATACTCTTGGGTATTACCGTTAAGGTTAAGTCCACGACGAGGTAACACAAAAGCCTCTCCGAAATTAATATTTCCGTGCCCGTTCTTTCTGAGCTCTATGCTCATTGACGGAAGATTCTGACCGTCGAGTATATCTATCCTTCCACCGATCTTACGGATGATCTTCTTGTTCGTAATAACATACCACGTATGTACCCTGCTGTAAGCCAGATGGAAAAAGCGACCGACCGTTATATAAAATCCTACAGCCACAAACGGAAGACCGAACAAGCAAAAGAAAAACGGTGCATCGGACGAGATAACAGAAACCTCCCAGATAATCGCAAATCCGCACCAAAAAATACTGAACGGAATAAAGACCGCATCGCTCTTTGAAAGCAGGTTTCCCTTCTCGGGCTGTCCCTTCCAAAGAATAAATTCGTCACCAACCAAATACCGGTTCGCAAAGTCAAATTCGTCACGTCTGTTATCCATAATATCCTCCATAGC
>JBGVEZ010000019.1:0-3817 GCA_045120555.1 Eubacteriales bacterium
ATCAAGGAATCCCTTAAGGTGCTTTGCTCTGCTGGGATGGCGGAGCTTTCTGAGCGCTTTTGCTTCGATCTGACGTATTCTTTCACGCGTAATATCGAATTCCTGACCTACCTCTTCAAGAGTTCTGGTCTTTCCGTCGACAAGACCGAAACGGAGACGGATCACCTTAGCCTCTCTGGGGGTAAGTGTTTCAAGCTCCTTTTCGATAACCTCACGAAGGATGGTCTGGCTTGCAGCGTCGTTAGGTGCGGGGGTATCCTCATCGGGAATGAAGTCGCCGAGGTGGCTGTCCTCCTCCTCACCGATGGGTGTTTCAAGAGAAACGGGATCCTGCGCAATCTTGATGATCTCTCGGATCTTATCGGTTGTCATACCCATCTTTACCGCGATCTCCTCGGCTGTGGGCTCACGTCCGAGCTCCTGGATCATCTCTCTCTGATATCTTGAGACCTTATGAATGGTTTCGACCATATGAACGGGAACACGGATGGTTCTCGCCTGATTTGCAATAGCTCTTGTGATAGCCTGTCTGATCCACCACGTTGCGTAGGTGGAGAATTTGAAGCCCATATCCGGCTTGAATTTCTCGACAGCCTTCATAAGTCCGAGGTTACCCTCCTGGATAAGATCAAGGAAGAACATACCCTTATTGACGTATCTCTTTGCGATACTTACAACGAGACGGAGGTTTGCTTCAACGAGTCTGTCTCTTGCAGCCTGGTCGCCTTCGTTCATCTTTATCGCAAGCTCCTTCTCCTCGTCCTGTGTAAGAAGCTCGATCTTACCGATCTCCTTGAGGTAGAGACGGACGGGGTCATCGATAGCAAGTCCGTCCTGAGCCAGAACGCTCTCTATGCTTCTGCTGTCCATGATACGGCCGAAGTCAGATTCGATCTGCATCATATCTGTCTCACTGGGGGTTTCGGCGTCCTCATCGATATCCGCAAAAGAGCCGTCATCGAACGAAAAATCCTCAACGATGTAATCGTCAACCACAGAGCTGACGTCGGACATATCTATCTCGGATATGTCCTCTTCCTCGGAGTATCCAAGATTATATTTACCGTAATCCTTTGAATCGTACATTTAAAAATCCTTTCTGCATATGTAATGCCTTAACATATTTCCCGAATTTTCGCCTACAGTCCCATACGGCGTCTTGCCGCCTCGATGGGATCTGCGATTGATTCTGTATCGGTTTCGTTTTTAAGAGTCCTTACCGCATCGATCAGCACGTCAACGCCGTTTTGCGAAAGCTCCGTACGTCGGTGCAGGATAGAATAGACTCTTGAAAATTCATCGGGAGTATAGCCCTCCTCGAGAAGCGGCACCGAAAAGCCGTGATCCGATGTATGCAGCTCCATTATCCTTCTGTAAAGCTCACGCGAGAATTCCGAAAAGAACATCTCGGGCTTAAGGACGTCCGGATTCTTCTGCACGTGGACTCTTGCGTCCTCGTTCTGCATCAGAATACCAAGAATTACCTCCTCCGCCTTTACAGCTGCAGGATTTTTTGAAGCCTCGGGATTCACCTTATCTCCTATCATCATGATCGATCTGTCTGCCTCGCGTTTAAGCTCACTTTGCAATTTTTTGTTTTTAAAGGACCTTTTGCGGTTAACATCGGCTTTAAGGCTTTCGGCAGGCAATCCGAGTCGTTTGGCGATATCCGAGATATATAATTCCCTTGCAACGTCGGAATAATAATCGGAAATGATTGTCGTCAGCTCATCCGCCGCCTTGATCTTCGATTCGGGAATACTCACGTCGTATTTACCGAGCACGATATCCCTTCTGTATTCGAAGTCGGGCACGCTTGATTTAAGCAAACCGTCAAACTTTATTTTTCCGAATTTTTTTATGTATTCGTCGGGGTCCTTTGCATCGGTAAGACGAAGCATCCTCACGTCGATTCCAACGTCGGAAAGGATTCCCGTAGCTCTGGCGGTTGCCTTTTGGCCCGCCTCATCGCTGTCATATGAAATAACGACCCTCTTTGTGTACTTCGACATTATCCTTGCCTGCTCGTCGGTAAGAGCCGTTCCGAGCGTTGCGACTGCTGTCTCATAGCCTGCGGAGTGAAGCGCGATAACGTCCATATAGCCCTCGCACAGGATCATCTCATCGCTTTGTGCGGCGGCGTTTTTGGCAAAATTGAGGGCGTAAAGATTTCGGCTTTTCTTGAATGCGGGCGTATCCGAGGTATTCAGATACTTCGGCTTTGAATCGTCAAGCACGCGTCCGCCGAAGCCGATAACGTTTCCCGACGTGTCTATTATCGGGAACATAACTCTGTTACGGAAGTAGTCATAATAATTTCCTTTTTGACTTTTTCCGCAAAGAAATGCGTATTGAAGCTCCTCGGGCTTATAGCCGAGAGACTTCATGTGGTTGGTAAGTGAAAAGAATCCGTCGGGAGCATATCCGAGTCCGAAGTGCTTTATCGTTGCCATATCGAGCTTTCGCTTTCCGACGAGGTATTCCATACCGGGGCGTCCGATATTCGGATCCGTAAGACAGGAGTGGAAAAACCTTGCCGCGGCGCGATTCATTTCGAGAATTCGCTTTTTTGATGGCAGGTCGGGATCTTCCCTTCGCTCATATCCGTCCGCCGGAAGCTGAATACCCGCACGCTCGGCAAGATGCTCTATCGTTTCAAGGTAAGTCAGATTTTCGAGCTTTGAAACAAACGTTATAACCGAGCCACCCGCTCCGCATCCGAAGCAATAAAAGCTTTTCGTATCGGGATAAACTACAAATGACGGTGTTTTCTCGCTGTGGAAGGGACAAAGTCCCATATAACGCGAGCCCTTTTTCGTAAGGTTAACGTATGACGAGATCACATCCTCAACGGGATTCTTATATATGATCTCATCTATCAGGTCGGGCGGTATTCTACCCATGGCGATCCCCCTTTACTGATCTTCTGATTATTCGACGCTGCGAAAGCCCCATTTTTCATCAAGGACATTCACAGCCCATCTGCCGTTTCCGTTTTCGGTAAGCACGGAAACCAGCTTATCCGTTTCCTCGGTAAGCACCGAGAAGGAAACGGTGACCGAATCGGTAAAATCGGTCGTCTCGTCAATTACCGTAAACGGAGCCATCAGCTTTCCGAGCTTCTGGTAATCCGAATACGAAAGACGTACGGAAACGTCTCTGAATTTCTCAAATTTCTTTATTCCGGCATCCGAAACCGCATCAACGGTTGCCTGAGTATATGCTCTGACAAGCCCACCGACGCCGAGAAGCGTTCCGCCGAAATAACGTGTTACAACAACGCACGCACCGCAAAGTCCCTTTTTCGAAAGCACGTTCAGCATAGGCAGTCCCGCGCTTCCCTGCGGCTCTCCGTCATCCGAGAAGCGTTGAGTAACGCCGTCCTTCAGGATGTATGCGTAGCAGTTGTGTCTTGCGTCATAGTATTGCTTTTTGTGCGCCCGTATGACCTCAAGCGCATCCTCCTCGGTCTCAATCGGGTACGCAACGCCTATAAAGACCGATTTCTTCTCCTCGTAGGTTCCCTCACCTATTTTTTTGAGAGTAACGTAGGAGTTATCCATTACTCTTTTCGATAAAGCGGGAAAGCATTCCCTTCACTCTCGCGTCAACGGATGCCGTAACGAGCGCGCCGTCCTCGGTATAGTCGACGGAAATTACCGACGCCTCTCTGTAAAGCAGGTTGATCGACGAGAAATCTGACGGGGGGAATTTAAACGTTTCGGTCGTTTTGCCGTTTGCGATTATTTCCTCAAGCCTTTCGGTAAGCTCCTCGATACCTTCACCGGTTGCGGCTGAAACGAAGACCTCAAGGCGG
>JBGVEZ010000020.1:0-15150 GCA_045120555.1 Eubacteriales bacterium
TAAGGCAAAAGGGATACGTTTCCTCCGATGACGGAGAGGAATTGGATGCTGCATTAAGGCTTGACCTTAACATCTTCGGTGATTTCGGCGAGGTATGGCTTTTGCTTGATCTGAAAAACAAACGCCTGCACCGTATCCGACTGTCGGATAAAGATCATACGCTATTTGACACGTCGTCGCTGTCAGGCACGTACGTAGACAGCTATACTACATCAAACAGAATACTTTCGTACGAGGAAAAGGAAAACGGCGAGAAAAAAACAGTTGTGATAGGAAGCTGTACGAATGCGTGCAAATGTAAGCTGCTTGCTTTCGTTACGATATGGGAGCGTCTGTCTCAGGGCATAACCGTAAATGAGGATGACCCGATATTCGAGCAGTTCAACGCAAAATGTCCAAAGTGCGGCAGAGTCTATGAGAATCAGCACCGTAAGATATGCACGCATTGTATAAACAAAAAGGGAACTATCGCAAGAATGCTTTCCTACTTTAAGGACTTCAAGCCCCAGCTTGTTATAGTTGTGTTCTGTATGCTTATGTCGTCTGCTATCTCCCTGCTTAATCCTATAATAAGCGGGCAGGTGCTTTTCGATCAGGTTATAAGTAAGCCGTCCTATAATGAAAGCGGTGAAATGATAACCGGTAAGCTGCATGAACTCAAATACGTTTATATTGTAGTCGGAATCATCCTCGGTATGGCGGTTCTTTCTCTTTTCATAGGAATTTTACAGAACCGATGCAACGCTTATATGTCTACACGTGTTACAAAGAACATGAAAAACGACATATTTCGCGCAATGAACCGACTGTCGCTTTCATATTTTAATCAGAATCCGACAGGTCGTCTCATAAACCGTGTAAACTACGATGCCGTTCGTATACGTAACTTCTACATCGACGGTGTCCCGCACTTTATCGTGCATATGCTGAATTTTATCGGACTTACGATATTCCTTTTCTCTATAAACTGGAAGTTGACTCTTATCGTATTTATTCCGGTTCCGATAATCGTTGCAATATTCCGTATAATGCTTCCGAAGCTTTGGAGAATGTACAGTAAGCAATGGCGTCATTCAGCGTCGCTCAACGCATTTCTCGGTGACTCGCTTAACGGTGTAAGAGTTGTAAAGGCGTTTGCGAAGGAAACGGACGAGGCGCATCGCTTTTACAAGTATTCAAAAAATCTTTATTCGGCTAACCTTCAGGTAAACATCGTATCCTTGACTATCTTTCCCGTTGTAAGCCTTCTTATCGGTATATCCTCGCAGGCAATATGGGGATTTGGCGGTGTTGAGGTAATGAATCAGCATATGACCTACGGTGAGCTGACTACCTATCTCGGTTACATCGGAATGATCTTCGGTCCTTTGAATTTCTTCTCGAATTTCACAAACCTTATGACCGATACGATGAACTCCGCAATACGAATGTTTGAAACTCTCGATATGATCCCGGAGATAGCCGACGCTCCTGACGCTGTGCGCATGGACGATATAAAGGGTGACATAAAGTTCAATCACGTGTGCTTCCACTACAGCCCGAACCGCCCGATACTTAAGGACGTTACGTTTGAGCTTAAGGCGGGTGACCACCTTGGTCTTGTTGGTCATACGGGAAGCGGAAAGAGTACTATCGCCAACCTTATCACCCGTATGTACGATACCGTCAGCGGAAGCGTAAAGATAGACGGCGTGAACGTAAAGAAGATCAAGACGGAAAGCTTGCGTAAGAACGTTGCGATCGTCTCTCAGGAGATATTCCTGTTCAGAGGAACGATTGCGGATAATATAAGATACGCCAAGCCCGAAGCATCTCTCGAAGAGGTGGTGGCTGCGGCAAAGGCTGCAAACGCACACGATTTCATTCTGAATCTTCCGGAAGGGTATGAAACCATGGTCGGAATCGGAAGCCGCTCACTTTCCGGTGGAGAGAGACAGCGAATTTCAATTGCGCGAGCGCTTCTTCTTGCGCCTCAGCTGCTCATTCTCGATGAGGCTACGGCAGCAATGGATACTGAGACCGAGCGTCTTATCAGTGAAGCTATAGATAAGCTTATCGTCGGCAGAACAACGATAACGATTGCGCACCGCTTGTCTACTTTGAAAAACTGTAATATAATTATGGCAATAGAGCACGGTGAGGTCGCCGAAATGGGTACTCAGGAGGAGCTGCTTGAGAAAAAGGGCGTTTACTACAAGCTCTATACTCTCCAAAATGAACAGATGAAAAAGGTAATGCAGGGAATGTAACGGCATACGTGCAGAAAGGTATGGTATAAAATTATGGCTGATACTAAAGTATTGGATAAGCAGGATGAGAATCTTGAAGATCTTTTCTTCAAAAAGAGAAAGTCTGTTGATCTTACTCCGTATAACGCAAGCTTTTTCCGTTCGGAGGGAGGTCTTGTCTCTCTTAAGCTTAAGAACGAGGACGGAGAAGAGGAATTTTTTGAGCGTGTTCTTCCGATAAGATCCTTCCCGATAACAGAGCCGGAGGAATTTATTTCGATCCGCGAGCCCGAAACCAAGGACAAGGGAAAGGGCGACGAGATAGGAATGATAAGACGTATGTCGGATTTTCCGGATGACGTTCAGTCTCTTCTTCGCGAGGAGCTTTCGAGGAGATACTTTACTCCGGAGCTTCTCAAGATCTTCAGCGTTAAGGAAAAATTCGGATATTCGTATTGGGAGGTTCAGACAAGCTCGGGTAAAATAAGCTTCGTTATGACAAATCCCTCTTCAAACATCCGTACGCTTGAGGACGGCAGAGTATTTATTCACGATATCGACGGTAACTGCTTCGCTATTACCGATCCGTCAAAGCTTGACAAGGCAAGCTTCAGACATATAGAGATCTATATGTAAAAAGGTGACTTTATGAAACTGATGTTTGACCTTCCGCCGCTCGATGAGCAAGTATTTCTTGAACGCTCATCCGAGCACGAAAAGCGGATGTACTGTCTGCCGTATAACTTTGAAGGCGCAAAAAACGTTGAGGGTTATATGGTGTTTACGGACAGATATATTTATAAGATTCTTGACGGTGAATTGCTTGAGAGATACACGTTGTCGGATATGAGCGACTTTCACGTTGAAACTCATTACGGTATTTGCGGATTTTACGCAAAGATAAATGAAAAAGCACATTTGCTCTGTCAGTTTATTTCCGGACGGAATCTGCCGCGTTATTCTGTCGTTGCTCAGGGCTGTGAGCTCCTGGCAAAGGGGAATGCCGGTGATTCCCTCACAAGCAACGAGCCTGAACGCTTCTGCCCAAAATGCGGACGACCGTATGTTGTACATACGAAAATATGTCCGTTTTGTCAGAGTAAGAGGGAAATATATAAGAAGCTGTGGGCAATGACGAAGGGCCTGCGTCTTATGATGCTGTTCCCGCTGTTTGCCGCAATAGTTGCAACGATCTTCCGTTTTGTTGTTCCCGCCGTACAAAAGATAGCGATCAACGATTATATCGTTCCCGAATTCGGAATACAGAAGGGCGGAATAGCAGACTTTCTTCTGATAGTCGCGGCAATCGTTACAATGGATCTTGTTCACAGATTCGTAAACGTTATTCAAAGCAGAATGGCGGCTGTGTCGGGTAACAGATTCACGATAATGCTTCGTACGTTGCTTTTTGAAAAGATCCAGATGCTTTCCATGTCATCTATACAGAACAAGTCGACAGGCGACCTTATGGGCAGAATAAACAATGACGTAAGCGTTGTTCAGCACTTTATCACGGGTCTTTTGCCTACTTACTTTGCTCAGGCATTCTCGTTCCTTCTGGCACTTGTTCTGCTTATATGGTTAAGCCCGGTAATGTGTCTGTTCGTTTTCATTCCGCTTCCGTTTGCAATACTGTTTATCTTCAAATTCTGGAAGCGAATGCAAAAGAGAAACGTAAGAGCATGGATACTTGCACGCCGAACAAATCTTCATCTGCAGGATATCCTTAACGGCATTCGAGTCGTAAAATCCTACGGTAATGAAAGCGAAGCGATCAAAAAGTTTGAGGAATGCACCGAAAAGCAGTCTGTTCAGGATGAATCAAACGCAAAGCTTTTCGATACCGTATTCCCGATCCTCGGTTTGTTTGTACGACTTGGCAGCTATCTCATTATTCTTTACGGTAACCTGATGCTGTTCAACGGCTCTATGAATATTGGTACTCTCAACCAGTTCAACAGCTATTCAAGCATTATCTACGAGCCGCTTATGCAGATAACCGCGATTCCGAGAAACATCTCAAACTTCCTTACCTCTCTCGGTAAGATACTTGAGATACTTGAGGAGGAGCCGGAGGTATTCGATATCGCAAAGCCTAAGGATATCAAGATAGAGGGCGATATTAACGTTGACCACGTTACGTTCGGATATGAGACCTATAATCCGGTTCTTAAGAACGTTAACATAAAGATCAATAAGGGCGAGATGATCGGAATCGTAGGACATTCCGGATGCGGTAAAACAACGCTCATAAACCTCGTTATGCGTCTTTATGACGTTACGGAGGGTAAGATCGAGATAGACGGAGTAAATATCAAGGATATATCACAGGCAACTTTACGCTCTCAGATAGGTGTTGTTCTTCAGGAAACGCATCTGTTCTCCGGCTCGATTCGCGATAACATCCGATATGCAAAGCCGTTTGCTACAAACGAGGAGGTTATCAATGCCGCAAGAATGGCGAACGCACACGACTTTATAATGCGTCTGCCGCAGGGCTACAATACCATCGTCGGAGAAAAGGGATATTCACTTTCCGGTGGAGAAAGACAAAGAATTGCCATCGCAAGAGCGCTTATTCACAACCCGAAGATACTTATTCTTGATGAAGCGACCGCGGCTCTTGATACCGAAACCGAAAAGCTTATTCAGGACGCTATCAATAAGCTGACCGACGGACGTACCACGCTCGCTATTGCACATAGACTTTCTACTTTAAGAAACGCTAACAGGATCATCGTTCTTGATCACGGCAAGCTTGCCGAATACGGAACGCATACTGAGCTACTTGAAAAGAAGGGAATCTATTATGGACTTGTAATGGCACAAAAGCGTGCGGCTCTTCAAAAATCAAAATAAAAGTAAAGGAGTCGATGCCAAAATCGGTATCGACTCCATTGCTTTTGCTCTCAGGGTTAAATAAATTCCATGTATCGCGTGTCGAGCGCTTTTTTGATGTCCCGCCAGTCAAACATATATCGGTCGAGAAACGCAGAAAAATCGGCGCCGTGACCGCTTATCTTTAAGTGCGCAACCTCATGCAGGAGTATATAATCCAGAAATTCATCCGGCATGTGCGCAAGCTTCAAATTCAGCCATATCTTTTTTGTGGAGACGTTGCACGAGCCCCAGCGCGTTTCCATGTCCTTTAACTGCCACTCGGACGGATGCAGATCAGTTGCATTTTCGTAATAAGGAAGTCTTTCTTCAACTCTTTTTTTGAGATGATCTCTTAAAAACTCGCGGATCACACGCTCACGGCTTTCCGGATAGTGACCGTTACGAAGGGCAAGAACAAGATAGTCACCCTCGATATATGCGTATTGTGTTGGGGTGTGTACGAATTTCAGCTTGTAAGGATATCCCTCAACAAAGACAACGTCGCCCTCCTCGTACTGCTTACGCTCGATTAACTGTCTGTTTGAAAACTTTTCTCTGTGCTTTCTTATCCAGTTTATTCTCGGAACGAGAAATTTATTTATGTCTGTGGTTGACGCGGATAACGGAACCGATGCTACAACGTTTCCGTAAGGCGCCTTTACGTAAATATACATATTCTTGATTCTTTTGCGCTTTATTTCTATCGGAATGTCCTCAACCATCATTTTAATTGCCATATCTGTTGCTCCTTTACGTCATGTGTAAGTTTTTTCGGTGTATTTCGAGTTATTTTTCGGCTTTCAGCCTTATAAAAGGACGGAAAACTTATCCGTCCTTTTTCTGGAATGAGATTTTGTCGATGCTTGTGTTTACAGGCTCTCTTCCTGAAAGAATGAGGTACAGCACCGGATTTATGAAATTAATTACAAGAGATAATGCTATCCATATCATACCGTCCTTTTTGTCGAAGCATACGTACGAAAAGAACAGAGCTTTCAGTTTAAAATAGCTGACAACAAGGGTCAGAAGTACGTTTGCAACAGTCAGAATAAGTACGTTATTGTTTGCAGTTGGCTGAAGTGCGTCGGTGGTGATTGTTCCCGTTTCGAATACGGGGAGGAGAATACTTGTTGTCAGTACAGCCTCGTAAACCATATATCCGATAGTTACTGTGAATTGAATTATGTTGAGCATAAGGTAATGGATGCGCATATTACTCTTATCAAGCTTATTGCTTTTTAAAAAGTCACATATATATCCTTCAACGTATCCGTGACCAAACGGTATCCAGGCGACATTCGGATGCTCAAAATGAAGCTTTGTCGATATTTTTGACAGCGCGTATGCTCTGAGAACATACGATATGAATATAACGATAAGTGTAGAGAATATCGGTGCGTATGACGCCAGCATCATGTATGCGGCAATGTTTTTTATTTCTTCGGGGGACATTCCCTGAAAGTCTTGTAAATTCATAGTTTTTCCTTTGTTCTTAAAAAGTTTTACAGAGTGGAGATCCACTGGGCAGCGGTTACCATAACCGGTATAGTAACGACCGAAAAGAGAGTTGATATTCCTACGGTCAGAGATGAATATTCGGGATTTATGTCATAGGTTTCCGCAAGCATTGATACCATAGACGCCGAAGGAAGAGCTGTGATTGCCGTAAAAAATACAATAAACGTGGGATCAAAGCCGAGAAGCTTTGTAAGAAGGGCGGTAAAAAGAGGAAAGGCGATCAGCTTTAAAAACGAGAAAAAGTAAAGCTTGGGAGTTAAAAAAAGTGATTTGATGCCTATCTTTATTATCAACGCGCCTGCAATAAGCAGGGAGATTGGGGTACACAGTGACGCGAGATATGAAAGAGAAGTACTGACAAATTCGGGAATTACAAAGAAATCGGCGAAGGCTGCTTTAAGAGCGAAAAGTACTATTCCAATGAAGGAGGGTACGGTTCCGTAGTTTATGAATACCTTTTTTACGGTAAGCCTTATATCCGTTCTCTTGCGTGCAAAAATAGATATTCCCCAGGTCCAGAGAGTAAGATGGAAGGTAACCATATAGAATGCTCCGAGGAACGTACCGACCGGACCGAAAAGCGCGTCGAGTATCGGAAGTCCGATAAAACCGCAATTCGTATAAAGCAGAGCAAATTCGGTAATTTTCCTTTCGTCGATATCCTTTATGAATTTAACCGAGAAAAAGGCTGGTATTGCGAGTATGAAATGTAGGATAATTCCGAATATAAAAACAAAAGCCACGTCAGCCATCATATCAGAAGAATAGTCGATCGCTATGAGTGAATTAATAATCAGAGCAGGCTGTGCTATGCAGATGACAAGCTTTGAAAGATTTTTTGAGGATACGTCATTGATTACATTTTTCTTGCGGAGAAACATTCCGCAGATCAACAGTACGAATATTGCGGCTATTACAGTATATAATCTGCTGAAATCCATATTGCTTTAATTCACCTTCTCGATTTCATTTTTAATTGCAACAAGATCACGAAGCATTGCCTCATTATGCGAGGGATCACGTAAAAGAAGCGCAGGGTGAAAAACTGCGGTGATGCGGAAGCTTCCCTTGGTTACCCACGTTCCGTGCTGCTTCATTATTCTGTATTCGGGATCTATAAGCATTTGCGCCGCGATCTTTCCGAGGCAAACGATTATTTTCGGCTTTATTATTCTCACCTGCTCGCGCAGATATTCCATACATACCGCTTCCTCGTCGGGATTAGGGTCACGGTTGTTTGGAGGTCGGCATTTGAGGATGTTTGCGATGTATACCTTATCCTTGTCGATCCCGGCAGCTAAAAGGAATCTGTCAAGCAGCATACCGGCTTTTCCGACAAACGGGAGGCCCTGCAGATCCTCGTTTTCACCGGGAGCTTCACCTACAAGCATTATTTTTGAATCAGGATTGCCTTTGCCGAATACACAGTTTGTTCTTGACTTATGAAGCGGGCATCCGGTGCAGGCTTCACATTTTATTTTGAGGTCTGACAGCAGTTGCTCGTTTGTCATGTGCATCTCCTTGAATATACTTAATGTTAATATTATATCACAATAATTGCGTTTCGTCAAGTGCAGTTGCCGTTTTTACGAAAGATTAACATTTTATGCGAAATTAACAAATATATTTTCCTATTGACAAAAGGTGTATATTTGTGGTATAATAGATACGGTTGGAAAAATCTTAAAGAACAGGACTTGGATTATGAAAAAAATACTTGCTGTTGACGGTAACAGTATAATAAACCGCGCATTTTACGGGATCAAGCTGCTTGATAACGGAAAGGGTCTTTATACAAATGCTATTTTCGGTATGATAAACATACTGAATAAAAATATAGAGCTTGTAAATCCGGATATCTGTGTTGCGGCGTTTGATCTTTCTGCGCCTACCTTCAGACATAAAAGGTTTACCGAATACAAGGCGGGAAGACATAAAATGCCCGAAGAGCTTGCAATGCAGCTGCCATACGCCAAAAAAGTATTGCGTGCTATGGGCTTTGTTACTCTTGAGAAGGAAGGCTATGAGGCAGACGATATTCTTGGAACCGTTGCGAGTATCGGCGAAAAAGAAGGCTGTGAGGTGTACGTTCTCACGGGAGACCGTGATTCGCTTCAGCTGATATCAGATAATACAAAAGTCTTGCTTGTAAAGAACAATGAAACTCTTTGCGTTGACGAGAGTAATTTTTCATCTGTCTATCCGGTTCCGCTTTCGCAGTTTGTTGATCTTAAGGCACTGATGGGTGACTCTTCCGATAATATTCCGGGTGTTCCGGGGGTTGGTGAGAAGACCGCCGCAAAGCTTCTTTCTGATTTCGGAAGCCTTGACGCAATATTTGAGGGCTATGCCTCGTCGTCTCTTTCTCCATCCGTAAAAAAGAAGCTCGAGGCAGGACGTGAAAGCGCATTCTTGTCACGAGAGCTTGCAACCATCGTAAGAGATGCGCCGATAGATTTTTCGATTGATGAAAATACGTACAAGGGCTTTGACAGAGCTGAGGCATACGCACTTTTCAAGGAACTGAATTTTACTAAATTTATCGAAAAGTACGGTCTTACCGAGGATGAGTCTGACGCTTCGGAAAAACTCCATAATGATAAGAAGGTATACTCTGTTTTTGAGCTTGCGAATGCACCTTCGGGAGAATATACAGTCTCGTTTACGGACGGCGTTCTTACTGCATTTGACGGAGAAAGCATTTACAGATCGGATAACGCGGATGAAGTATTGCGCTTTCTTGAGCAGAACAGCATACTTTCCGTAGATTCCAAGGCACTGTATAATGATCTTGAGAAGATCGGTGTTCATTTCAGAAATGCCGCATTCGATTTTATACTTTGCGCTTACGTTTGTGATTCAAACGTGGAATATACCGTTGAGAAGCTGTTTTCCATGTACGACGCCGTCGAGCATGAGGAGATATGTGTCAGGGCATTTTCGGTTCTTGACGTGCTTAAGAAAAAGCTTTCCGAAATTGATGGAGATAAGCTTCTTTACGAGATAGAGCTTCCGCTTGCTTCTATACTTTGTGATATGGAAAGAGCTGGATTCAAAATTGACGTAGACGGACTTAAGGAGTACGGCGCACAGTTATCTTCAGAGCTTGAAAAGATAGAATATAAGATTTACGAGTATGCGGGCGTAGAATTCAATATCAATTCTCCCAAGCAGCTTGGTGAGGTACTTTTTGAACGGTTGGAGCTTCCGGCACAAAAGAAGACAAAGACAGGCTACAGCACGAATGCTGAGGTTCTTGAAAAGATCAAGATGTATCACCCCATAGTTCCGCTCATTCTTGAATACAGAAAGCTCGGAAAGCTTATAGGAACTTACGTGGACGGACTTATTGCAGCTGCGGACGGAGAGGGTAAGGTTCATTCAGTGTTCAAGCAGGCCGCAACAGCGACGGGACGACTCTCAAGTGCAGAGCCGAATCTTCAGAATATACCGATCAAGACGGAGGAAGGACGTTATCTCAGAAGGTTCTTTATACCGTCAGACAAGGATAACGTGTTTATTGACGCCGATTATTCGCAGATCGAGCTTCGCCTTCTGGCAAGCATTTCCGAGGACGAGAGCATGTGTGATGCATTCAATAACGGTGCCGACATTCATACTGCAACCGCGGCAACCGTATTCGGGGTTCCGTTTGAGGAGGTAACGCCTCTTATGCGTAAGCGTGCTAAGGCGGTAAACTTCGGAATAATGTACGGAATGGGCGAATACAGTCTTGCGGAGGATCTTGGAATTCCGATGAAGGAAGCGAAGACATATATTCAGAATTATCTTGCAAGGTTCCCTAAAATAACAGAGTACTTCCAGCGCACGAACGAAAGCGCGTATGCCGACGGCTACGTTTCTACAATGTTCGGTCGCAGGCGCTACATTCCCGAGCTTAAGGCATCGAATAAAATGCTTCGCGCATTCGGTGAACGTGTGGCGCGAAACAGCCCGATTCAAGGTAGTGCGGCGGATATAATAAAGATAGCTATGATAAGGGTTTCGGATCGGCTTAAGCGCGAATGTCCAACGGCAAGACTTATTCTGCAGGTACACGACGAGCTTCTCATAGAAGCACCTCGCGACGGTAAGGAGCTTGCATGCAGGATACTGTGCGAGGAAATGGAAAATGCCGTATCCTTGGGCATAAAGTTTTCCGTAGAGGCGGGAATCGGTGAAACCTGGTATGAATGCAAATAAAAAGTGAGGAAAACAGAATGAAAAACAAGCGTTTATCTCTTATAGCTTTATTGCTGACTGTTACGCTGATCGCGGCAGCATTTGTCGGATGTAATAGCGGTTCGCATGGCGATAATACAGAAAGCTCGGATCCAAACGGAACTACGGAGTCTGAAACGGTTGAGGAAACAGTCGAGGAAACGAAAGCCCCCGATTATTCGTCAATGAAATGTGTTGCAAGAGAAAGAATTACAAACAATAAAATGGGAATTCGCGCGATGACCGTTAAAAACTCTGACCCTATGATCGTAAAGGCAGAGGTGTCTAAATACTACGTTGCGCTTTACGGATATAATTCCGGAAGCGCAGTGCTGGAAATAACCGACTATTTCGGATTTACTGCGAAAGCAACTGTTACGGTCGACGCGGAAAATGAGAAGATCAGCTATACTGTTGAAGAGTGCAAGTCTGACTTTATTGAGGTAGGTCTTGACTTTAAAGCTCAGGGCAACGGCTCAACAGATGATACCAAAGCATTTCAGAATGCGGTGGATTCAGCAAAGCCGGGTGAAACGGTTTACGTTTATCCGGGAAGATACAACGTTTCATTGATCGTAATGCGCGAGGGTGTTACCCTAAGAATGTATACAACAATGACGGACGCTAAGGTTGGCTTCACAGAAAAAATAGCCTCTGATTTCAATAGAGGAAAGATTGCCGTTTTGTCCGGCACGCGAATCCAGAACGTAGAACACGCAAAGCCGGGTGCGGGCGGATGCAGTAACTTCTCGATAATTGGCGGTGCGATAGATAACAATCTTACCACAAGAAGCACGCTCCTTTTTGGCTGTGCAAAGAACGTCAAGGTTGAAAACGTTATTTTCAAGGACATCAAGGGAAATCACACAATTCAGATCACGGGAAGTACGGATACCGTTATCAATAACTGTATGTTCGCAGGCTATCTTTGCGGTGACGTGTTCACGAGAGAGATAATTCAGGTAGAGCCCTCAACGCCGGGTGCTTCAGGCGGCCCCATTACGTTTGGGGCGGGCGAATATAATCTTCCCGAAAATATTACCGTCTCCAACTGCTATTTCGGAAAGAGCGACGAGGCGGGCGCGCCACTTATTGCTATTGGTCACCATTCGCAGGTTGGCGGTGCAAACGTGACCGGCTTCAAGATTACAGATAACGTGTTTGACGAATGCCTCTATGCCGCAATAAGATACAGTAACATCGTTGACGTAGAGATCACGGGTAATACGTTTATTTCCACGTCGAAATACATGAACGCAACGCAGTTCAAGGAGGCAAAAACTCCGGCGTTTATACTTTTCTACCATTATACGACTGCCGCTACGTATACGACCGACGAGAGTGGTGTTAAGGTCACACGTGCCGCGGCAAACGAGCAGGCAGGATTCCATAATATAAAGATAGAAAACAATACGTTCAATATTGATAAGGGCTCGGATAAGAGAATCATGCATTATGAGAAAAACGGAACTACGCCCGGAGCAACCTATGTCCAAGCGACAATGCAATACGAGTACAAAGGTCCGATATACGAGTTCAGTGGATATAAGGTCAACAATAACTATGCATCAGACATTTCTTTTTCAAATAACGTTATCAATATTAAGGGACAGCCTACTTACAAGAACTTCTATATGAATTTAGGATCTATATACGATCTTACCTTTGAAAATAACAAGGTAACGTTAGCGAACGGTGTTTCATTCAGTTCTAATTTAAATGGATTTGAAAAAGGTCAGTATATTTCCACAATGAATCCTCAGCTCGAAAGAAGATTCTATATAACAGCGAAGCCTTCCGAAAGAACAATAAAATTTGTATGTAACGGTAAGGAATACGTCGTTATCGCTTCATTTATGGGAACTTTATCGTGTGACATTCCGGAAGGCGGAACATACGAAATGTCATCAGATTCAAAAGGAAATCTTACAGTAACTCTTAAGGCGGACAATGGTTATAGATTGGATTCGATCGTAACCTCTGACGGTACAAAGCTTGTAGAAGGAAAAAACAACCTCTCAAGCGGAACAACACTTAGTATAAACTTCACGAAATAGTATAAAGAAAGGCATCTGCACGTTTTGTGCGGATGCCTTTCGGTTTTATGTATTTGAATGATTTGATTAATATGCAACGCCCTGCCACTTCATTGCTTCGGCAACCTTAAGGAAGCCGGCAATGTTAGCACCCGCAACAAGGTTACCCTCACAGCCGTACTGCTTTGCGGCGTCACTTGCTGCCTTGTAGATGTTGATCATAATGTTGTGAAGTCTTTCGTCAACCTCCTCGAAGGACCAGGAGAGACGGAGCGAGTTCTGAGACATTTCAAGTCCGCTTGTTGCAACGCCGCCTGCGTTGGATGCCTTAGCGGGAGCGAAGAGAAGACCGCTGTTCTGGAATACTGCAATAGCTTCGGGGGTAGAAGGCATGTTAGCACCCTCTGCAACTGCCATACAGCCGTTTGCTACAAGTGCCTTTGCGCTTTCCTCGTCGATCTCGTTCTGAGTTGCGCAGGGAAGAGCGATATCGCATTTAACTGTCCATATACCCTTGCAGCCTTCCGTGAAGGTTGCGCTCTCAACACGGTTAGCGTATTCGACTATTCTCTGACGCTTGACCTCCTTAACGTCCTTCATAACGTCAAGGTCGATTCCGTTGGGATCGTAAACGTATCCGGAGGAGTCGCTCATAGCAACTACCTTAGCACCGAGGGTCGTAGCCTTTTCACAAGCATAGATGGCAACGTTACCCGAGCCGGAAACAACGACCGTCTTACCGTCAAATGACGTTCCGTTATCCTTGAGCATCTCGTCGGTGAAGTAGCAAAGACCGTATCCTGTTGCCTGCTTTCTTGCGAGAGAGCCGCCGGAGGGAATTGCCTTGCCTGTAAGAACGCCCGTAAAGTTATTTACGATTCTCTTATACTGACCGAAGAGGAAGCCTACCTCTCTTGCACCAACGCCGATATCACCTGCGGGAACGTCCGTGTCGGGACCGATGTGTCTGTAAAGCTCTGTCATAAAGGACTGGCAGAATCTCATGATCTCTCCGTCGCTCTTACCCTTGGGATCGAAGTCAGATCCGCCCTTTGCGCCGCCCATGGGAAGAGTTGTGAGCGAGTTCTTGAAGGTCTGCTCAAATCCGAGGAACTTCATGATGGAGGCGTTAACGCTGGGATGGAGTCTGAGACCTCCCTTGTAGGGACCGATTGCGGAGTTGAACTGAACTCTATAGCCTCTGTTCACCTGAACCTTGCCGTTGTCGTCGACCCAAGAAACTCTGAACTGAATAAATCTTTCGGGTTCAACTATTCTTTCAAGTATTCCGGCTTCAACATAATCGGGTCTCTGAAGTATAACGGGTTCTATTGATTCAAGGACCTCCTTTACAGCCTGAAGAAATTCGGGCTCGTTTGCGTTTTTCTTGCAAACGTCCTCATAAACTTTTGCAACATATTCTGATTTGAATTTCATTTTCTTACCTCCGAAGGGTTAAAAGTTTGATTTATGCTATATATTATAGCACAGAATTGAAAAAAATTCAATAGGGAATTTCAAATTTCTTTTTATGGTTTTTATATTTAAAAAATTGTACACAATAATACAAAAAATTCATAAATTACTGTTGACTTGAAAAAGTATATTTGATATAATAATATGTAATATAAATAAAATGGGTAAGTTTTAACTTACCGTGCTGTTAAAGCAGATTAAAAGGAGGAATTATGAGTACGGTATGTTTTGTTAACGGATACGTGTTATCCGATGAGCATCCTCGTTTTGAAAAGAAAAATGTCCTTTGCGAAAACGGTAAAATAAAATCAATTTTTTCGGAAGGTGTCAAACCTTTGGCTGACACGTACGTTGATATTGAAGGCAGATATCTTGTTCCCGGATTTACCGACGCACATACACATGGCAAGGTTGGATACGATTTTAATACGGTAAGCGCCGATAAGATCCCCGAGGTTCTTATTGGCTATGCCAAAAAAGGCGTTACGTCTCTTTTTCCGACACTCGCTTCCGCTACTCTTGAAGAGCTTCTCGAAAAGGGGGACGCGATCCGCTCGTTTAAGGACGGTAAGATAATTGGGGCGAGAGTCGTCGGTATACATCTTGAGGGAAGATACCTCAACCCCGCCAAAAAGGGCGCGCACGCGGAAAATCTTCTCGTCGCACCAAATGCAGACGACGTGCCTCTCATTCTTGAGCATATGGAGCTTCCGCTTCACGTTTCTGCTGCTTTTGAGCTTGACGAGGACGAAAAATTCATCTCTTCCCTTACAAGGGAGGGAGCGACCGTA
>JBGVEZ010000021.1:0-5592 GCA_045120555.1 Eubacteriales bacterium
CCAGTCAATATCGGAATTGCCTGCAACAGAACCGACGTAATCCTTGTTAAGCTCTATTTCGGTTGCCTTTTTCGAATTGCCGTTAGGTTCAAGCTCGGTATATTCCGATTCGGTATAGTTTATGTTAAATATATATTCCAGACCCGAGGTATTGTAAGGGCCCTTTGTTACCACCAAATAATAAACGCCCGCCTTAAGTCCGACCTGAGGAGTTGCACCGTTTGCATTTCCCGCCATCTCCCATCTCTGGTCATAGTCGCATACGCCCGTAACACCGTCAGCCTGGAATAAATACAGAGTCCAATATGCGCTTGTTGAAGAAATGATCTCATGCTTAAAATCGACGGTAACGTATCCGTCCTTGGGAAGAACGAATTTATACCAGTCAACGTCGCTCGATCTGCTGATAACTCCACTGACGTCGGTGTTCACGCTTATGGCATCCGCAGTCTTTGCCGTGTCGTTTGCCTCGCTCTCACTTGCCGCGTATACTCCAGTCGAAAGCAGCGCAAGCATCATAAAAAGTACGATTGAAATTACGATGATTCTCTTCATTTTAATTAAGCTTTCCTTTCAAATGTTTGATTTATAAAACAGATAAATAATTACTTACAAATTTCCATACGCCTTGACGTACGTTACAACTGCCACTTATATGCCGACAAGCCCCACAATGGCAAGCACCGCCGCAACAGCCGTCAGCGATCGTATTGACGCTTTTATTTGCATAAATTTCTCCATTTCGTTCTTTTTGATACGATTCACGAAAAATCGATATTTGTATACATTATATTATATCATATTATCAAAAAAAAAGCAATATGTCTTTTGAAAAATACATCCATTTTCCAAATTTTTAAACAAAAAAGGAGCTGCCTCTGAACGAGACAGCCCCGATGGGTTTATCTTGATTTGATTATTTAACGTTCGTATCAACCTTGATGTAGTCGATCTGCATCGTAAGTAAGAAGGAGCCGCCGTTGTTACAGCCGAGATATGCAAAGGTCATATTCGAGTCAATAGGATACGGTTCAAGGCTCATGCCCGCATTATTGGAGTTGAAGTCACCTGTGCTCTTCTGGATGTCGGCAACCACAAGCACGCCGTCTCTGTAGAGGCTCATTACATTCTTGCCGGTTGTTGCGTCATAAGTATTTACAAGCTTCATGACCGATCCTGAGGAGATAGCAGCCTCGGGAGATGCGTAGTTGTAGTATCCCTTACCGAGATCGTGCTGTGCGTAGTCAGAGATGTTGAGCTTACCGCTTCTGTAGGAGAGTGCTCTGTTGCCGAGTACGTTGTCAATCTTGGATGCGAGGATGAATCCGCTTGCACCGCTCATATCACCGAACTTGATCTCGATGCTCCAGTTGGTGTTTGCCTTAAGCTCGATAAGTCTTGCAATCTCAAGCTGTGCCTTTGTGGTCTTAAGCATACCGTTTTCGATCTTGTAGGTACCGTTAAGTGCCTTGTCGAGGAATGCGTTAACGGTCTTGCCTTCTTCGTTACGTGCGAAGAGATCCTTTTCGAAATCCCAGATGTACGTAGAACCGAGTTCAGCCTCAAGGTCTATGCTGTTGTCGGTGATCTTATAAGTTACAGAGCCTGCCGTTCCGTTCTTGGGAGTGTAAGTTACCACGATCTGAACGTCATTGTATGACTTAAGCTTCTTTACGTTGATACAACCGAAGTTAGCGTCCTTTGCGTTGAATACGCCGTCATCGTTTGTTATATCCTTTGTGCCGCTTGTGATCTTGAATGAGATAGTACCTGCCACGCTACCGGGTGTTGCACGGAATGCGAGGTCGGAAACGATATCCGTAATATCAAGGGTTACCGTCTTACCGGCAGGCGTTATCTTCTGCTCGGAGGGCTTACCGGAGCTTGTAGCCTGCGTGATAGTAAAGTCCTTACCGTGGAGCGCATTGTACATATTGTATGCAGCGTCAACACCGATAAGAGCATAACCGAACTTACCGTAGTGGTTTCTGTTGTTGGAACCGAAGAGCGTCTTCATAGGTGTTGTAAGCTTACCGCCGGCGTAGGTTGCTTCGTTACCGTAGCTGTCATTATGAGAAGCCTCTTTGCCGTAGGTCTCCATCATGGTAATGTAATTCTTGATGGTGATCGTCTTCTTTTCGGTGGGAGCACCGGTGAAGTTTTCGGTGATCGTTGTTGCCATAAATACGTCGTCACGCTTATTTGCGAGAGCAAACTGAGAGGAGGACGTTGTTGAATAGTGAATATCGTTATTGAGAGTGTTGTTGTCGCCGCCGCGTCTTACACGCATGATAGCCATATACTCAAGCCCTGCATCCTTCTTGAGTCTTTCCCAAACTGCAGTAAGGAGAGTTGTATACTTAACGGGATCGATACCGCCGTTACCGTCGCCCTCGCCCTGGAGCCAGTAAACGCCCTTGCTTACGATCTCGAACTTGTCGCTCTGACCCTTGTAGTATTCTACGCACTCGTTTACCATCTCAACGGTGTAGTCGGTTCCGCTTGTGTCTGTTGCGCTTGTCGCCCAACCGGTGATCGGGCTACCGTTCTTACTTGTACCGTTACCTGCGGAATTTCCGCCCTCGTGCCATACGAGAACGTTCTTCTCGGGAGCACCGTGAGCTACGCTCTGCGCATAAAGCTCAGCTAAAAGAGGAGCGTGGAAGC
The DNA here is from genome assembly GCA_045120555.1 of Eubacteriales bacterium. Lineage (GTDB taxonomy): Bacteria > Bacillota > Clostridia > Oscillospirales > CAG-272 > SIG640. The sequence goes on from JBGVEZ010000021.1 coordinate 2,668, forward strand.
CCTTTGTGGACTGTGTGAAGTGTGTGGGAGCAGTTGCGTTTGCACCCTTACCGCTACCCCACCAATATGCTGTGCCTCTTGCACATCTGATATCGGAGGTTGCATTGTCAAAGTGGTTGCCCGAGTTACTCTGACCCATGATAACGATAATGTTGATCTTCGCCTTCTCAACGTTAACCTTTACGGTGTTGGTTCCGTCGGAAACCGTTGCGGGTGTCATACCGACAACCTGGAAGTGCTTAACCTTGCCGACCTCGATAAGCTTCAGCGAATCGCCTTCTATCTTAACGTTTTCGGCGGAAGCGGAAATCTCACCTATAGCAGTAAGATAGTCATCGTAATAAACCGTTGCCTGCTTGCCTTCGGCTGTAGTCTCAACCTCAGCTGTTGTGCCGGGAGTTTCTGTTGTTTCGGGTGCTTCTGTATTACCGCCGTTTCCGCCGGTGCATCCAAACATAGAAACTACCATAAGAACACAGAGAACAAGGCTGAGCCAAATCTTTGTCTTTTTCATTGTTTCATACTCCATTTCATTTCTTTTTGATTTCGGTAATATCCGAATCTATCATTATTATATCACATCCTGAGGGATTTGTCAACCGAAAATCTCAACAAAGTCTGATTTATAAGAAAATTATTTGTCGCCACCTAAAAAAGGACAAAACACCGATCGTTGGTATTGACAAAACCCTTTTTTTATGGTATAATCAAATCAAACATAATTGTGCCAAGGAGAACCGTTATGCTTGATATATTAATTTACGGTGCTTTTTTCGGAATTCCGATTGCCGTCATTATTCTTTTTGTGATATGCTTACGCGCTTATTTATCCGCCAAAAGGATATACAAAACGTCTCCCGACCCGTTTTCCGAGGGTGTATTGAAAAAGCGTAAGATCGCATTGATAATCACATCGATCGTCGCGAGCGTTATGGTATTGAACACGGTAGGAATAACCGTACTCGTATATTTTGCCATTGCCTATATGTGAGGTAAATATGAAGGATCGCACGTTTTACATCATACTCATTTCCGTCATTATGGTGTGTCTTTTGCTGACGGTTGCGCATTTTTTATACGCCGTTTACGCATACCGACACTGCTCCATTATCTACTTTATCGGGAAGGAGCTGTGGTAACATGAAGCTTACACGACAGCTTGCCGCGCTTTTTGCGGTGATCGCGCTGTTTACCGTCTTCAATTTCAGCACGTATCAGCTACTTACGCGCAGGCTTTCCAATAATTTCAGCGGTGCAACACAAGCACAGATGATCGACGTCGGAAGCTACCTCCCACACACGGAGGGATCAGATCTCCCGAAAATCGAAGCCTCTTTCAAGCTGACCGACGATCTTCCGATTCTTGACGGTGCGGCGGCTCTCGTTCCCGTGTACGCTGCAATCATTGATAACGTTTACCCGAGTGGATGCGTAAAATACGAGGGTGGAAGCTTTTCGGATGACAATTATTACGGTGAAAATTTCGCGTCTGACAGTGTAATGCAGTACAACAATACTGTTCGTGGTTATAAGGCCATTGTCGATGGTACTACGGATATTCTGTTCTGTGCCGCACCATCCGATGAGCAAAAGCAGTATGCAAGGGAAATGGGCGTTGAGCTTATTTACGTCCCGATCGGCCTTGAGGGCTTTGTATTCTTCGTAAATGAGAACAACCCCGTCGACGATCTGACGGTTGAGCAGATAAGGAAGATCTACTCGGGCGAATACACGAGATGGACAGAGCTCGGCGGTGCGGACCGCATTATAAATCCCATAACAAGGCTTGCCGGAAGCGGAAGCCAGACGACCTTTGAGAAATTCATGGGCGATAGAAAGATCGGTAGAAAATCGCCGCTTGCGATCACCGGTGCGTCGATCGGCTTTTCCTTCCGCTACTATATGGATGGGATCGTAGAAAACGATTCGGTAAAGATGCTGTCGATTAACGGTGTTTACCCGAGTGCAGAAAATATCAAAAACAGAGAGTATCCGATCGTTGCAGAGTTCTATGCTATCTACCGCGCCGATAACAAAAACGAAAACGTAAAAATTCTTATCGATTGGCTTCTTTCAGACGAGGGACAAGCACTCATTGAGAAAACGGGATATGTAAGGATCAATTAAATAAAAATACCGACGGGGGACAATTTTAATGTCCCCCCGTCAAGTAGACAGTCAAAAAAAGATATTTAAACAGGAATTACCGGTCACCTTCCCCTGCTGCGAAAGGGGGAGGTGACTTTCGTCACGCGATTGTGGCGAAATAATACTCGCACGGCGTCATGCAATTCAATCTTTTTTGGTAGCGGCGAGTATTGGAAAAGTGTATGTAATCTTCAATTTCACGAACAAGCGCTTTATCTCTCTGTTTTCTATCTGAATAACACCCTTGATAGCTCCGTCATCATAAACCCACGTATTATCAACGTCACACTCGTATTGCTTCATAATATTTGGCACCGACAGCTCGTTGAAATAATAATCGTCGTTTTTGAATATGGGATAAAAATAAAGTCGGTAATTAAATATCACGATCTACGATATATGTGCAAAATCGCCTGCAGCTGCTTTTCTTACGTTTTTTCGTGCTTGCACAAGCCATCATACGCTTACTTGCCGATCCGTCTGCTTTTTTGAGCCTTCCTTATTTTTTATTTCTCTTCGCAATCTGATCAGGAAAAACGCTGAGAGTAAAGAGCCAAGCACATTAACACCAACAAAATTTGCCCATATTCCGTCAAGCCCAAAGCTCCATAATGCGCCGAGGAGCACGGTGGGATACACAAATGCTACCCCAACCGACATTATCGTTGCCGCAAGCGGCTTCTCGATTGCGCCAAAATAACTGTTGGTCGTAACGGTAATCCACCTGAATAAGTACGCAAAGCAGAAAAGCCTTATAGCGTGAGTGGAGATTTCAAG
>JBGVEZ010000022.1:0-9587 GCA_045120555.1 Eubacteriales bacterium
TGTCGGCTCATCACATCCTGGGGCTTGGAGAAGGTCCCAAGGGTTCGGCTGTCCGCCGATTAAAGTGGTACGCGAGCTGGGTTCAGAACGTCGTGAGACAGTTCGGTCCCTATCTGTCGTGGGCGTAGGATATTTGAGAGGAGCTGACCTTAGTACGAGAGGACCGGGTTGGACGTACCTCCGGTGCATCAGTTGTTCTGCCAAGGGCATAGCTGAGTAGCCGCGTACGGATGTGATAAACGCTGAAGGCATCTAAGCGTGAAGCACACCTCAAGATTAGATATCCATACAAATTTAATTTGTTAAGGTCACTTGAAGACTACGAGTTTGATAGGTCAGAGGTGGAAGCGCAGTAATGCGTGTAGCTGACTGATACTAATAGACCGAGTGCTTGAACTTAAGGTTCAAGAATTAGCAAAGAGTTTCGTATACGAGAAAGACTTTATTCGATTTTCAATGCGCATGTCGCATTAAGGAAGCAGCTTTGAGGAAAACCGCACCTTTAGCTCAGTTGGTAGAGCAACTGACTCTTAATCAGTGGGTCCCGGGTTCGAATCCCTGAAGGTGCACCAACAAGTCAGTGTTATTAACGCAGAGGGTCCACCTGTTCCCATTCCGAACACAGAAGTTAAGCTCTGCAGTGCCGACAATACTTGGCTGGCGACGGCCCGGGAAGATAGGTCAACGCTGACATAAGTCGAAAGACAAGCGGCTCCTTGCAATAGCAGGGAGCATTGCTTTTCTCTCGATACCTCAAACGCTTTCTTCTCCAATTCTTTTTATCCCGATCATCGGGTAAACATAAATACCGGTCCTACCGGAACTTATATTCCTCCTTAGCTCAGTCGGTAGAGCACCTGACTGTTAATCAGGGCGTCGTTGGTTCAAGTCCAACAGGGGGAGCCAAAAACAGAGATCCACCTTTGTGGGTCTCTGTTTTTTTGCCTTCTTTTTTGATTTCATCTTGACTTTTCCCGGTTTTGTGGTATAATATATATGATAGAGTATTTAATTACATAAATTCAAATTTGTTATATACGGTTTTATTATTATCTTGTTTATATGTAATACTAAAAAAAGGAGAATGGCGATATGGATTATAATGTTAATACTGCATACGATTATTTAAAAAATGAATTGCTTGTCGCAATGGTCGTTTGTGTGTTGATAGTGCTTATTTGTGGATTCATATGGCTGATTTTCGAATATTTTTCTTATGACCGTTCATATAGGAATGAAAAAAATACAAAGTCAGGAAGAAAAAAGAACATAAATAAAAAGCAGCTTACAAACGTTCATAATAAGATTTGGATAGCTGCAGCGGTCTCATGCATACTTATTATAATTTACATGATCCCTATGATATTGGATATTTGCACACGGTCGGTGATTATTTTTGACGGCATCTATTGTGTGAAAGAAAGCTATTATGCTCCAACGCAATATTATGTAGACATTTCTATGGACGGAGAGGATCATTCCTTACGTTTGATTGATAAATCGCAGATTCCGTCGAATGGCGAACACTACGGCACACTTGTTTATTCAAAGTATTCAAAAAAATTATTTTTCTTTTCAGGTTGAGGTGTTCTTCGAAAAGTAGTTAAATACAAAGGGAGGTGGCATCGTGTCGAAAAAATTATTTATTACATCTGATGTTCACGGATTTTATACCGAGCTTATGGCGGCACTTAATGAGGCAGGCTTTGACAGGAGGAATGAGGCTCATTATTTTGTAAGTGTGGGAGATCTGTTTGACAGAGGATGCGAAAACGCACTTGTTTATAATTTTGTTAAAGGACTCGAACGAAAGATCCTTATAAGAGGAAATCATGAGGATATGCTCTGCGAGGTTCTTGAATGCGGGCAGGTGACCGACAGAGAACGCGACAACGGTGCTTATGCTACCATATCCGAGCTGATCGGCAGGGATGCTATCGGAGAGGGAGGAAGAATTGATACGGAATTTTATTCGGCAAAAATAAGTGAGATCAAGGATTTTATAGATTCGATGTCGGACTACTGTGAGGTGGGGGATTTCGTGTTAACTCACGGCTGGCTTCCGGTCGAGTTTGAGGGAAAATATCCGAGCGTCACCCCGTTATGGCGTGAGGCCTCCGCATCCGAATGGAAATTTGCACATGAATGTGAATGGCAGCAATTTTACAGCGTTCGCGCTGTGCTTCCCGGCAAGACTATCGTATGCGGACATCGCCCGTCGTATCTCGGATATATGTTTGACGGTCTACGCGAGCGAGATTGTATCCTGCCCTTTTACGGTGAGGGAATGATAGCGATCGATGCGAATACCGCGAAAAGTGGGAAAGTTAACGTGCTTGTTATAGAAGTTCCCGAAAATTAAAGGTTTACCCCACCAAAGGAGATTTTGCTTCTCTTTGGTGGGGTATCTTTATTTGATTTACAGCACTTCGGTCAGATCGTCAACGCACTCCTTAAAGAAGGGATCGTCGGGGTATTCTTCATGAAGCCTTTTATATATCGGAAGTGCGCATTTCAGCGCGGACAGAGCTTCATTGCCGTCACATACGGATGCAAGCTTGCAGTAGGCGAGAGCAAAATTCTCAAGATCTGACGATGAAATGTCGGACATATTTTTGTATGCTTCGATCGCTTCAAGATAACTGCATCTTGCAGAGGATAAGTCTCCGTCCAATCTTGAAATATTGCCAAGCTCAATGAGGACGGAAGCCATTTTGCGCGTAGCCGCTTCGTTTTTGGCTATATAGGTGTTATCACGGTAAAGATCGCGCGCTTTTATAAAATATTCCTTCGAGAGACTGATGCTGTCGGTCTGTAATCCGAGGTATCCGAGCCTTTCGCAGGTGTATGCCAGATCCCAACGCAAAAAGCCGTGATCGTTGCCCTTACACGCCTCGGACAGGATACGGTATGCCTTTTGGTAGCACTCCCTTGCGCGATCATACTCATTTTCCGATTCGAACAGACGTCCGAGAGCCACAGTGTCTCTGGCGTGATCCTTCTTTACAAGGAATGAGCTGCTTTTCTTTGTAAAATCCTCGGTTATTTCGTTGGATCTGATGTAAAGCTCGGTTGCCATTTGAACGTTTCCCGATATTTCCGAGATAAGTCCGAGCGTATAAAGAGAGGAAGACAAGTCTTTTTTGGTAAGCGGACTGTCAAATTCCTCGCAAAATCTGATTGCAAGCGAATATGCGTGCTCGCATTCGTCTCTTGCGGCTTCGTGTTTTTTAGCTTTTATCAGCAGATTTGTGAGATACAGAATTTCACAAAGCCACAAATGGGCGTCCCACGCGTCATGGCTGCGATTAAACTGCTCCTCTCTGTGACGAATAAGCCGGCGTCTCCAATCCTCTTCAAGAACGGCGTCTCTTGCAACGCCTTCTCCGTTTTGGTACATGCAGACGAGCTTCTCAAGAGCTTGCGTAAGTCCGTCGTTTGCGGCGGATTCGATAAGCGACAGGGCAAGTGCGTGATTTTTCTCAACGTCTATCCCGTTAAGATAGGCAAGACCGATAAAGAAATTGTGCTGTGGGTCCTTATCGTTTTGGCGTAGGGCGATATCATCGAACGCACACGTAAGGCTTTGTGACAGCGAGGACTGATCTTGCGTACTCACGCAGGGAGGCAGTCCCTTATACTTATCAGCAAGAATCGCTCTGTCGGTAGGTACAGATTCGGCGGGAAGCACGGTTTTTTTGCGCTCCAACGCTAAAGGGTATTCGATCGCAAGGACGTAGTTGTCACATTCGTTTCCGTCTCTGTCCACCGTTTTTTCGAGAATACCGGGGGTTACGTTCAAAACGAATAACCGGCTTGCTTCGATTGCTTTTTTGATTGAATCGTTGAAATTTTCGCCCGGCAGAAGGAATTCATCGTACCATATCGCAACGTCACGGCAGAAATCGTTTTTGTGGATGAGCTCCATAAGCTCGCGCGCGTATTTGCGGTCCTTCTTTCTGTAGGAAAGGAATATGTAAGCGTCGAAGGCGGCGCGGATTTTATCGATAAGTTCTGCATCGGTCAGTGTTTTTGAAAGGAATTGCAAAAGCTTTTCGCGATAGCTTATCGAATAACCGTCGGTATCGGCGCGTAAAAGAAGCTGAAGATCTCCGAATCTTTGATTGAATTTCTCTTCAATGCCGTCCTCTACCAACACGGGAAGGATCGGTATGCGGTTTTCTATAGCCAGTGAAAGCTCTGTATCTGCCGCTCTGTTTGATTCTGAGATGAGAGCATCGGTAACCGGAATTACGATCAGATTCATCGCTTTGATTGTCTCACAAAGCTCCTCAGGATCGTATTCGCCTAACGGCTCCTCGTCATACCATACGGCACAGCTTGCGGCGTTGAGAATATCCGCGGACAACGCTTCAAGATATTTTGCGTGATCGCACGGATGCGCGCAGTACCAGACCTTTGGCAGTCCTTGCGGCGTCCGCATTTCCGCTGTTTTGTATGCGAGCTTCATTTACGCTCCTCCTTCGATTGGATTTTTAAAATCAGCTCTTTTCTATCTTGTATCCGAGCTTTACGATAAGCTTAAGTGCCTCTGTCGCGGTGCTTCTGTCATATTCCTTTTCGCTTTCGGGAAGCTCCTCATAGGGGATAAGACAGGGGTGCAGTTTTTTTTCGTCGTTCCTCGCCTCTCCGTAGCTCCAGCCCTCATTTATTCTGCCGACCGCCCATACGTCGTGTGTGTTTTTGGCAATAAGCTCACCAAGCTCAAGTATTCCGCTGTCAAGAGTTACGTCGCTTGTATCGATCGGGGTGGGGGTGTAGCTTTCTTTAATAGGTTCCATAACAGATCTCCTTTATTCGTCTGTGTAGTTGTATATTACGATCGGCTCGCTGTCCGATCTTACGAATATATTATATCACGGTTGGTACTTGAAATATATACAAAAACAGCCAAACAAATGCACAAATTAAGCCGGAATGCGTTATTCTCCGATAATATCGAACAGATGCCTTATAATGATCTCGTCGTTTGCCTTGTAGTCGACGAACGTCGACGCCTCCGAGAATACAGAAATCCTGTCGCGCAAGACGTTAAGCTCAGCTATTTCGGCATCTGACAAACGGAGAAGAGCCTTGATGCGCGATAATGCTTCCGAGACATCGGCAACGGCGCGCTTGCGCGGAGCGTTATTTTCAGCATCTGCAAAGGCTTTTTTCAGTGCCGTAATGCTTCGCTTCATTCGTCTGAACTCATTTGAAAGCTTAGCGTTGCCGTCGGGCAGGATCGCTTCAATATAATCGACCGTTGCCGTAATCCTTTTGAGGTAGCCCTTGTCGGTGCATATTCTTTCTGCGAGGAGATGTACCTTAAGGCTCATCTTATCAAGCTCGTCAAGGTCCGGTATCGCATCGACCTCCGCATAGCTGTCAGCCTTTGGCCATCTTCCGGAATCACGAAGCGCGGTGAGCACAGTTCCGCGGTTATCGCAGGGAACGAGACAATGGTGAAGATTCGGATCGGACCGCTTGAAGCCCTTGATGAATTTACCTTTTTCGCTTACGGTATATGCGTAGCCCTCAATTACCTCCATGCTTGCAGGGGGAGTGTAACCTTCGCTTGCTTTTTCCATCATCCATCGCTTGTGCTCAAGCATGATAAGATCCCCGAGCCTTGCGTGAAGCAGAGCGTTGTATTTTTCGCGTATATTCGGTATATCGTCCTTGTCGAGATCTGTAACTATCCCAACGCTTGCGAGCTTGTATTTAAGGTGAAGGGCGGCAATAGCGGAGGAGCGTTGGCTGTAGCTGTCACGAAGATAATGATCTATTACCGACTCTCTGGTTGCGGTGGGATCGTAAACGCGTGAATACATAAGGTGCGTTTTAAACGCAAGCTCACCGAGCTTGTCGAGCTCCTCACGGTACGAATCGACGTTGAACGGGCAGAGCTTTATTTTTTTGCCTTCGTTATGCGGAATGCCAGTGGCGCCCCTTGCGGCATCCTCGTCCATATAGTAATGAATAACTGCCTCAGATTCCGAAAGCCCGTCAAGCGCAGAGCCGTATATGTGCGCAAGCTCTGCATTTTTTCGGTTTTCACCGAGAGAAATAATTACGTAGCGATAGTCACTGTATTTTGACGCGATCCTTTGGCAGGTATTGCCGCAAAGCAGGTCCTGCTCCTCGCAAAATTCAAAGCTTACGTATTCTTTCTCTGTTGCCGCGGGCTTTCCGAAAATATCCGAGTAATCACGCAGCATGGGTGCAGCCAGTGCAAGCTCGCTTCTGCATTTGTCCGCATCCTTTGAAACTATGCATATTTTAAGTCGCTTATCAAGCATCTGACCTGTGCCTATAAGCCCGAGGACGGTCTTTTTTGTAAAAGTACCGCCGCCGAGACAAAGCACACGAAGCTCGCTGTCGTTTTGATATTGCTCGTATACGGGATATTTATAGAAGATCAGATATCCCATAAGGTCATCGCTTTCAACCTTACAGAGAAGACCGCTGTCGGAAAGCTGCCTTCGAAGGTCGCAAAGCACGTCGGACATCTGCTTTGCGTTGTCAAACCGCTCTCTGCAGTCGGGGGACAATGCCTTTTCAAAAAAAGCGGTAAGTCTTTTTGCAAGGTCTCCGTAAACGTCTGCAGGGAAAAGGCTGCACAGGCGATCTCTCCAATGCATACTGTACATATTGTTTATGCTGTAATGCTCGCCGACCACGGCGTAAAAGAGCATTGCCGCAACCGAATAGGTGTCCGAAGTACGGTCACACGAGTAGCCGTGAGACGCATTCTGCAGCTCTGCAAGTGCCTTTATTTCGGGTGCGGAAAATGGATTGCAGGTAAAATAATGATCACCGCTGTCTGATGATACGTTAATGGCAGATGCAAAATCAATAATATAAGGGCTTTGCTCGGTTTGTGCGTTGATCCTTGCAAGATATATGTTCGCGGGAGAAAGATCAAGGTGCAGGATACCGCGTCCATGAAGCGCGGAAAGTCGCAGGCATACCCTTGAGAGTATTAAGAGCAGCTCATTTGCATGAGATCGGATGTTTTTTCTTGAGCTGTTAATAAAATCGCTCAGCGGTGTTCCGTTGAAGGTATCTATCTTAAGATAGTAATTTCCCGCATCCGAAAGAAACGGTCCCGAAATGTTAAGTATGTCAGCGTTATTCTGGTTGATTTCTCCGCTTTCTCCGTAAAGAACGGATGCCTCCTCTGACAGACGCTTTTCGTGCTCCATAAATCTCAGAAGCTGACGCCAGATCGCGCGAGAGTTGCTTATCTCTGTCTGCGTCAGAGGATTATATATCACTATTCTGCCGTCATCTCTGCGCCGTGCGATCGCTCCCTCAAGCTTTTTGGGAAACAGCTCCTTAAGCGCTATCCATTTGTTTTCGCCCTCTCTTTTGGCGATGTATGTTACAGACATTCCGCCCACACCCGCGACTCTGTCTACGGTATAGCACTCATGCACGCCATCACCGACGTTTAACGTTACCTTGTCGGCATACGATAGGACGCGACGGTCATCCTGAACGTTATAGTACATATTTGTCTCCGATCCGCCGCTTTTGCGGCATAAATGAATTCCGGACCGAGTGGCGTCACTCAGACCTTTTCGTAGGTATTGGCTTTGAGCGGGAAGAGCATCATATCTCTGGCAAGCTGCTTTACTGTCATCGATCGCGTCTTTTTCGCAGTGGCATAGCCTTTCAATGCACTTATCTCATCTGTGCTGACCGTTTCTGTGAGAAGAGTGCTTCCGCTGTCGATCAACGAATAAATGGCGTCGTTGTCAAGGTCTGCATGCTCTACTCCGTCATTAAATGTGGTAAAGCGTCTTTTTGAGAGTGCATGATACAGTGATTCGTCATTTTCTCTCATTTCTTTTTGCTTTTCGGCATCGAGTCTCTCAAAGGCGGCATATATCAGATTCAGTCTTTTTACGCAATCGCTTGAAGCTGCGTACGCCTGTGCCGTGATCTCGTTAAGCACGCCGAATATAAGCTGCAGCGGTCGCGGGACAGATATGCTTCTGAACTCAAATGGATACGCGCGTTCGTGCCTGCCCGAATACAGGACGATACCGCTTGAATTTATTGAAAATGAAAGCAGCTTGCTTATTATAAGGTCGAATTTGTTGTTATCGGAAAGCATTCCCCAGCCGAGAGAGGACAGCTTTTCGTTGATTCTTTGCTTTGCGCTCTCACCGTTCCATACAAGCACGGTGCTTGTGTAGTTCGGGAAGAGGTATTCTCTTACGTTGAAGGCGTGGTTGTCGAAATACTTTTTGTAAAGCCCTCGAAGCTCCTTTGCGTCGCTTGCGACAAGCGTTCTTTTTATCTCACGTTCGCATTTCTTTGTGCATGGGACGGTTTTTGACATATCCTTATTATAAATGAAGGTCTCCGCATACATCCACATAAGGATCATAAGCTCGCGTGTCGGTATGTAAAAGCCGTTTGTATCTCCGTTCTGAGCGAGCGAAATAACGTCGCGGTTGTAGTGAGTGCCCTTATAGTCGACGAATTTTTCAATAAGACTTCTTAAGGAATATCTGCCGAGATTGTCATCGGACGAGCCGCTGCCGTCGCTGTCACTGCCGTAAAGCCCGCCAAGCGCACGAATGTATTTTTCGTGCTCGCGAATTATCGTTCCGTGGCGTATACTGAAATATTTCGCGTTTTGCCGAACGAAGGCAAAAAATTTTTGCTCATCGCGCAAAAATGCGTTATCTGCCACATCACGCAAAAACTGCGAAGTATGGACAGGCTCGGTGGTTATCTCGGAAAGCTCGTCAAGATCTCCCCGCTTCGTTTCGTCCTCGATTATTTTGATTGCTCCCGAATATCTGTCCTCAATCATTTTGAATGGATCGACGTTTGATCCCCGAGCAAAAAACGGGTCCTCGTTCATCATCAGAACAGAATATATCGAGAGATCGAATATATTTTTTGAGTAAAAAGGAAGGTATCCGTATGCCTTCAGCAGCTCGTCTGCCTCCGTGTGGGTGAGGCGCAAGGCGACGCTGATGCTTTTTAAAAACATTGGGGTCGGCATGTCGTTTCCGAGATAATATGATGTAAAGGTTGCGCTCTTGTACGGCTTGATAAATGAGAAAGAGCTTTTTTGCGGTGTGCGCTTAAGGCCTCTGCTTTCCTCAAGATCAGAGTCTGACGCACTCTTGTAGCCGTTGACGTAGAATCTGTAAAGCTCGGCGCAGGTGTATTCGCCCTCCTTGCCGCTAAAAGCGAGGTACGCTCTGTCAAAGGTTTCGCTTAGCGTGAAATTTTGATCTGCTCTGCGAATAACGCGAAGGATCTCCTTCAATATTTCTTGCTTTTGATCTTTTTTATTTCCTGTATCCGTGGTAAACATGACCGTTCTCCCGAAAAAATTCATTAATCATATTATACCATAGAAACGATGTTTTTTCAATGCTTTTATGAAATTTTGTAGGATAAAACGCAACGTTGCTAAGCTTTCTTCGTGATATTATTATATCATCAAATGCAAATGATTGCAATCCGTGTTCAGCCAAACAAATAGTTGTGATTTGGTGCGTGGCTCTCTGTAATGTACATTTGTTTGGCTGTTTTTGCGTTTATTTGGCAATTTT
>JBGVEZ010000023.1:0-10180 GCA_045120555.1 Eubacteriales bacterium
GCGTGGCGTACAAATTCACCGAGAGCGAATAAAAAAGCGCAGCCTCCGATATTATATTATTTCGGAGGACCGCACTTTGTTACTTAAAAAGCTTATCACCTATGCTAAACTCACACCGCTGTCCGACATTAAAGGAGAAACGCTTGTGAACCATGCCGTTTCTTCGTCCGATGCTGTAAGAGAAGGAGACGTTTTCTTCGCAATCGATGGGGAGAAGTATGACGGAAACGATTACGTGAGGGAAGCGATAAAAAACGGAGCATGTGCCGTTGTTACACAAAGGGGCAGAGGCAGTGAACTGTTGGAGCTTGGTTCTTACGTGCTTGAGGCATCAGACGTTCGCTCTTCGCTTGCCTATGCTCTTGATATGCAATACGGAAGTCCGTCCGCGAGTATGAAGTATATCGCGGTTACAGGCACTAACGGAAAAACAACTATATCCCATATGCTTTGCAGGATTCTTTGCAGATGCGGAAATTCCTGCGGTCTTATTGGGACTTGCGGCTCTTTTATTGACGGTGAGCCGCTTACAGGATGTGACGTTTGCAGTACTGTCGGAATGACGACCCCCGAACCGGAGGAGCTGTATTGCATACTTTCCGAAATGAGGCGCAGGGGAGCAAAATACGTTATTCTTGAGGCGAGCTCGCATGCTTCAGTGCAGGGAAGGCTTGCGCCGATACGCTTCTGTGTGTCGATTTTTTCAAATCTGACACCTGAGCATCTTGATTTTCATAAGGATATGGAGAATTATTTTTGCGCAAAGCGTGAAATAATAAGAAGGTCAGAGACAGCGATAGTCAATGCGGACGACATATACGGAAGACGGCTTATTTCCGAGAAGGCGTGCCAAAGGATCGTGTCCGTTTCGACGATCGATTTCGGATGCACGTATTTCGCTTCAAATGTCAAGTTGCACGGATGTGACGGAATATCCTTTCTCCTTTGCGGAGAAGAGAAGAATATGGATTGCTTTTTGCCGATTGTCGGAGAGTTTAACGTCTGCAACGCTATGCTTGCCGCATCTGCAGCAAGATCTCTTGGCGTTCCGAGGGCATGCATTAGCGCGGCGCTTTCGGGATTTACCGGGGTAGCGGGAAGAATGCAGCGAGTTAGCGGTGAGGGGATACGGGCTAAGATTTTTATAGATTACGCTCATACTCCCGATGCTCTTATGCGACTTCTTGCGACCGCATCGCAGATGAAGGGAGACAGCGGAAGGATATTACTTCTCTTTGGATGCGGCGGTGACAGAGATAAGTCAAAGCGTCCGAAGATGGGGGAGATAGCGACCTCGTATGCGGACCTTGTTATTGTAACGTCTGATAATCCGAGGGGCGAATCGCCGCAGGATATTATTTCGGATATCGTACACGGAATACCAAATGGACGAAAAAATTACGTTGTTATTCCCGACAGGAGAGAGGCTATACGCTATGTATTAAAAGTCGCGCACAAGGACGACGTAGTTCTTCTTGCGGGAAAAGGACACGAAAAATACGAGATAACCAATAATGTAAAAAAGCCCTTTGACGAGGAGTACGAGATCAGAATGGCTGCTCGTGCGTCTCTGGGGACTGAATTTTAAGAGGTAATATATGAAGGTTACTATTGAACCCATAAAGCTTTCGACTTTACCTGAAATGTTCGGCGGAACGGCTGATTTTTTGGGCATAAAGCAGGATACTGAGGCTGTATGTATTTGCACCGACTCGCGCGAAGCGTGTGAAGGCGCGATATTTGTAGCTATCAAAGGCGAAAATACTGATGGACACAAATATATAAATAAGGCGGTACAGCTCGGCGCATCGGCAGTGGTCTGTGATCATATTCCCGAGGATGCACCCGATGGTTGTCTTTATATAGTAACGGAAAATACGGAAAAAGCACTTATGTACGGAGCCTCGTTTGCAAGAGCGCACTTTAAAAAATTCCGCTCATGTGCTGTAACCGGAAGCGTAGGCAAGACTACCGCCAAGGAAGCTATATGGGGAGCACTTTCCTCAGCTACTGATACTTACAAGATCGACGGAAACTTCAACAGCGTGATCGGTATGCCGATCGCACTTATGGCAATGCCGTCTGATACTGAAACTGCTGTTTTCGAGATGGGAATGAGCGGTCTCGGCGAAATAAGTGCGATGTCTGATGCACTTAAGCCGGACGTGGCTGTCATTACGAACGTCGGTCACTCTCATCTTGAATTCCTTAAAACGCGTGAAAACATTCTCAAGGCGAAGCTTGAGATCACAGACGGACTTTCGGATAACGGAACGCTGATAATAAACGGCGACGACGAAATGCTTGCGTCTGTCGATTATTCAAAATATCCCTTCAGAACGGTGAGAGCATCCGTAAGTGATCCGAGTGCGGATTACTTTGCCGAAAATATCAGATTCTCGGACGGACTTATGAAGTTTGATTTTGTTACCGAGAAGGGAAGAGTCAAGGATGTGACTATCCCCGGTACGGGAAACCACCTCGTTCTTTCCGCACTTTTTGCTCTTGCCGTAGCAGATTGCTTCGGAGCGGATGCGGGGGTATGCGCCAAAGGTCTTTGTACGTTCAAAAATGCATCGATGAGACAGAATGTTACGTCTGTCGGTGAATATACTGTAATCGAGGACTGCTACAATGCCGCACCTGAATCAATGCGCTCCGCGCTTGAGACGCTTGCTGTTATCTCGAAAAGCAAGAATACAAGAGCCTTTGCGGTTCTTGGTGAGATGAGGGAGCTCGGTGAGGGCTCGGACGCCCTTCACGACCTCGTCGGAAGGCTTGCTGCGGAAAAAAAGGTAGATTGTCTTATTGCGGTAGGCAAAGGTGGCGAGCATATCAGAGCAGGTGCGATCAGCGCAGGAATGGCTGCTGAGAATACATATCTGTTCTATGACCCGGACGAATTTGAGAAGATAGCAAGTCTTCTTCATAAAAAAATGTCGCCCGGCGACGTGCTGCTCGTTAAGGCAAGCCGCGGCCTTCGTACCGAGAGAATAATCGAAGCCTTCAAGAGCTCGGTCAAATAACAAATAATATGAAATTACGCAATGCGGAATGTTCGTTGCCGCAAATCGGAACCTCTTCCGCATTGTCACCAAAATACACACCAAGACAAATATAAAGTCGGACAGGAGAAAATTATGTCAGGAAGTCTTATAGCTCTGTTTATCATAGCGTTGTTTTCTACGTTTATTCTCAGCGTTATCATGCTGAAAAAAACCATCCCGATACTTAAAAGCCATAAGGTGGGACAGAAGATACTTGATATCGGTCCCCGTTGGCACAAGAGTAAGGAGGGAACTCCCACTATGGGCGGAATCTGCTTTATAATTCCGACTCTTGTGATTTCTCTCGCGCTTTTTGTATACGCGTCGATAGATGGGGAGGTCAAGAATATGATCCCGCTTGCACTCACGCTTCTTCTCGGTGTTATGAATGCCCTTATTGGTTTTGTTGACGACTATACAAAGCTTATAAAGAAGCAGAACGAGGGACTTAAGGCATATCAGAAATTTCTGCTTCAGGTGCTTGCCGCAAGCTTCTACGTTTTCATGATGACGATATCCGGCAACATGACAACCGAGCTTTTTATTCCGTATTTTGACGTTGTTATCGATCTCGGTATATTCTACTACGTGTTCGTAATAATCCTCATCTGCGGATTTGTTAACAGCACGAATCTCACCGATGGTATCGACGGTCTTTGCTCAAGTATAGCTGCGATCGTAGGCGCATTTTTTGCAGTGGTCGCATTTGCTCTCAGCGACATCTCGACCATCCTTGCGTCGGCTATGCTCATAGGCGGCTGCATAGGCTTCCTCGTTTATAATTTCCATCCCGCTCGAGTATTTATGGGCGATACGGGATCACTTTATATTGGCGGTATAATAATGGGAATGGCGTTTGCGCTTAACAATCCGCTTATAGCTGTAGTCTGCGGTCTTGTGTTCATAATCGAAACTGCTTCGGTAATGCTTCAGGTAGCTTCCTTCAAGCTTACGGGAAAGCGTATATTCAAGATGGCTCCTATTCATCATCACTTTGAAAAGTGCAGCTGGAGCGAGATCACTATAGTTTGCGTGTTCTCTGCTGTAACACTCGTATTCTGTATACTGGCTTGGTTCGGTATCTGATACTTTACGGATAAACTGATTTTACGGAGGAATAATTATGTTTGAAAAATTCAAAAAGACGTCAAAAATAAATGATTCTTCCGAAAAGCACGGAAAGGGTAAGGGGTATTTCAAGCCTGTAAATTCAGCAATGAAGGGCCAGAACGGAAAAAGCTATGCTGAGCTTTCCGGAATACTTGCGGATAAGCTTGATGAAAACAGCAACCGTGTCAGTGTTATTCATAACGTAGATCCGATGCTGCTTATACTTTTTGTGATCACCGCCGGCTTTGCCTTTATTGTTTCATTCAGCGCAACCAATGCATATGCGGATACCTTTTACGGAGACAAATATCATTTTGTGATTCAGAACGTCGGATTTTATGCCGCGGGAATTGTTCTGATCGTTGCGGCGGTCTTTCTTGCCAAGGATCTGAGGAACTACGTATTCTTCACGCTCGCAGGTACTGCGGTTGCTTTGCTTATGCTTTTGCTTGTACTTATTATAGGTAAGGAAGCGGGAGGTGCAAAGAGATGGATAGAGGTCGCTGGAATAACTATACAGCCATCCGAGATCGCGAAGACCGCGCTCGTTCTGCTTCTTGCCCTTTATATGTCGATTTTTCAAAGTAAGATAACTGATAAGAAAAGCACAAAAAACTCATTCGTATACGGCGTTTTGCTCCCGATGATCCCGATTGCGGTGATCTGCGGTCTGGTTTATCTTGAAAAGCACAATTCCGGTATGATAATAATCGCAATAATAGGTATTGCAGTAATGTTCCTCGGTGGAACTCAGTTTCGTTGGATCGCGATTCTCGGTGTGATTGGTGTTGTTGCGGGAATTGCGCTTATCTATATTTCAGGACACGGTCTTGACCGAATAACAAGCTTCCTCGCGCCTAAGGATGTGATCACGGATGATAACTGGCAGACGGTGCAGGGGCTTTATGCGATAAGCTCCGGCGGAATGTTTGGACTCGGCTTTGGGGAAAGCAGGCTTAAGTACGGATACGTTTCGCAGCCTCAGAATGATTTTATTTTTCCGATAATATGTGAAGAGTTCGGATTTTTTGGCGGCATTGCCGTTGTGGTTTTGTTTCTTTTGATATTTCTCCGCGCTATGAAGCTCGGATTAAATGCAAATAATTTATTTGCCTCGATAACTATATGCGGACTTGCGGTAAAGCTGATGCTGCAGGTGCTGTTGAATATCTGTGTTGTAACTGCCATAGGGCCTAACACGGGTATATCATTGCCTCTGTTCAGTGCGGGCGGAACGGCTATGCTATTCCAGCTTCTGGAGTTTGGAATAATACTCGGTCTTTCACGCTACAGTGACGTAAGATCCTGACTTAAATATTTGATGTTAAGGAGTTAAAAATGAGAGTTTTGCTTAGCGGCGGCGGTACGGGCGGTCATATATATCCCGCGCTTGCAATTGCCGAATCAATAAAAAAAAGGATTCCCGATGCCGAGATCGCATTTGTGGGAACACCTACCGGAATGGAAAACAGACTCATCCCGAGAGAAGGCTATAAGCTTTATCACGTTGACGTAAGAGGATTTTCACGTTCTCTTTCTTTTAGAAATATAAAGGCTGTATATCTTGCGTTGACCTCACCAAACGCGGCGAAGAAGATAATTGAGGAATTCAAGCCCGATATCGTAATCGGTACAGGCGGCTACGTATGCTGGCCTATCCTTGTGGCGGCGTCTAAAATGGGTGTCCCCTCATGCGTTCATGAATCGAATGCAGTTCCCGGTGCAACGGTCAAGCGCCTTCAGAAATACTGTGACGTTATTTTCACCAATTTTGCGGAGACAGGAAAATATCTTCTTTCGGCGAAAAAAGTAATGAACGTCGGAAATCCCGTTCGAGATTTTGTAAAATACGATTACGCAAGCGCGAGAAAAAGCCTTGGTGTTGACGGAAAATATAAGCACGTGATTCTTTCCTTCGGCGGAAGCCTTGGTGCGCAGAGAATAAACGATTCCATGCTTTCGGTGTTTGACTCCTATCTGAGAAACCACCCCGAGATTCTTGCCGTTCATTCCGCGGGTACGCGATATTACGAGGATATGACCGAAAGCGCGAAAAGGCTTGGTCTTGACAAGTGTGAAAATATAAAGATACTCGAATACGTTTACGATATGCCGGTTCAGATGGCAGCTGCTGATATCGTTGTTACGAGAGCAGGAGCAATGACAATTTCGGAGATCGCTCTTAACCGTAAGGCGGCTATTATGATCCCGTCACCTAACGTAACGAACAATCATCAGTACAAGAACGCAAAGGTTCTTGCTGACCGAGGTGCGGGTATCCTTATCGAGGAAAGCGAAATAATGAATGAGGAGCTTGAAAACTCGATAAAGCGCTTACTTTCGGATGACGCTTTGCGCCGTGATATGTCAGCGGCTTGCAACGATATTGCACACGCAGACGTAAACGACGTTATATTCAATGAGATAGTATCATTGACGGGAAAATCCGAGTAAATCAACGGGAGATATAAAATGAGTGATGAAAATAACTCCTTATCCTACCGAAATGCGTCGCACCCTCCGGCAGACGATCCGGCTGCGGTGAATTCCGGTGATGAGAAGCCGAAAAAGCCTTATAAGATCCCGGGGATCATACTGACGGTGTTGGTGGTTGTTCTTGCGGCGGTTATATTTTTTATCGTTGATAAAAGCTATACGGTCAGTAATATAATAATAAACGGTTCGTCGCCGTATCAGCTTGAGCAGCTTGATGCGCTGGCACGGGATTATTGCAAAAGCAAAAATGCAGGCTCGTACTTCTACGTTGATGAAAGAGAGCTGGAGGAAAAATATTACGAGGCGTTTCCGTATCTTAAAAGCGTTACGGTTGAAAAAAGCCGTCCCGACACGGTGATCGTTAATGTGGAAGGCGAGGAGGCGCAGGCGTATTTTTATCTGATAGATTCCTATTATATAATAAACGACAGCATGAAGGTGCTTGAGCGCGTAACCGAAAAGCCCGTTTCACCAACGCTTATCGAGCTTAAGATATCAACTCCCAAGGAGATAGTTCTCGGTAAAACTCTGGTGTTTGAGGAGGGAATAGCCGCTGACGCTGAGGCCTTCCGTAAGCTGTATAAAGCGATTGCGGATAATTCTCTGAGATACGACGTTGTAAGCATTCGTGCTGAAAGCAAATTCGAGCTTGCTATGACTCTTCGCTCCGGTACGGATGTAAAGATCGGTTCGGTAAATGACGTTGAGGATAAGATATCGGGTCTGAAAAAATGGATGGATGATAATCCCTCTATGCTCGGACCGAAGGTGAATATCGATATCACCATTATAAAGAAAATATCGATCACGTACGATTGATACGAAATAACTATGTAAAAAAAACGTGTATATTTTTTAAACAATCGTGATTACCTATTGAAAAAAAACAGAAAATATAGTATTATATATATGTTAAAAATTTTACGGCAAAAACCATGGAGGAATAAATAATATGGGCTTCGAACATGAAGAAATGTATGACAGCGGTGTAGTAATTAAAGTCATCGGTGTCGGCGGCGGCGGAAATAACGCTATCAACCGCATGATCAACTCTAACATAAAGGGTGTTGAGTTTATTGCTATTAACACTGATGGACAGGCTCTTAAGGCATCGAGCGCGGCAACTCAGATCGTTATCGGCGAAAAGGTTACCAAGGGTCACGGTGCAGGCGCAAACCCCGAGGTAGGCGCAAGAGCTGCAGAGGAAAATATTGAGGATATCAGAAGTGCCGTTGCAGGTGCTAACATGATCTTCCTTACCGCAGGTATGGGCGGCGGAACAGGTACAGGTGCTGCTCCCATCGTTGCAAAGATCGCTAAGGAAATGGGAATTCTTACCGTTGCTATCGTAACAAAGCCCTTCCTCTTTGAGGGCTCCAGAAGAATGCAGCAGGCAGAGAAGGGTATCGCAGAGCTCGGCGAATACGTTGACTCTCTTATCGTTATCCCCAACGAGAGACTCAAGCTCCTTGACGACTCCAAGATCACTCTTGCAAACGCATTCCAGAAGGCTGACGCTGTTCTCAGCGACGGTGTTCGTTCTATCTCCGAGCTTATCAACGTACCTCAGTTCATTAACCTTGACTTCGCTGACGTAACTGCTGTGATGTACGAGGCAGGCTATGCTCACATGGGCGTAGGCAGCGCATCCGGCAAGGATAAGGCAGAGGAAGCAGCAAAGAAGGCAATTTCCAGCCCGCTTCTCGAAACAAGCATCAACGGTGCAAAGGGTATCCTTATCAGCATTACCGCATCTCCCGACGTTGGACTTGACGACGTTGATCTCGCATCCTCCCTTATCGCGAAGGAAGCAAGCGAGGACGCAAACGTTATCTGGGGCTTCGCATTTGACGAAACTCTTGAGGACGAGATGAAGATCACCCTTATTGCTACCGGTTTCTCTAAGCCCGAGGCTGCAAAGAAGCCCGAGGCTAAGAAGACTCCCGTAAAGCCGCAGGGAACAGATGCAGAAACTCCCGCTGAGGAAGCTGCTGAAGAAAACGCAAAGACAGAGGATCTTATGAACCTCTTCCGTCGCAGAAGCTGATTTTACTTAACTAATCATGCCACAGTCCATATTATACTATGGCTGTGGCTCTTTTATACGATAGGAGTTTTTTATGTATAAATACCTTAATGATCTTAAATCCGATACCGTTAAGGACGTAATTCTTGATACGGACGCTTATAACGAGATCGATGACCAGTACGCAATTGCGTTTGCTATGCTTTCAAAATCGCGCGTCAATCTTCTCTCCATAAATGCCGCTCCATTCCTTAACAGTCGATCAACCTCTGCAGCTGACGGCATGGAAAAGAGCTATAACGAGATATTCAATATAAGAGGTCTCGTTGACAAGAATTCCGAAATCCCCGTATATCGCGGATCGTGCGAGTTTATGAAGGACAAGAACGTTCCCGTTGAGAGCGAAGCTGTTGAAAACATAATCAGAACTGCGCTTGCTGCCGAAAAAACGCTCTACGTTGTCGCTATCGGTGCAATTACGAACGTTGGCTCTGCCATTGCGAAATGCCCCGAGATCTGCAAAAAAATATGCGTTGTGTGGCTTGGCGGACATGCGCTTCATTATCCAGATACAAGAGAATTCAATCTCTATCAGGACGTAAAGGCTGCACAGATCGTGTTCGATTCCGGCGTTCCGCTTGTGGTCGTTCCGTGTAACGGTGTTTGTACGGAGTTCCGCACTACCGTTCCAGAGCTTGAATACTATCTTAAGGGCAAGAACGAGCTTTGCGATTATCTTGTAAATATAACCGCTGCATACAATCGCAAGGGCGTTTCGGCTTGGTCAAAGGTTATCTGGGACGTAACCGCGGTTGCCACTGTCGTCTGCCCCGAAACGCTTGATATGGTGGTAATGCCAAGACCGATTCTTACGTCCGACTGCCACTATGCGATCGATAACGCAAGACCTCATTTCGTATACACCAGAAAAATAAACAGAGATCTGCTTTTCAGAAATCTCTTTAACACACTTTCTAATTTATAATTTTTAAATCGGAGGATTACAAAAATGAATGGATCATGGCTTGGCTTGGAAGGTAAATCCATAATCGTAACCGGCGGTGCGTCCGGAATAGGGTACGCTATCGCGCAGGAGCTTCTTTGGGACGGCGCACACGTTACCGTTTGCGACCTCGGTGAAAATGCTCCCGAATTTGAAGTGGGTGAAGGTAAGTATCTTTACGTAAGAACCGACGTTACAAAGAAGGATAGCGTTGATGCGATGATTGCAAAGGTTCTTGAGACCTACGGTACTATCGACGTTCTCGTAAACAATGCGGGAATTAACATCCCCCGTCTCCTTTCCGATCCCGCGGGCAAGGAAGAGCTTACCGAGGAGATCTGGGATAAGGTAATGAACGTTAACGTTAAAGGCGTTTTCTTCTGCTCGCAGGCTGCTGTTAAGATTATGCAGGAAAAGGGAAGCGGCGTTATCATTAATATGTCCTCCGAAAGCGGACTTGAAGGCTCCGAGGGGCAGAGCGTTTATGCGGCAACAAAG
>JBGVEZ010000024.1:0-6487 GCA_045120555.1 Eubacteriales bacterium
GCAACCTTTCCGACCTCATCAACCGCGGGAGCAGCCATAACAGCCGGAACAAGTGTGAGGAGCATTACTGCCGAGAGAATGAGAGCAATAATCTTTTTCATGATTTGTTTCCTTTCTTATTTTCCGTCCCTATTGGGACAAGATTACATTATAATTATATCATACGAAACGGGCAAAGTCAAGGAATTTCCACAGATCAAAAAGCATTTTCGGAATCTTACACAAAAATTGCTGCTCAATTTTGTACAGAATGACGAAAAGAAGCGGAGCGCTCGAAATCAGACGAACGCTCCGCTTTTTTATATTATATTTTTATTCCGCAAGGATTCTTCTTACGACCTCGCAAAGCCTCTGTGTGGAGGGGATTCCGAGGCGCTCGTCGGGAGAATGGATATCTATCTCATCGGGGCCGGCGGAGATGATGTCCATATCCGGAATTGCCGCCTTGATAAGACCGCATTCAAGTCCGGCGTGGAGGATAATTCTCGTGGGCTTGATTCCCGCGATATCCTCAAGATGCTTACAGAAGCTATCGCAGAGTGCACTTTCACCAGGATAGCTCCAGCCGGGGTAACGGTTATAGTGCTTTACGGAATCCGCGCCGCAAAGCTTTGCGGTAAGCTCTATCTCTTCTTCGCCTGCATTAAGCTGAGCCTCGGAGGGAGAGCGTGTGCTCCAGATGACCTCAACTCCCTCTTCGATCATCTTGAATGAGCCGAGGTTTCTGGAAAATTCAACAAGTCCCTCGATCTGTGCGCTCATCTTGATAACGCCCGTAGTAACTGCGCAGCAAGCGCCGATAAGTCTCTTTGAAAAGTCTGCGGAGTATGCCGCATCGCCACTCACCTTAACCGCGGTAACGGTCATGCCTTCGTCACATTTTGCAAGCTCGGTGCGCATAGCCGCCGCAAGAGAAAGAACTCTTTCGATAACAGCGTCAGCATCCGAAACCGCAACGGTAACGGTTGCCTCTCTGGAGATAGCGTTATCCTTTCCGCCGCCCGCAATGTAAACTATTCTTATATCCTCTTTAAGGCAAAGCGCGCGTAAAAATCTCATAAGAACGATGTTTGCGCTGTGTCTGCCTCTGTTTATGTCCTCGCCCGAGTGACCGCCGAGGAGTCCCTTAACGGTGATAGATACACATTCGCCTTCAAAGGATGTTCTTTCACCCTTGAATATACCCGAGGAACGAACGCCGCCCGCACATCCGACGGTTACGCAGCCCTCCTCGGCCGAGTCAAGGTTGAGAAGGCGTCTTGCAGTAACGTTAGAGTAATCAAAAGCGCCCGCGCCGATAAGACCGATTTCCTCCGCGCTTGTGAAGAGGCATTCAACGGTAGGATGAGACTCAAATTCTCCGTCCATGACAGCCATCATCATAGCAACTGCAACGCCGTCGTCAGCACCGAGAGTTGTTCCGCGCGCCTTTATAAAATCGCCGTCGATATAGAGATCAAGTCCGTCCTTATCAAAATCATGCTCCACGCCCTCGTTCTTCTCACAAACCATATCGGTGTGACCCTGAAGAAGGATAGCGGGATCGTTTTCTCTTCCCTTCGTTGCGGGAACGCGAACGAAAACGTTATTTGCGTCGTCTCTTATGCAGAAAAGTCCGCGCTCGTTAGCGTAATTAACAAGAAAATCGGCGATTCTTGCCTCATCGAGAGATTTTCTCGGTATTGCCGAGATCGCCTCAAACGATTCAAAAAACTTTTTAGGTGTCAGATCCTTAAGTACGTTTGTCATAGTAAAAATTCCTTTTCTTTTTTATTTATCAATATATTTTATTCTTTTTCGCATCCGCCTTAAAGCGGTCGATGTTTGCAAGAGCAACTCCGGTTCCGCGTATTACGCAAAGCTCGGGATTATCCGGACGCCACGTTTTGATATTGGTCATTGCGTGCATGTATTCGGGAAGACCGCGAAGAAGGCTTCCGCCGCCCGTAAGAACAAGGCCGTAATCCTTCGATGCAAAAAGGTCGTCCTTGATCTCTGCGGAGGCTCTCTCGATAACGCCTACTATCCTGCCTTTAAGATACAGAAGCGACGCCTTGAGCGCATCCATCATCTCAAGGGAGGTGATTCTTTCCGCCGCAGGAAGGCCCGTCGCCGCGCTTCTTCCCTTTGCGACGTAGGTTAGCGGATCCTTATGGTTGACCACCCAGCCGATGTTCTTCTTTATTTCCTCTGCAGTTTTTTCGCCGATAACAAGTCCATGCTTTGCTCTGACGTAATTCATTATTTCCTGATTGAAGCGGTCGCCTGCAACCTTCACTGAGTCGGATACGATAACCTGACCGTTTACAACGATAGCGATATCCGTAGTTCCGCCGCCGATATCCACGACAAGCTTGCATTTATCCGAATCTATTTTAATACCTGCACCGAACGCGGCGGCAAGCGGCTCCTCTATAAGATATATCTCTCTCGCACCCGCATTGTATGCCGAGGATTCCACCGCCTTCTGTTCAACGTCGGATATATTGCTGGGAGTGCATATCATAACTCTGGGGTTGAACACAACGCCTCCGCACGCCTGCTTGATGTACTGCTGCATCATGTAGCTTGTCGGATCGTAGCTTTTGACAACTCCCCCCTGAAGCGGTCGTATTATCTCAACGTCCTGCGGCGCGCGTCCTATCATTGCGCTTGCCTCGCGTCCGAGCTTAAGCACGCGTCCGGTGTTTTTATCCACCGCCATAACGCTTTTATCGTTTATTACCACACCCTTGTTATCAACAAGGATGCGTATTGAAGTAGTTCCGAGATCGATTCCTATATTTTTTCTGCCGAACATTTATACACCTCTTTCCGATTCCGAATATTATTTACAAAACGCACAAAGCGAAAAATTACACTATTAATAATATTATACTACATCGGACGAAAAATTTCAAGACGTATATTCAATTTTTTTAAAATTTAACAAGAAATTATAAAGTAAAATCTGTCATTATAAGCTTCGGTGCTCCCGCAGGAGAATAACGCCACGCATCCATATGTCCTGTTTCCTCACAATCAATAAAATAAGGAGCTACTACGGGTGACGTGCATTTGTCAAGAAGCTCGATAAGCACGAGCTTTACCTTCATTCTTCCGGGGATTATGCTCTTTATGTAGACCGAAGCAAAGCGTCCCTCCGGCTCAATACCCGCAAGAAGCTCCGGTCTTACCTCGCAAAGCCCCGCAAGATTCGGCATAAGCTCAACGAAAACGCCGTAGCTCTCCACCGAACGCACTATCCCTCTTACCGTCTGTCCCGCAGAAAACATTTCCGCATTCTCCTCCCACGTACCGTAAAGCTCGCGCTGTGAAACGAATATTCTGCGATTCACCCGATCAATGCTGCGTACAACACACATTATCCTGTCGCCAACGGAGAGTCTGTCCCTCGGATGCGAAATACGAGACACGGATATAGCGTCCACGCTCATAAGTGCGGGATATCCGCAGCCGATGTCGAGAAACGCGCCGAACGGCTCAAGATGTGTTACCTCTGCGGGAATAATGTCTCCCGGTATGAGCTGTGAAAGTCGATCCTCCCAACAGCGCTTCTGTGCCTCTCTCCTCGAAAGAAGCGGATATCCGTTCTCCTCACCTATAACAACGTAGGATACCGGCTTCCCTACCCTCGTTATCACCGCTATGTCCTTCGGAGTCACTCCGTCCTCGCAGTATGCTATCTCCCGCTGAGGAACGATCCCCCTTCCGCTTCCCATATCAACGTAAAGATTCATCCTTCTGTCGCACATAAGCGCGCGACCACACATGACCGTGTCGCTTCCCGCGTCTCTGCCGCGCTCAAACACCTTTATATATTCGCCCTCAGGCAAAAATTCGTTTTTCATTTTTTCCACCGTAAGATCCTTGGCTTCCCTTTCGTTTTTTTAATCTATATGCTTTCGTTATCGGTTTTATGTCTTTTACTTTTAATTTTACGTTCCGGGCGTTTGAGGTTTAACGAGCAAAAAGCCTCAATTTCGCCGAAAAAACGAGGAAATCGCGAAAAAAATTAAAATAATCAAACTTTTTTTATAAAACCTATTGACAAACAAACCGGGATGTGGTATAATATATAGGCTGAAAAATTATTTTTATTCGGAGGAATTTAAAATGTCCACATTTATGGCAAAGCCCGAGACCGTTAAGCGCGGCTGGTATGTGATAGATGCAGCAGGCAAGCCCCTCGGTAGAGTTGCAGTTAAGGCTGCTACAATTCTCCGCGGCAAGCACCGCCCTGAGTTCACACCCCACGTTGATTGCGGCGAATTCGTTATCATCATCAATGCCGACAAGGCAATTCTCACCGGCAACAAGCTCCAGCAGAAGTATTACCGCCGTCATTCCGGTTACATCGGCGGTCTTAAGGAAGTACAGTACAAGACTCTTATGGCTACAAAGCCCGAGCTCGCTATGGAGCTTGCAGTTAAGGGTATGCTTCCCCACAACACCATCGGCAGAAAGTCTGCAACAAGACTTAAGGTTTATGCCGGCGAAAACCACAACCAGGCTGCTCAGAAGCCCGTTGTAGTTGAACTTTAATTTGCGAAAGGAGTAATTCAGAATGACTTATACAAGTGCAAAGCCCTATTTCTACGGCACAGGCAGAAGAAAGAAGTCGGTTGCTCGCGTTCGCGTTCTTCCCGGCACAGGTGTTATCACCGTTAACGGCAAGTCCGTTGAAGAATACTTCGGTCTTGACACTCTCAACCTCATCATCACCCAGCCCTTCGGCGCTACAGGCACAGCAGGCAAGTTCGACGTTATCGCTACCGTTAAGGGCGGCGGTCTCTCCGGACAGGCAGGTGCTATCAGACACGGTATCTCCCGTGCTCTCGTTCTCGCTGACGAAGCAAACAAGCCCGCTCTCAAGGCTGCAGGCTTCCTCACCAGAGACCCTCGTATGAAGGAAAGAAAGAAGTACGGACTCAAGGGCGCTCGTCGTGCTCCTCAGTTCTCCAAGAGATAAAAAACAGTTATTATGCTTTTTCAACACCTGCGTTTTCGTGGGTGTTGTTTTTTATCTCAGTCGAACTGAGGAAAGTCCGAGCACAGCTCGGACTTATCGGGCTAAAAACAGCCGCACAGGGCTGTTTTCTTTACGCCCTCACAGTTCTCAAAGAGATAAGTTCTTACCTTTTGGCTTTTTACGGATTCAGCACTCACCTCGGTGGGTGCTGTTTTCTTTACGCCCTCACAGTTCTCAAAGAGATATCAATCAAAAAGAGACACCCTCGTCTCTTTTGTGTGGCATCCATCGTTTTTTCGGTGGGTGCCTCTCTTTTTTGCGGCATTTTACGGACCGTCGAGGACGCCGGTCCCTACGGAATGTTTGGACGGATCATATTTTAAGAAATTGAACCGTTCTATTGACTTTTGGATATTTTTATGGTATAATATAACTAATCGATAAACTTGAATTTGACGAGGTGTTTCAATGGTTAGAATAGCAAGAAATAAAGACAGTCGTGTTTTGGCAGAAATGGCTGTTCAAATGTGGGATAGTCATACTGTTGATGAATTAGAAGCAGAGTTTGTTGAAACACTTAATGACAAGCAATCTGCATTTTTTATCAAGTATATAAATGATTTACCCGTAGGATTTGCGCAATGTGGTTTGAGAACTGACTATGTTGAAGGCACGGAAAGTTCTCCTGTGGGTTACTTGGAAGGTATTTTCGTAAAAGAAGAATACCGAAAGAACGGATATGCAAAAGAACTCCTTTCAGCTTGTGAAATATGGGCAAAAGAAATTGGATGCAGTGAGTTTGCCAGTGATTGCGAGATAGACAATATGGATAGTTTCAAATTCCATATGGCAATGGGATTTGATGAAGCAAATCGTATCATTTGCTTCAAGAAAAGATTGTAAACAGTCCTCTAAATTCCAATTTGTCAATCACAACAAGCGTTTAATATTGGTGTGGGTTGGTGCAACACTTTATCGGGCGATATTCACGGTATCAACCGTCTGCGCTAAAGCTACACGAGATAAAAAAGAGACAATTTATAACGTCCTTATTTGCACCAAAATATTTTGAAAGAGAGGCAATTACATGAAAGGCTTAAAGAATTCGGTTACATATTCATCCAAAGCAACCGCAAATGACATCGTCATGTTCGCTTTTGCTTGCATTATTCTTATATCCGCGATTGCTTTTCTCGCTCTCCCAACCGGCTTTGATATTAAAAACAACGAAGCAGGCAACGCCGGTTTTCCGGGCAGCGAGATTATTGCGGGGTTTGTCATGGCATTCGCGGTTGTCATAGAGGGGATCGTCCGGATGGTAATCGCTTGTATATGCTGCGGCATAGGGCTGATGCTCTCTGCAAAATTAGCCTTTAAGAAAAAGGATATTCCCCGTTGGCTTCATATAAGCTCTATTGTTTTGACGGTTTTATATTCGATATCGATCACACTTCAGCTCACGTTTTTGGTTGCGGTGATTGCAATAATATAATCCTCACGCAAGTATGGATGGAT
>JBGVEZ010000025.1:0-24756 GCA_045120555.1 Eubacteriales bacterium
GTCGAGAAGGAATACCTTGGGGTTACGAACGATAGCACGTCCGAGAGCAACTCTCTGCTTCTGACCACCGGAGAGAGCCTTCGGCTTTCTTTCGAGAAGGTGAGCGATATCGAGGATCTTTGCAGCCTCTTCAACTCTTCTCTTGATCTCTTCCTTGGGTGTCTTTGCAAGCTTAAGACCGAACGCCATGTTCTCAGCAACGGTCATGTGAGGATAAAGAGCGTAGTTCTGGAAAACCATCGCGATCTTTCTGTCCTTAGGAGCAACGTCATTAACGAGGTCGTCGCCTATGTAAAGTTCGCCTTCAGTGATCTCCTCGAGACCAGCGATCATACGGAGTGTGGTGGACTTACCGCAACCGGAAGGTCCAACGAGGATAAGGAATTCCTTGTCCTTGATTTCAAGGTTGAAATCAGAAACGGCTGTAACGCCGCCGGGGTACTTCTTGTAAATGTGTCTTAACGACAAGCTTGACATTTTTCTGTCCTCCTGAATTAATTTCGTATGTTATATTTAGATTTGTATATATGAGTTTCAATCATAAACTACCGCATATATTATACCAAAAATCGGGCCGATTGTACAGTGGTTGATTCTCCAAATTTTCATATCATTGTTTGTGTAATTTGCACAATCAAAAATAACTTTTTATGAATTCGGTAAAAATATCGGCATTTGTTTTTTAATATATTAAAATTTAGTCGTTTTTGATGCCCTTCATAGAGAGGGAGATTCTCTTTTTTGCGACGTCAACCGACAAAACGCGCACCTTTACGATATCACCGACGTTCAATGCATCGGACGGATGCTTTATAAATTTATCCGATATCTGGGAGACGTGTACAAGTCCGTCCTGATGAACTCCGATGTCAACGAACGCACCGAAATCGATAACGTTTCTTACCGTACCGTTAAGCACCATATCGGGCTTTAAATCCTCCATCGAAAGAACGTCATCGCGGAGAATGGGAGCAGGAGCGGAGTCACGGATGTCTCGTCCGGGCTTTTCGAGCTCACCGATAATATCGTTAAGCGTGGGCTCACCGATGCCAAGCGTTTCGGCAACAGCCTTTGCACCCTTCTTTCTGACCTTCATACCAAGACCGACGATACCGCCGCCCTTAACGTCATCCTCGGAATATCCGAACATATCGAGCAGCTTTGCCGCAGGCTCGTACGATTCGGGGTGAACGCCAGTGTTATCAAGCGCAACCTTCGAGCCGGGCACACGGAGGAATCCGGCGCACTGCTGATACGCCTTAGGACCGATTTTCGGAACCTTGAGGATCTGTGCGCGGGACGTGAATTCACCGTTCTCCTCGCGGTATTTCACGATATTCTTTGCTGCAGTTGCGCTGATACCGGAGATGTATGAGAGGAGCGAATGGGATGCGGTATTGAGGTCAACGCCGACAGAGTTTACGCAGTCCTCGACAACGCCCGTAAGTGCGGTATCGAGTCTTGCCTGCTTCATGTCGTGCTGATACTGACCGACACCGATCGACTTCGGATCGATCTTTACAAGCTCCGCAAGCGGGTCCTGAAGGCGGCGTGCGATCGAAACGGCACTTCTTTCGGTAACGTCAAAATCAGGAAATTCCTCCGCACCGAGCTTTGAAGCGGAATAAACAGATGCGCCCGCCTCGTTTACCATAACGTATTTTACGTCTCTCTCGATTTCACGGAGAACGCCTGCAATAAACAGCTCGCTTTCCTTCGATGCGGTACCGTTACCTATAGCAACGACGTCTATCTTATAGTCCGAGATAAGCTTCTTAACGATTCTCGAGCTTTCCGCAATTCTCTCCTGCGGCTTTGTAGGGTAGATGACCGCGGTCTTCAGCACCTTACCCGTCTTATCGACAACACCGAGCTTACAGCCGGTACGGTAGCCGGGGTCGTATCCGAGAACTGTCTTTCCCTTGAGAGGAGCCTGCATGAGAAGATTTTTGAGGTTTACCGAGAAGAGCTTTATCGCGTCCTCGCCCGCATTGTCGGTAAGAGTGTTTCTGATCTCACGCTCGATGCTGGGTGCGATAAGCCTGTCATAGGAATCGGTGCAGGCGTTTATAAGAAGCTCCTTTGCGGGGCTCTTCTGATTCGTGATAAGCTGTGAATATACGAGTCCGAGGATGGTATCGCGGTCTGCACTTACGGATACCTTGAGAAAATCCTCCTTCTCACCGCGGTTAACGGCAAGAATTCTGTGTCCGGGAATCTTCGCAATTGCTTCCTTGTAATCGTAATACTGCTCGTAAACCGACGGCTCGTCCTTTGCCTTTTCTGAAACGAGAACGCCGATTGCCGCCGTCTTTTCACGTATGAGCTTTCTGTAATTCGCATCGTCCGAAATGCTCTCCGAAATTATATCAAGTGCGCCCGCAAGAGCCTCCTCCGCGCTTGCAACGCCCTTCTCCTCAGAGATATATGCCTCTGCCTCTACCTCAATGGACGGCTCGTAGCTGTCCTTCTGCTCGAGAATAAGGAGCGCGAGCGGCTCAAGTCCCTTTTCCTTTGCAACCGATGCACGCGTTTTTCTGTGCGGACGGAAGGGACGGTAGATATCGTCAAGCTCGGTGAGTGTTTTGGCGTTTGCAATAGCGAGCGATATCTCGGGAGTGAGCTTTTCCTGCGCATCGATGAGCGCGGTTATCTCCTCGCGTCTCTTCTCCATGTTACGAAGATACTCAAGTCTGTCGTTGAGGTTACGAAGAACAACGTCATCAAGGCTTCCCGTTACCTCCTTACGGTAACGCGCGATAAAGGGGATCGTATTTCCCTCGTCGATAAGCTCGACCGTTTTCTCCACTCTCTCGAGCGGAATGTTAAATTCCTTTGAAAGTATTTCAAATACCGTCATAAATAATTCTCCTTGTGCTTTGTATACTTAATTGTTATTTGTTATCAATTTTATTTCCTCGTCGCTGAGATAACGCCACTGCCCGACCGCAAGGCCTTCCGTGGTAAGAGGACCGTAAGAGATACGTTCAAGCGAGGTTATCTGATTGTGGACGGCAATCATCATCCGCTTTATCTGATGATATTTTCCCTCGCGGAGAGTGATCCTTCCCTCACGCTCAGATATCATCTCGACCATGCACGGCAAGGTTTCGTAACCGTCCTCAAGCGTGACGCCTCCGCAAAGTGCCTTCACATCCGCCTCTGATATCGGAAATTTCACCGTAAACGCGTAAACCTTGTCCACGTGATGCTTTGGAGCGGTGAGCCTGTGTGCGGTCGCACCGTCGTTTGTGAGCAGCAGAAGACCCGTCGTGTTCTTGTCAAGTCTTCCCGCAGGAAAAAGCCCCAGCTTTTGTTCAACGTCCGGTAAAAGTGCCTGCGCGGGGATATCCCCCTTCGCTTCGGTCACAGAAACGTACCCTTGGGGCTTGTTCATTATAATATATG
This sequence comes from Eubacteriales bacterium, assembly GCA_045120555.1. GTDB lineage: Bacteria > Bacillota > Clostridia > Oscillospirales > CAG-272 > SIG640. The sequence goes on from JBGVEZ010000025.1 coordinate 3,409, forward strand.
TAAATTGGCGGTAAGTTATTTCCTCACCGCAATAGGTTATCCTGTCATTTTCGGGATCTATATGAACGTCCGCCTTTTTCACAACGGCACCGTTCACCGTTATAAGCCCCTTCTTTGCGGCAATGCCTGCCTCCTTGCGGCTGGCTCTGCCAGATTCGGATAAAAATTTATCAAGTCTCATTTACGTCACTTAAAGTCCGATAGCATAAACAGTATCACCGCGCCCACCACGACAAGCGTGATGAGAAAGGCGTACATAAATGCATAAAAGCTGTCGGAATGCTTTCTCTTTCTTCTGAACATTGCTTCCCCCGTCGGAATAATTTCACCTTTCGGCATTATCATTATTCCCGACGGGGAAAAATAAAATACGTTATTTTTAAAATTACTTTCTTGTGTAGGGCAAAAGTCCGCCCGCCATAAGTTTTTCTCTCTGACGCTCGCTGAAGGAGCAAGAGAGCGAAACCGAAACGCCGCTTTGCGTCGTCAGCTGCGCCTTACCCGTCTTTAGGGCGGAGAAAAGACCTTCGATAGTAAGCATGTCGCCCTGCGAAAGCTTGTCGTAATCGTCGGGGTTATCGAAGGTAAACGGTATGATACCCGCATTGATAAGATTTGCCGCGTGTATTCTCGCAAAGCTCTTTGCAACCACAGCCTTAACACCGAGGTATAGCGGAACGAGAGCCGCATGCTCGCGGGAGGAGCCCTGACCGTAATTCGTACCGCCGACTATGATCGACCTTCCTGCTGCCTTTGCGCGCTCGGAGAAGGTCTCGTCGCAAACCGCAAAGCAGAATTTTGAAAGGTACGGAATATTCGATCTGTAGGGAAGGATCTTCGCACCTGCGGGCATGATGTGGTCGGTGGTTATGTTGTCACCTACCTTAAGCGTAAGCTCTGCCTTTACCGTATCCTCAAGCGGATAGGTGTCCGGGAAGGGCTTTATGTTCGGACCGCGGAGAATCTCAACCGAATCCGCTTCCTCTACGCTTGCGGGAAGGAGAATTGCGCTGTCGTTGACCTTGAATTTGTCGGGCATGACGATTTGAGGCTCTTCGCCGAGAACACGGGGATCGGTAATAACACCGAACACCGCACTTACCGCAGCCACCTCGGGCGATACGAGATAAACCCCCGCATCGCGTGTGCCGCTTCTGCCCTCAAAGTTACGGTTGAAGGTACGGAGCGAAACGCCGCCGGAATTCGGTGAGAAGCCCATGCCGATACACGGACCGCATGCACATTCAAGAAGTCGCGCCCCCGAGGAAAGGATCGATTCAAGCGCACCGCATTCGGAGAGCATACCGAGAACCTGTCTCGAGCCGGGAGAAACCGACATGCTTACCGAATCCGCAACAGTTCTTCCGTCAAGGATAGCAGCAACCTTAAGCATATCCGCAAGGGAGGAGTTTGTGCATGATCCAACGCAGACCTGATCCACCTTCATTCCCGCAAGCTCGCTGATCTTCTTGATGTTGTCGGGGCTGTGAGGGCACGCCGCAAGCGGCTCAAGCTCGTCAAGATTAATGTCGATTATTCTATCATATACTGCGTCCTCGTCGGATGCAAGAGGCGTGTAATCCTCTTCTCTTCCCTCTGCCTTAAGGAACGCGAGTGTTACCTCGTCGGACGGGAAGATAGAGGTGGTGGCACCAAGCTCCGTACCCATATTGGTTATGGTCGCTCTTTGCGGAACGGTGAGATTCATTATACCCTCGCCGCCCCATTCGATGATCGCACCGACACCGCCCTTTACCGAGAGGATGCGGAGGATCTCAAGGCTTATATCCTTTGCGGAAACCCACGGACGAAGCTTTCCCGTGAGGTTTACCTTATACATTTTCGGCATTGTGATGTAGTATTCACCGCCGCCCATTGCAACCGCAACGTCAAGACCGCCCGCGCCGAATGCAAGCATACCGATACCGCCGCCCGTGGGAGTGTGGCTGTCAGAGCCGATAAGTGTTTTACCCGGTTTACCGAATCTTTCAAGGTGTACCTGATGGCAGATACCGTTACCCGGACGTGAGAAGCGGAGCCCGTATTTCTTTGCCACCGACTGGATATATCTGTGGTCGTCCGCATTTTCAAAGCCGCTCTGGAGCGTGTTGTGGTCAATATAGGCAACGCTGAGCTCGGTTCTGACTCTCGGAATTCCGATAGCCTCGAACTCGAGGTAAGCCATTGTACCGGTTGCGTCCTGTGTGAGCGTCTGATCTATTCTGAGTGCTATCTCGCTGCCCGGGGTCATATCGCCAGACACAAGATGCGATTTTATTATCTTTTGCGCAATTGTAAGTCCCATTTCAAAATCCTTCCTCTCTTTATTATCTGTTTTTAAAGATCCGAATATTTGTGGATCTTCTTGCAAAGGAGCTTGTAGGATTCGTTATCCTCCTTGCCCTCGGAGAATTTCAGAATAAGCGAATCTATCTCGTTGTCCGAAATGAAGGTCTGGCGTCCCATAGCAAACTGTGCGTCGACCCAATCCTTAACGTACGCAACGAGCGGATCGTGCTTTGAGAGTCGCATATCGCCCTTAAGCCTGTGAACGTTGTTTATCCAGTAAGAAATACCCGCAAGTCCGCTTGTAGAGCTGATATTTACCTTTGTGGGACGGTTGAGAAGCTTTTCGGTGTTGAAGATATTATATATCTCCTCATTTTTAAGAAGTCCGTCTGCGTGTATTCCTGCACGCGTTGCGTTGAAGTCCTCTCCAACAAAGGGAGTCATGGGAGGAATGTCATAGTGCATTTCATCTCTGAAATAATTTGCAATTTCGGTAATAACGGTAGGATCCATGCCGTCAAGTGTACCGCGGAGGGACGCATATTCGAACACCATCGCCTCAAGCGGAATGTTACCCGTTCTTTCACCGATGCCGAGTAACGAGCAGTTTACGCCGCAGGCACCGTAGAGCCACGCGCAGGTTGCATTGGAGACGGATTTATAGAAATCGTTGTGTCCGTGCCATTCTATCATCTCGCTCGGTACGTCCGAGTAGTGCTGAATACCGTAAATTATACCCGGAACGCTTCTCGGAAGTGCTACCTCGGTATATGGAATGCCGTAGCCCATTGTGTCGCAGGCACGGATCTTTACGGGAACGCCCGATTCGTCCGAAAGCTTCTGAAGCTCGTTTACAAAGGGAACGACGAAGCCGTAGAAATCGGCTCTTGTGATGTCCTCAAGGTGGCAGCGCGGACGGATTCCGATCTCTATCGCCATTCTGACCGTCTTAAGATAATGCTCCATCGCCTGACCTCTCGTCATGCCGAGCTTTTTGAAGATGTGGTAGTCAGATGCGGAAACGAGAATACCCGTCTCCTTGATACCGATATCTCTTACGAGCTTGAAATCCTTTTCGTTTGCGCGAATCCACGTAGTTATCTCAGGAAATTCGTATCCGAGCTCCATGCACTTATAGAGTGCCTCTCTGTCAGATTCACTGTATACGAAGAATTCCGTCTGGCGAATGATACCGTTCGGACCTCCGAGGCGGTTAAGCATCTTGTAAAGATCAACGACTTGATAGGGCTTGTAGGGGGCCTGTGACTGCTGACCGTCACGGAAGGACGTATCGGTTATCCAGATCTCCTCGGGCATATTCATCGGAACGCGTCTGTGGTTAAAGGGAACCTTCGGAATTTCGTCGTATGAGTAGACCTCACGGAAGAGATTGGGCTCCGCCACGTCCTGCAGCGAATATTTATATTGCTTTTGCTCAAGCAAATTTGACTTTTTGGAAATTTCAAGCATAACCGTACCTCCTTTTCAAAATAATGCGCCGTGCGCTTTGGTTGTGCGAATGAAAAAACAATATAGATATTATACAATATTTCTTCCGTTTTGTCAATAGTAATTTTGTGAATTTTTGGAATTCGACGGTCTTTTTTCTTTCATATTTCGTAACAAAACCACCAATAAAAGCCTCAAAATGAATAAATTCAAGCTCGATGTTGCATTTCGGTTTTTTGCGACCTGTAAAAACGTTTTCTTTTTTGTAAAAATGCTCTTGACAAGGGCAAATAATTGTGTTATAATAAATCCGAATGATTATAAGGTCATATTACTTTAATGCAAAAAAGAAAGGAAAAGAAAATATGAGCTTCAAATTTATATATCACAAATCCCTCGACGAGCTTCACGTCGGCTGTGAATCACCCCGCGCTTATTTCGTGCCGTTCTCCTGCGAGAAGGCAGCACTTGCAGGTAACCGCGCACAGAGCGACCGCTTTTTGTCTCTTTGCGGAGATTGGAATTTTTCCCATTTTCCGTCCGTAAACGAGGCCCCCGATTTCCTCGCTCCCGATTTTACAACAGTTGGTATGGAAAAGATCGAGGTACCGCGATCATGGCAGAGCTACACCGAGAGAGATTACGATATTCCCAACTACACAAACAAAAACTATCCCTTCCCGATAGATCCTCCTCACGTTCCCGACATGAATCCCTGCGGTCTTTACGTTCGCGACGTTATCGTTTCCAAGGAAAGAATGGCGGGCAAGAGAGTTTATATAAACTTTGAAGGCGTTGATTCCTGCTTCTACCTCTTTGTAAACGACGTATTCGTAGGCTACAGCCAGGTAAGCCACATGACAAGCGAATTCGATATCACCGACGCTCTTTGCGACGGTGTCAACACCTTCAAGGTGCTTGTATTCAAGTGGTGCGACGGCTCGTATCTCGAGGACCAGGACAAGTTCAGATTCTCGGGTATCTTCAGAGAAGTATATCTTCTCTTCAGAGATAACGTTCACGTTGTTGATTTCTTCGCAAATCCCACCCTCAACGAAAAATACACTCAGGGCGTTGTAAGCGTTTCCCTCACGGTATCGGGTAAGGCGGACGTTGAATACAAGCTTCTCGCATCTGACGGCAAGGAGATATCCGGCGGCTTTATCACGGTTGACGAAAAGGGCGAATTTGAGGCGCTTGTCGCGCGTCCCCTTCTCTGGTCGGATGAGGAACCGAATCTCTACACTCTCGTTATGAAGTGCGGCGACGAGGTCATAGCAAAGAAGATAGGCTTCAAGCACGTTGTAATAAAGAATAAGGTATTCTACCTCAACGGCGAAAAGATAAAAATGAAGGGCGTTAACCGTCACGACAGCCACCCGCTTCTCGGCTCGGCAACACCCCTTGACCATATGATAAACGACATTATGATCCTCAAATCTCATAACGTCAACATGATAAGAACCAGCCATTATCCGAACGATCCTCGCTTCCTCGATCTCTGCTCCGAATACGGTATGCTCGTTTGCGACGAGACAGACCTCGAAACGCACGGTATGCAGGAAAGAAACTGGGACGAGCTGACCGACAGCAAGGATTGGGAGGCAGCTTATCTCGACAGAGTTGTCCGCATGGTTGAAAGAGACAAGAACTCCGCCTGCGTTATTATGTGGTCGCTCGGAAACGAATCGGGAGTGGGCAACAACCAGGTAGTTATGGCGGATTACGTCCACAAGAGGATTCCCGGAGCGATCGTTCACTGCGAGGATATTACTCGCCGTCTCTACTACAAGGCAAAGAAGTCCGGCCTCAAGGAGGACTGGGAGGCACTTGACAACACCTGCGTAGACATCGAAAGCCGTATGTATCCCGGAATTGAGGAAATGGTTGAGGACTACGCGAAAAATAAGTACTATTCCAAGCCCCTCTTCCTCTGCGAATACAGCCACGCAATGGGTAACGGCCCCGGATGCCTCAAGGACTATTGGGATGAGATCTACAAGTACGACACTCTCTGCGGCGGATGTGTTTGGGAATTTCTCGACCACGCGGCAGTAGCAAAGGGCGATAAGGTATACGATCCTCACTACATGTACGGCGGCGGATTTGGTGACAAGCCGAACGACGGCAACTTCTGTATGGACGGTCTCGTATATCCCGACAGAAAGCCGCACTACGGACTTCTCGAATATAAAGAGGTCATAAAGCCGTTCAGAATCTATGATTTCAATCAGAGTGAAGGCTCGTTCAGAGTAAAGAACCTCCGCTTCTTTAAGTCTCTTGAGGACCTTGACCTTTACTACACGGTAGAAAAGGATGCAAAGGTCATTGCAGAGGGCAGGATCCTCTCCCTTAAGGTAGCTCCCAAGGCACAGAGAAAGTATAAGCTCGACCTTAACCGTCTTAATCTTGACGGCGGCGTTTGCACTCTCAATATTAAAGCAGTATCCAACGTATCCCGTCCTTGGGCGGCAGTCGGTCACGAGATCGGCAACGAGCAGATCAGACTTGACACCTCAATCGAAACTCCCACGCTTGCATACAGCGGTAAGATGATCGGTGCGGAAACAGACAAGAAGATAACCATCGCCTCCGGAGAGACCGTATACACCGTTTCAAAGTTCACCGGTCTTATCGAAAGCATCGTGGATAACGGAAAGGAAATGCTCTCCTCTCCCATCACTCCCACCGTATGGCGTGCTCCCACCGATAACGACAGAAAGGTCAAGCTCGATTGGTATAAATACGGCTACGAGAGAGCAAGCGTAAAATGCTATTCCTGCGAGATTACAGATGCAGAGGCAGGCAAGGTTACCGTTACCGCTTCCCTCTCGCTCGGCGGATATATCCAGCCCACCTTCCTCAGAACAAGCGTTAAATATATCTTCACAACCGAGGGCGTCGTATTCGACTTCGACGTCAAGGTGACCGAGGGACTTCCTCACCTTCCTCGCTTCGGCGTTCAGTTCCTTATGCCCGAAGGCTCCGAAAGGATCGAATATTTCGGCAGAGGCCCCGCTGAAAGCTACGTTGATAAGAGACACGCATCCCGCCTCAGCCTCTATAAGACCACCGCAAAGGATAACTTTGAAAATTACACCCGTCCTCAGGAGAATATGGCACACACCGACACAGAGTTTGTCAGCGTGACAAACCTCCAGGGACACGGACTCCTCGCACTTTCCAACGGTGCTTCCCTCTCCTTCAACGCTTGCCACTTCACACCAAAGCAGCTTGAAACCACCGACTATAATTTCAAGCTCGTTCCGATGAAGGAGACCTGCGTTAACATCGACTACCGCCAGGACGGTATCGGATCCAATTCCTGCGGTCCTAAGCTTGCACCCAAGTGGCAGCTGAACGAAACCGAATTCAGATTCACCTTCAGACTTCTCGCATGCAACGCGGATCACGTTGACGCGTTTGCGGAATCGAGAAAGAGAAGCTGATCAAACAACTTTGAATTAAGGAAGGTATAGAATATGACAAGCATTCCGAGATGCGAGCATCCCCGTCCGGATAGGAAAAGAGATGCATGGATAAACCTCAACGGCGTTTGGGATTTTGAAATCGACAACGCCAAGGTCGGCCTTGAAAAGCGATTCTTTGAAAGAGATTCGCTCGACATGAAGATAAACGTTCCTTTTACCGCTGAGGCAAGGCTCTCCGGTATCGGACACACCGATTTCATGTATGCCGTATGGTATAGACGCGATATTTCAATCCCCGCCGAATGGAAGGGCAAGAGAGTTATCCTCCATATAGACGCCTGCGACCACACCACAACCGTTTTCGTCAACGGCAAGAGAGCGGGCAAGCACAAGGGCGGATACACTCCCTTCGCATTCGATATAACCGACCTCCTTGCAGAGGAAGGAAACTACGTAACCGTTTACGCAGAGGACGACGTACGCTCGAAAAAACAGTTTTCGGGCAAGCAGTCATCTCTCCTTGCCTCCCACGGCTGCAGCTACACGAGAACGACCGGTATCTGGCAGACCGTTTGGCTTGAAGCGGTAGAGACGGCACATATCGAATCCTATAAGATCTTCGCAAACGTAACCGATTCCTCCGTGACAATTGAAACGATCACAAATCCCGCGTCCGCAGGTGCATGCCTCAAGATCACCGCATACTACGAGGGTAAGGAAATGGGATCTGCCGAAACCACGGTTAATTCCACCTCCTCCACGGCAAAGATCAACCTCGCCGAAAAGCACCTCTGGGAGGTTGGCTGCGGAAGACTTTACGATCTTCGATTCGAGCTTTCAAAAGACGGAAAAACCGACGTCCTTTGCGGTTATTTCGGTCTCCGCGAGGTAATACTCAACAAAGAAAAAGGGCTTCAGATCAACGGAAAAACCGTGTTTGGACGCTTCGTTCTCGATCAGGGCTTCTATCCCGAGGGCGTTATAACCGCCCCCTCGGATGCTGACCTCATCTACGATATCGAAACCTCGATGGCTTGCGGCTTCAACGGTGCAAGACTCCACCAAAAGGTCTTCGAGCCGAGATTCCTCTACCACGCCGACAGACTCGGCTATATGGTCTTCGGGGAGGCAGGCAACTGGGGCTTCGACCACACCGAATTTGAAAATCTTCAGTATTTCCTCACCGAATGGCTTGAGGAGGTCGAGAGAGACTTCTCGCATCCCTCTCTTATCGGCTGGTGTCCCTTCAACGAGACTTGGGATAAGGACGGAAAGAAGCAATCCATACCGCTTATCGATGCGATCTACGATATCACAAAGGCAATAGATAAGACCCGCCCCGTGATCGCAAACAGCGGCTCGTTCCCGACATCCCGTACCGACGTACACGACGTTCACGATTACGAGCAGGACCCCGAAAAGTTCAGATACAACTATTCCGAGATAGGTGACGGAATCGTCCGTGACCAGCTCTACAGACGCGACCCGAAGAGACAGGTATATAATACCGCACTCCCCGTTTTCGTAAGCGAATACGGCGGAATCAAGTGGGTTATGAGCTCGGATGCAACAGCTTGGGGCTACGGTAAATCGGTAACCACCGAGGATGAGTTCTTCACACGCCTTGAGGGCCTTACCGACGCACTTCTCGATAACCCCTACGTTTTCGGATATTGCTACACACAGCTCACCGACGTCGAGCAGGAGCAGAACGGCGTTATGACCTACGATCGCCGCCTCAAATTCCCCGCAGAAAAATTCCACGCGGTTTTCGCAAAGAAGGCTGTTATTGAGGACTGATCAAAACAAATAAACGATCCCCCGAAGGAGCTTTGCTTCCTTCGGGGGATCAAGTTTTATGCAATTATTCGGTTAGCTGATTACCATCCCCAGCCCTCGTAGCGTCCGCCATGAACGGGAGCAGTGAAGACGTTGGTTATTACGCCGTTTATGACTCGGAGACCGACCGTCGATTCGCTCGCATAGTAGATCATTCCGTTTGTCGCGTATTTCTTTGCGGCATCCATTGCAGCTCTTCTCGTTGCATTGAGAGTTGCTCCGTTAGGTGACTGCGGAACAAGCACTACAGTTGCCTGATTCTTATGATAGAGCTTTGAAAGGTCATTGATAACGTGGTGCGCAAGCTGGACGATATCGCATTTGAGCGTCTTATCGCTGTTGTTTGCGAGGATAACGTTCATTGCGGGCTTGTTAACGTCGCCGTAGAACATGAAGGTCTTTCCGTCAACGGTTATCTTTATGACCGCGCTCGAGTTGTTATAGTCGTTTGCAACCTCGCTGAGTGCGGTGTCGGGATTAACTATATCCTCATGCGTATAGATAACGTCGATAAGAATATCCGCAAGCTGTATCTGCTGTCCTGTGTGTATCTTTATGTACTTGAAGGTTCCCGCACCGAAATAGCTCTTGAGGTAATTTGAGAGCTTTGTCTGGTTGCCTCTCTGACCTATAAGGATGGACGTAGGCGAATTTACGGACGGGAAGTTGAAGAAGAGTCTTTCAAGCGTGAGGCTCTTATGATACTTCTTGACGAAAAGTGCAAAGCCCGCCATGTGATCCTGATGTCCGTGAGAGATATACCAGCCCGATATACGAACCTTTTCTCCGTCCTTCGTACCGGTTACCTTGCGCAAGAAGTCCATAAAGCCGTCTATCTGCGCAGTGTCGAACTGCTGATATCCGCCGCCGTCGAGGATGAATACCGAGTTATCGGCAAGCTTAATAACGTAGATCATACCGCAGTCGATCTTCTTTTCGTCGTTCTTGCTGATGTTAACTCCTGCCGCATTCATCGGAACGCCGTACTGATAGATTATCGTGGTGTCGGAATTCTTCTTATTATAGACGTAGCCGAAATCCTTTGCGGTCACGTCGCTCGACTTATCCTCGATGATCCTTACCTCCTTAACGGAAGCTGTGTAGTAAAGATAAACGAAGCTTGTGCCGTTTTTGTACTGCGCATACATGTTGCCGTCAAGATTACGCGTGAAGGTTTCCGTATATCCGTACTTTATAAGCTTCAGGCAATATGACGAAAATTCGGTTGCGTTTGTTCCCGAGACAATAAGCATATTCGATTCGTTCTTATCGTCAAATTTATCGCTGTCCCAACCGTGACCTGCTTTATAGAGTGTCTTTGATTGCTTCGGTCCGTTATATACGGGAAGTGATGTGAATACGAATCCGGCATCAATAGAGCTCTTGAGGCCGTTACAAACCGAGCAACGGCTGTCGGAGGTTCCCGAAACCGTAACAAACTTATGTCCGGGATCGATACCGCCGTTATCGTTACAGTAAATACATCTCTTCGGGTCAACGCAGGAATCGGTTCCTATGAATTTGTGACCCGAACAGCCCTTTGTCGCTGAGGTTACGAGACTTACGGATTTATCCGTCGGCTCTTCGCCGGTTCCTCTCCAGATAATAATATTGTCGATATAACCGTTTTGCTTGCCTCCGGTCTTAAGCGCAATAGCGGCTCCGAGCTTGTCGGGATCGAAGTAGGTCGTTCCGTTGCCGCCGCTGTTCGCCCTTGAAACGAGAGTCCATTTTCCGCTTCCGGGATAGCCTGCCTCGTTTACACGCATGTATACGGAGTTTCCATTATCCCAATCCACAACGTATCGTATTGAGACAGAAATATCCTTGAACGCCTGCGTATTGCCGTTATATTTTTTCCCGAGAAGCTTATTTACTATCGCATTGTCGTCGGTGTTTGCCGCATAGTCAACGCCCGCAACGTCGTATGTATACCACGTGCCGTTATAATGAACCTGGTTGTTTGCGCTTCCCTTGTTTCTGAAATGGAAGGAATTATATATCTGTCCGCCGTAATCGCTGACGAGCGCGATATATCTGTCAGCCGCGGAGGCGTCCTGATATATCACATCATACTGATATGTATAATTTTCCTCATGGTATTTCCCCATCAGAGCTGCGGAAAGGACGATAACGTAGGAATCCGTTCCCGACGAGGAATTATTTTCGAGATAAAGACGCTTGCTTCCCTCGAAGGATTTTACCGAATACTTTGTTGTGTTGTTAGCATAGGCACCGTTTTCCGAGCCGTCGATCACCCATCCGAGCTGACGGAGTACCGCGTCCGTGCTGCTTGAAAGAGAGATCTTTTCAAAATCCTCGTAATAAATAAGATCTGTGTCGGGGAGCTTTTCGCCCTCTGTCTCACTTTCGGATTCGAAACAGTCACCCGTGTCGCTTCCTTCAGGTCCTGCCGTTTCTCCATCCGGAGCGGTCGTATTACCTTCAACAGACGGATTCCTCGGTGCGCATGAGGTAAGCCCCGCCAGCATCAGTATCGCAATAATAAGCGACAGAACAGATATAAATCTCATTTTCTTCATTGTCTTTATTTCCTTTGAAAAGCAGAATCAGAATATTCCTTCTGTATTAGTTAAGGGTGATAACTATCTCATTGGTATAAACGTCATCGGGAGCAAGAGCCTTCATAGCGATCTTGTCCTTGAATTCACCGCTTACGCCGTCCATATCGGGAAGACCGTTCCAAGGCTCTATGCAGATATATTTCGCCTGAAGCTGCGCAGCCTGCCAGAGTCCGAGGTATTCGCACTCGGGGAATGAGACCTTAACGCTGTGCTTTGAATTTTTATCTCTTACGGTAAGCTCGCGTGCCGTATCCTTAAGGAATATGGAGCTGAGATCAAACATTTCATTTGAAAGCGGAATGATCTTTCCGTCGGTTACGGGATATTCGGGATATTTACCCGTAAGAAGATAGGTCGTATTCGACATATCGACAAGCTTCGGTGAGCATTCTTCGGAAAATTCAACGTAGCAATCCGAGAATTTACCGTCCTCATCATAGGGGAGATTAAATCCGGGGTGGTATCCGTGTGAGAAATACATTGTCCGGTCACCCGTGTTCTTTACGGAAAATCCAACCTTGACCGAGTTTTCAACAAGGGTGTAGCTTACGTTGACTTCAAAATTAAAGGGATATGCTGCTCTTGTTTCCTCGTTGTCGGTAAGAGTAAGCACCGCGCTTGTATCAGTCTTCTCGGTAAGCGTAAGATCGCACTTCCAAAGAAGACCGTGAAGTCCCATATTGTATTCCCTTCCGTTGTGGAAATATCTCTGTTCGTTAAGTCTTCCGCATATCGGGAACATTATCGGAGCACGATCCTCCCATATTGCAGGATCTCCCTGCCAAAGATATTCCTTGCCGCAAAGCCTGAGGCTCATCATTTCCGCGCCTCTTTCGGCAATTTCAAGCTGTATAGTTCCGTTTTCTATTTTAACCATAACGTTTTCCTTCCCTTTCATGGTTGTTTTTTATTTGTATTTTTTGTGTCCGAAGAGAGATACTCTCGCTGCCGGACAGCAGATCATCATAATTATGGGCGAAATCAAAAGTGATATCGCAAGCCCCGGCAGAACCGACGTAAGCAGCTGATCCTTTGCAGTGCTGTTTCTTCCAAGCTCAAACAAAAAAGTAAGTCCGAAGCGAAGCAGGTTTGCAAGCACCACCGCAAGACCCTTCATTCCGAATGAGCCCTTTTTCATGTTTTTGAACAAAAATCCGCAATAAGCGCAGACAAGCAGCATAACTATCGGCATTACGGGCACGCGCGAGAAATTGAACATATCAAAAACCGCACCCATCGAAACACCAATCACCGCGCCGTAAAATTCGTTTGTGTAAATTGACAGCAAAACTGCTGCCGTGACTAATATATCAACCTTCGGACCGCCGCTCGTCATATACGATATTACCGCGCTTTGTATTACGGTTGCAACGTACAGCACGATCACCGTCCATACCGTAGAAAAGACACCGAGTCTCTTCGGAATCATCCTTTCGGGCATAGAGCCGAGTCTTGTTTTTTTCATTTTTCTCTTTCTTATGCCCGTAAAGGCTTCCCTTCCGTTTTATTTTATGTGTTAAAGATCAGTTTTAAACCCTCATTCGGTAACCGCAGACAGCGTTTCCGATTCGGTCTGTGCGTCCGTCTCGGGGGCGGGTGGCTGAACGTCAACTATATTGTATTCGTTTTTGATAATTACCATCAGTGCGTATTCGTCGGCAAATTCTGCGCTCGGTCGGATAACTGCCTCTGTAGAGCGGTCATATTCGTTATACTCGACTCTCTCAACAGTGCCCATACGGACTCCCTCGGGAATACTTTCGGTTCCAACAGAAACCAGCGTATCGCCCACGTTGACGTCAACCTCAGAATCGGTAAACTTTACGCGAAAAAGTCCGTCAGGTGTAAGCTCTCTATCTCCGACAGTAAATCCTCTCTCACCGTTTCTTACGATCTTGACTCCAAATCCGACCGTTGTATCAAGCGGAGTGCAAACGGTTGCCCAGTTTATTCCGACCTCAACCACAGTACCGAAAACACCGTCACCGCAGATAACAGCCATCCCCTTCGTTATTCCGTGGATGCTGCCCTTGTCGATAACGTAACGAACACAGCCTCCAACGTCTGTCCTGCGGCATATATCTGCGCGAACGTATTCGCTGTCCTCGAGTATCTTTTTCATACCGACGTATGCGGAAAGCCATTCATAATCACGGGATGCGTCCTCCAGCTCCTCTACCCGGCTTATATACGCCGCAAGCTCCTCACGAAGACGGTCGTTCTCTGCCCTCAGCTCCTCGACCGCGGCAAAATACCTGCCGTATCCCGAAAGACCGTTACAGATATCCGCAAGCAGACGCTCTGCGGGAGTTATCGCCGTGTTTACGAGATTTGTAAGTATATAAGTATTGCCTGTCACCGTGCATACAGCGGGTACAAGGGCAAGCACGACGGAAATTATAAGTAAAATGCAGAAAAATTTCGTCTTGAAAAAATTCATTTGCTCTCCCTTATACACTTGTATATTCTCTCAATAAGAGCAACACTCTTGACTGCATCGTCAATACCGATAGCGGGTCTTCTGTCGGAAAGCACAGCCGACGCCATATCGTCGATCATATACGCGTGACCGCAGCGTACGTCGGGATGATGTCCCTGCGCGCCTATATTGCCCATTCCGTATACCTCAAGAAGCTCCTCCTCCTCGATTCCGTCAACGTCGTCACGAAGTCTCCAGCGTCTGAGCTTATCGGCGTCTGCCTCAATGCTTCCGCCCGTACCGTATATTCCGATCTCGGTAGAAAGCCCGTCGTAAGCACAGGTGGTGGAAACAAACGTTGCCGTTGCTCCATTCTTGAAGGTGATGAGAGACGCAGTCATATCCTCGGATTCAATGTCATGGTTTATAACACCTCCGACCGAGCGCACGTCCTCGACCTCACTTCCAATAAGCTGAAGCATAAGGTCTACTGTATGGATCGACTGATTCATAAGCGAGCCACCGCCGTCCTTATCCCACGTGCCTCTCCAACCGCCGTTATTGTCGTAATAGCTCTGCTTTCTGTGCCATTTCACCGCAAACGTTCCGAGATAAATTTTTCCGAGCCGTCCGCTCTTTATTGCGTCAAATATCGGATACATAAGATAGCTGTATCTGTTCTGGAATACGAATCCCGCCATCTTACCACTTTCAAGCTCGGCGTCCTTTATCGCCATTGCGCGCTCAACAGTAATGTCCGCAGGCTTCTCGCAAAGCACGTGCTTTCCCGCACGAAGTGCCTTGCAGGCAAATTCTGCGTGCATATAAGTAGGCAAACATACTGAAACCACGTCAACGCTCTCGTCTGAAAGCACCTCATCAAACGACGCAGTGGTATATGCGTCCGGATACTTTTCAGCAAATTTGGAAAGCCTCTTCTCATCGATATCGCATCCGCAAACGAGATACGCCTGCTTCGACGTACTTATAGCCTCTGCGTGTGCCATGCCGATTCCGAGTCCGAGAACGGCAAATCCAACCTTTTTCTGTCCGTTTACTATCTTCATTTCTTTCCTCCGATTTTTATTTCCGCAACTCTGTCGTTACCGGAAAGGTCTTTATATATTTTACATTCAAGTCCGCGCTCACAGGAAAGTAAGCACAGCTCTTCTCCTTGATCGAATCCTATTTCAAGCAATGCGGGAATCCTCTTTTCCATACACACGTCAAGTATCCTGCGATAAAACACAAGCCCATCCTCCCCACCGTCAAGCGCAGTATGCGGCTCACATAGGACGGTGCCGTCAAGCGTCGGTACAACGTCAGAGCGGATGTAGGGCGGATTCGACAGAATAAATTCAATACCGTCCGGAAGAGAAAACTCCGAAAGAATATCAGCCTTTACTACCGTAAGCCTGTCCGATACGCGATTTTGGTCGGCGTTACTGCTTGTAAGCTCAAGCGGCACGTCGAAAAGATCCACCGATATACATTCAAGATCCGGTCTGTTTGCAAGAACCGATATACCGATACAGCCGCTTCCCGAGCATAGATCCGCAAATCTTACGCCCTTCGGAATCAGCTTAACGGCAAGCTCAACAAGCGTTTCGGTATCCGCTCTCGGTATGAGGCATCCGCTTTTAACGGCAAAAGGAAGCCCGTAAAACTCCCACCGCCCGATTATATACTGAAGAGGCTCTCCGGATACCCTTCTCGCAACTGCGTTATCTATGCCGCAAAGCTCGGTTTCGGGAAACGCCTTAAGGTGTGCGTACGATATACCGCAAAGCTCGTATGCGATCACGTAAGCCTCGTAATCTGCATCCTCAATGCCCGCATTTTTCAGTTTTTCACAAATCGCCGAAAAATTCATATCACAAATGTCGCTCCCTTGATATACTATATATACATTATATCAAAATATTATAGACAATACAAGCAAAAAAGTTGCTCATTTTTATTACGTTTTTATGAATTATTGATATGTAACAAAATATTTACAAATTGATTTTACATTGCTTATTGCATTTTGAAAAAAATGTGGTATACTTAATATATCAAACATCATATCTTTAAAGGAGGATTTAATCATGTTTTGTAAGCTTTTTGCTAAGGAAGAACCCAAGCCTCAGGTAAACTACGGTAAGATCATCGGTATCTCCGTTGCTGTTGTTCTTGCTATCGCTGCTGCTGCTTTTGCAGTATACAAGTATCTCGAAAAGAAGAAGTATGACGAATACCTCGACGAGCTCTGCGACTGCGATTGCGATTGCGACTGCGACTGCTGCGACGACGAGGAGTGCGATTGCTGCTGCGATTGCTGCGACGAAGAAGTTGTAGAAGTTGAAACAGAGGAAGTTGTTGAAGGCTGATTTCTTCAAAATTTGACCGGGCTTGTCCCGGTCCTTTTTTTGTTTTAATCCTTGACATATACTGAACTTTGTGATATAATTAAAGTAAAGAAACCATTGAAAAGGAGTCTGAAATGAAAATCAAAATAAAAGCCACCGCGTTCTTACTTGCGATACTTATGCTGACAGCATCACTTGTCTCATGTAAAACCGACACAAATCCCGACCAGACCTCCGCGCCGCCGGAATCCGATACTGCGGACATAACGACCGAAGCACAGACAGAGGAAAATAAGGATGTACGTGTAAAGCTCACGGACGAAACAGGTAAATTACTTTATACAACCATACGTTATCCGGCTAATCCGTCTGAAAATATGCTTAATACGGTAAAAAAGCTTCGTGATAAAATAAACACCCTTACGGGATACTTGCCCAAAATTTCTGCGACCTATACGTCAAAAAACATCACTCCTGCCAACGACGCCTATGAAATTATCATCGGCGATCTCCCCTTCGAGGAATGCCGTGAAATGGCAGATAGGGTGCTTTACGGAGACTATCATGTAACCATAGTAGGACATAAAATAGTAATTTCGGCATATGAGGAAAATGAGCTGATGCGCGCAATAAATTATATCTGCGGCACGATGTTTAAGGAAACCGATGCTGACGGAAATCCGCTCTGTGAAATTTACGAATACAGCTACAGACATCCGCGCGTGCTTTCCTCCGCAACTGTAAATGGCGTTGACCTCAAGAATTTTTCCTTGGTTTACGGCACCAAGGGCTCTGATGAAGCTTATAATCTCGAATGTGCCAAAAAGCTACACGGATATATATCGCGAGCATTGGGATATCGCCTTCCCATAATAAAGGACACCGACAAATGTAAAACCGAATACAAGATGTACGTAGGAACGTCTTTCGCAAGTCTTGACAGCGGGATCACAGCTCCGAGTCCGGAAATCATGTGCTACGAAGCTAAAACCGTCGGAAAGAATTTCTTCATCACTGCGGGAGGCGGATACACACTGAGAACATTCGTCAACGAGCTTATCGTAAAATATCTCAGCCGAAAAACAGACGACGGAACCGTAAATATTAAGGACGAAAGCGGTAATTACCTTAAGGTCACCGAGGCACCGCGTACGCAGGGAACCGAGCTCAGAGTTATGACGTATAACATTCTCGCCGCACATTGGACGGAGTATATGGACGTTAACCTTCGTTACGAGCCGTTCAAATCGCTCCTCGATACTTATGATCCCGATATCGTAGGACTTCAGGAGGTCTGCGCAAAATGGATGAAGCTGATACAGGACAACATGACCGACAAATACGGCATAATCCACGCAAGAACTCCCGATAATAAGAATCCAAACTTCTCAACGATAATTTACAAAAAGGACAGATTCGAGGTAGTAAAGCAGGGTCTTGAATATCTCACGCCACAGGGACCGAACTACATCCGTCTCGTCAACTGGGCGATCTTCAAGGATAAGCAGACCGGCAAGCTTGTCGCATTCTTCAACACGCACTGGGATCCTACATCCGGTCCTCACGGAGCCGACCACGCAAAAATACTCAACAAGGTAATGGCCGATAATCCGGATGTCAAGTACGCATTTTCAACAGGTGACTACAACGCAAAGCCCGGCACCGAGGCGTATACCACCTTTATTACGCAAACAGGTCTCGTGAATGCTTCCGACGTCGCCAAGGCTGCGGGAACACTCAAAAATGACGCAGGCGGCTGCGCTACTGTAGGAACAAACAAGGAAAACATCACTACCGGCGGTCCTATCGACCACATAATCATAACGAAAAACGTTAACGTTCTTGCATTTGAAACCATACTTTGGAACAAGGTCGAGCAGGTATCCGACCACGCGCCGAAATATGCGGACGTGACGCTTAATTAAATAGAATAAGCCGACAGTTTTTCCTCTGTCGGCTTATATTGTAAAAAAAGATAAACGTCATGTTAACATTCTTCACTTCATAATGTAAACTTTGCTCTCACCCTCTTTACATTATGAATAAATTATAGTATAATATTAAGTGGCAACCGCGGCTTGCGGTGCCGAAACGAAGTAAAAAAATTTATTAATATACAGGAGGTTTACATCCAATGGCAGTGATAAAAAGAAAAAAGTTATCCATGGATGGCAACACAGCTGCGGCTCACGTAAGCTATGCGTTTACTGAGGTTGCGGCTATCTACCCGATCACACCTTCCAGCCCCATGGCTGAGGTAACCGACACATGGTCAGCGTCTGACAAGAACATCTTCGGCGAGCCCGCGAAGAACATTTTCGGCGACAACGTAAAGGTCGTTGAAATGCAGTCCGAGGCAGGTGCGGCAGGTGCGGTTCACGGCTCTCTTGCTGCAGGTGCGCTCACCACAACCTACACAGCATCTCAGGGTCTTCTTCTCATGATCCCCAACATGTACAAGATCGCAGGCGAGCTTCTTCCCTGCGTTATCCACGTTTCCGCTCGTTGCGTAGCATCTCATGCTCTCAACATCTTCGGAGACCACTCCGACATCTACGCTTGCCGTCAGACAGGCTTTGCAATGATGGCTGAATCCAACCCCCAGGAAATCATGGACCTCGGCGCAGTTGCTCACCTCGCAACCATCAAGAGCCGCGTTCCCTTCCTCAACTTCTTCGACGGCTTCCGTACCTCTCACGAGATTCAGAAGATCGAAGTATGGGATTACAAGGATCTCGCTGAAATGGCTGACCTTGACGCAGTTAAGGAATTCCGTCAGAGATCCATCAACCCCGAGCATCCCGTTCTCCGCGGCTCCGCTGAAAACGGCGACATCTTCTTCCAGCACAGAGAAGCTTGTAACTCCTACTACGACGCAGTTCCGAAGATCGTTGAGGACTACATGAAGAAGGTTAACAAGAAGATCGGTACAAACTACCAGCTCTTCAACTACTACGGTGCTCCCGACGCTGAAAGAGTTATCATCGCTATGGGCTCCGTTTGCGACGTTGCAGAGGAAGTTATCGATTACATGGTATCCAAGGGCGAAAAGGTTGGTCTCGTTAAGGTAAGACTTTACCGTCCCTTCAGAGCAGACAAGCTCGTTGCAGCTCTTCCCAAGACAGTTAAGAAGATCGCTGTTCTCGACAGAACCAAGGAACCCGGCTCCCTCGGCGAGCCCCTCTACCTCGACGTTGTTGCTGCTTGCGCAAACCTCGGCGTAGATGCTAAGATCGTTGGCGGCCGCTACGGTCTCGGCTCCAAGGATACAACTCCCGCTTCCATCTTCGCGGTTTACGACAACCTCAAGAAGGAAAATCCCAAGAACGGCTTCACTATCGGCATCGTTGATGACGTTACAAAGCTTTCCCTTAAGGAAAAGAAGGCTCCCGATACCAGCGCAAAGGGTACTATCTCCTGCAAGTTCTGGGGTCTCGGCGGCGACGGTACAGTTGGTGCTAACAAGAACTCCATCAAGATCATCGGTGACCACACAGATAAATTCATTCAGGCATACTTCCAGTATGACTCCAAGAAGACCGGCGGTATCACCATTTCTCACCTCCGCTTCGGTGATAAGGCTATCAAGTCTCCTTACTACATCACAAAGGCTAACTTCGTAGCATGCCATAACCACGCTTACCTCGATAAGTACGATATGGTTCAGGACGTTAAGCCCGGCGGCATCTTCCTCCTTGACTGTCCTTGGACACAGGAAGAGCTCGACGCTAACCTCCCCGCAGCAGTTAAGCAGTACATCGCAAAGAACAAGGTAAACTTCTACATCATCGACGGTACAGGTATCGCTCTCAAGCGCATCGGTAACCCGAAGGTTAAGAACACCGTTCTTCAGTCCGCATTCTTCTCCCTCGCAGGCATCCTTCCCAAGGAAGACGCTATCGAGTACATGAAGAAGATGGCATACAAGTCCTACATAAAGAAAGGACAGGCTATCGTTGACCTCAACTACAAGGCTATCGAAGCAGGTAGCGATGCATTCGTTAAGGTTGACGTTCCCGCTGCATGGGCAAACTGCGGTGAGGACGCTCCCAAGGCAGCTGCTACAGGCGACCGTGCAGAGCTCGTTGAGTTCGTTAACGACATCGTTAACCCCGTTGGCGGTATGAGAGGTGACTCCCTCCCCGTTTCCGCATTCATGAAGTACGTTGACGGTACCTTCCCGCAGGGTGCTGCAGCATACGAGAAGAGAGGCGTTGCAGTTTCCGTTCCCGTTTGGTATCCCGAAAACTGCATCCAGTGTAACAACTGTGCATTCGTATGTCCTCACGCTGCAATCCGTCCCTTCGCTATGACAGAGGAAGAAGCAGCTAATGCTCCCGAATCCACAAAGTTCACAGCAAAGCCCGTTATCAAGACAAACTACAAGTTCACAATGGCAGTATCTCCCCTCGACTGTATGGGTTGTACTCTCTGCGTAAAGGCGTGCCCTGTTTCCAACAAGGCTCTCAAGGACGCTGCCGCAAAGGTTGCCGCTGAACATCCCGAATACGATCCCAAGACCGCGGCTAAGGAAACTGCTAAGCTCGCAGCTCCCAAGCTCGCTATCGATATGACCTCTCAGGCTTCTCAGCTTGATCAGCAGTCCGCATTCGACTATGCTGTCAAGAACGTAAGCGAAAAGAAGGAGCTCATCAACACTACAATTAAGGGAAGCCAGTTCAAGCAGCCCCTGCTCGAATTCTCCGGCTCCTGCGCAGGCTGTGCTGAAACCTCCTACGCTCGTCTTATCACTCAGCTCTTCGGTGAGAGAATGTACATCTCCAACGCTACAGGCTGTTCCTCCATCTGGGGCGGCTCCGCACCTGCTACACCTTACACCGTTAACAAGGAAAGCGGCAAGGGTCCGGCATGGGCTAACTCCCTCTTCGAGGACAACGCTGAGCACGGTCTCGGTATGAATATCGGTCAGAAGACTCTCCGTGAGCGCACCATCGGCTACGTTAAGCAGCTCGCTGAAAACGTAG
>JBGVEZ010000026.1:0-4949 GCA_045120555.1 Eubacteriales bacterium
CGCAGATACCGATGTGCAGAGCGGGGTTGTTAGCGCGGCCGTCCTTGCAAGCCATCTTCATCAGCTTACCGACACCGGTCTGGTCGAGCTTCGCGAAGGGATCGTTCTCGAAGATCTTGGTGTCGTAGTAAGCGTTGAGGAACTTACCTGCATCGTCACGGCTGAAGCCGAAGGTCATCTGAGTCAGGTCGTTGGTACCGAAGCAGAAGAAGTCTGCGTTAGCTGCGATATCGTCAGCTGTGAGACAAGCTCTGGGAATTTCGATCATTGTACCTACTTCATACTCAAGCTCAACGCCTGCAGCAGCGATCTCAGCGTCAGCTGTAGCAACAACTACGCTCTTAACGTACTTGAGCTCCTTAACGTCGCCAACGAGAGGAATCATGATCTCGGGCTTAACGTTCCAGTCAGTGTGTGCCTTCTTAACGTTGATAGCAGCACGGATAACTGCGCTTGTCTGCATCTTTGCGATCTCGGGGTAGGTTACTGCGAGACGGCATCCTCTGTGACCCATCATGGGGTTGAACTCGTGGAGAGAAGAAATGATTGTCTTGATCTCTTCAACGGTCTTGCCCTGGGAGTTAGCGAGGAGAGCGATGTCTTCTTCAGTTGTGGGAACGAATTCGTGAAGCGGGGGGTCAAGGAATCTGATGCAAACGGGGTTGCCCTCAAGAGCCTCGTAGAGCTTCTCGAAGTCGGACTGCTGGTAGGGAAGGATCTTTGCAAGAGCAACTTCTCTTTCCTCAGCTGTGTCGGAGCAGATCATTTCGCGGAATGCAGCGATTCTGTCTGCCTCGAAGAACATATGCTCGGTACGGCAGAGACCGATACCTTCAGCGCCGAGCTCACGTGCCTTCTTAGCGTCAGCAGGAGTATCAGCGTTTGTTCTTACCTTAAGGGTTCTGTACTTATCAGCCCAACCCATGATTGTGCCGAAGTTACCGGAGATCTCAGCGTCAACGGTAGGAATGATACCATCGTAGATCTTACCTGTAGAACCGTCGATGGAGATATAGTCGCCTTCAACGTATGTCTTGCCGTTGAGAGTGAACTTCTTGTTCTCCTCGTCCATTGCGATGTCGCCGCAACCGGAAACGCAGCACTTACCCATACCACGAGCAACAACTGCTGCGTGAGATGTCATACCGCCGCGAACTGTGAGGATACCCTGAGCAGCCTTCATACCTGTGATATCCTCGGGGGATGTCTCAAGTCTTACGAGGACTACCTTCTTACCTGCGTTGTTCCAAGCCTCAGCATCCTCTGCAGAGAATACTACCTGACCGCAAGCTGCACCGGGAGATGCGCCGAGACCCTTACCCATGGGCTCTGCGGACTTGATAGCCTTAGCGTCGAACTGGGGATGGAGAAGAGTGTCGAGGTTTCTGGGGTCGATCATAAGAACAGCTTCCTGCTCGGTCTTGTGGCCCTCTGCAACGAGGTCAACAGCGATCTGGAGAGCAGCCTGTGCGGTTCTCTTACCGTTTCTGGTCTGGAGCATATAGAGCTTTTCGTTTTCGATAGTGAACTCCATATCCTGCATATCGTGATAGTGGTTTTCGAGGATCTCGCAAACCTTTGAGAACTGAGCGTATGCTGCGGGGAACTTGTCTGCCATTTCAGCGATGGGCATAGGAGTACGAACGCCTGCAACAACGTCTTCACCCTGAGCGTTTGTAAGGAATTCGCCCATGAGCTTCTTTTCGCCTGTAGCGGGGTCACGTGTGAACGCAACGCCTGTACCGCAGTCATCACCCATGTTACCGAATGCCATTGCCTGTACGTTTACTGCAGTACCCCAAGAGTAGGGAATGTCGTTGTCACGTCTGTAAACGTTTGCACGGGGGTTGTCCCAAGAACGGAAAACTGCCTTAACAGCACCGATGAGCTGTTCCTTGGGATCTGTGGGGAAATCGGTACCGAGCTTAGACTTGTATTCAGCCTTGAACTGGGTAGCGAGCTCCTTAAGGTCGTCAGCTGTGAGCTCTACGTCAAGCTTTACGCCCTTTTCTTCCTTCATCTTATCGATGAGCTCCTCGAAGTACTTCTTGCCGACTTCCATAACGACGTCGGAGTACATCTGGATAAATCTTCTGTAGCAGTCCCAAGCCCATCTGGGGTTACCCGACTTCTTTGCCATAACCTCAACGACCTCTTCGTTAAGACCGAGGTTAAGGATGGTGTCCATCATACCGGGCATGGATGCACGTGCGCCGGAACGAACGGAAACGAGAAGGGGATTCTCAAGGTCACCGAACTTCTTGCCGGTAACGCCTTCCATCTTTACGATGTATTCATTGATTTCAGCCATGATTTCGGGGTTGATCTGACGGCCGTCCTCGTAGTACTGTGTACAAGCTTCAGTAGAAATTGTGAAGCCCTGAGGAACGGGAAGACCGATGTTGGTCATTTCTGCAAGGTTTGCGCCCTTACCGCCGAGAAGCTCACGCATTGTTGCGTTGCCTTCTGTAAAAAGGTAGCAATACTTTTTTGCCATTGGGGAAATACCTCCGTTATTTTATAGAATTGATTTGATTGCAGGATGACGCCTGCGAAATTATCACAATATATTATATCACAATACCACATCTCATAAATTACCTATAGCAAAACTATTGGTGAATTTTTTGTAAATTTCAAAGAAATGGCGGTAAAAGTGAGATTTTTTCGATTGACTTTTATTATAATTTGTAGTATACTATATACATAATATCCGGATGAGCAGGTCACATCCGCAAAACGGAAAAGGAAATCACCATGGAAAATACAAACTCAATATCATATATAATAGCCGGACTCGGTAATTTCGGCAAGGAATACGAAAACACACGCCACAACGCGGGCTTCATTGCGGCTGACGCGCTCTGCAAGCGCCTTTATGTAAATGCTGACAGGCAGAAATACAAGTCGCTTGTAACGGAGGCAAGGATATCGGGTGCGCGCGTTCTTATCATGAAGCCGCTCACCTACATGAACGATTCGGGTATTGCGATACGCGAGGCGGCGGCATTTTACAAGATCCCCCCCGAAAGAATAATCATCCTCGTTGACGACATCAACCTCGAGCCCGGGAAGCTCCGTCTTCGCAGAAAGGGATCTGACGGCGGTCAGAACGGACTTAAGAGCATCATTGCAAACCTCGGCAGCGATAAATTTACACGCATAAGAATAGGAATAGGACAAAAGCCGCATCCGGCATACGAGCTTGCCGCGTGGGTGCTTTCAGGATTCACCGAAAGCGACCGTAAGGCGATAGATTCCTCTCTTGACAGAGTATGCGACACGGTGGAGCTGCTTATCGCGGGCAAGGACGACGAGGCAATGAGGCTTTGTAACTCAAACTGACATGGAGGTAGTTAATGGACAAAAGAATAATTTCGCAGCTTTGCGGAATATTTGAGCGCGACTCCGAATACAAAGCATTCCGTGAGGTATTTAAAGCGCAGACTGAGGCAAAAAATAAAAAGCCCATCCTTATAAACGGTCTTTGCGAGGGTGCGGAGGATGCCTTTCTCGTTTCTTCTATAAGAGCAACCGATGGGTGCGCTCTCGTCATATGCGCAAACGAGCGCGATTGCCGCAAGAAAAACGAGCTTTTTGAGCGGTTCGGACTGCGCTCGGAGTTTTACATTACAAGAGATCTAAACTTTTTCAATATAGTTGCCTCCCGTGACTACGAGCACGAGAGGCTTCGCGTGCTTTACCGACTTTACGAGGGAAGCCTTGATTGCATTGTTACAACACCCGATGCTCTGCTCGGTTACGTTCCCTCCCCCGAGGCGTTTGCTGAGTCATTGACTAAAATGGAGCTTGGCGGAGAGCTTGACCCCGGCGAGCTTTGCATGATGCTTGAGCAGGCGGGATACACGCACTGTGATACGGTCGAGGGCATAGGTCAGTATGCGCACAGAGGCGGCATCGTTGACATCTTCCCTGCCTTCATTCAGGGCAACGGTGAATTCCACAAGACCACACCGGTAAGAATCGAGTTCTTCGGTGACGAGATCGACAGAATAGTTACGTTTGATCCGATCTCACAGCGGTCGGTCACGTCGCTTGACACGCTCACCGTTCCTCCGTCAAAGGAGCTTATTATCACACCCGAGGCAAGAGAGCGCATCCGAAAGGAGATCGTCGCACAGCAAAAGCGTGCGAAAACGACAGAGGCATCCGAGCTGCTCCGAGGCGAGCTTTCGGTGTGCGAATGCGGACTTGAGATAAATTTTGCAGACAAATACATCACCTCGGTAATAACCGGCAGAACGACCGTGCTCGATCACATCGGCAAGGTATCGGCAGTATACGAGATAAACCGTTCCGCAGTGAACGAAAGGCTTGCGGCAAGCATAAAGAGGCAGTTTGCCGAATGCGAAGCAATGGTAAACGATGGCACGCTTGCCCCGAAGAACACCGACGTTTTTGCGCCTGAATCGAGGATATCGGAATTTTCGGCAAAGAGCGTACACGTCATGCTTGAGAGCTTCACGCAGACGGGCGGCGGAATAAAGCTTGCGGCTTACATCACCTTCAAAAGCCGACACACCCCCTCTTACCGCGACGGCTTTGACCTGCTTTGTGAGGACATCGACGGCTATATAAAATCCGGATTTTCGATAATCGTGCTTTCAGACAACGAAAGCACCGCACGCACGCTTGAGGGTCGGCTTACCGAAAGGGATTATATGCTCTGCCCCGACGGTACGCTCATCCCGGGAACACTTAGCGTGATCCACGGTGCGTACATCTCACCATACGAGCTTTCCGGCGCGAAGGTGGTCATCCTTTCCGAGCTTGAGGGCGAAAGACGCGTACG
Organism: Eubacteriales bacterium; assembly: GCA_045120555.1. Classification (GTDB taxonomy): domain Bacteria; phylum Bacillota; class Clostridia; order Oscillospirales; family CAG-272; genus SIG640. The sequence goes on from JBGVEZ010000026.1 coordinate 4,814, forward strand.
CGCCGACAACAAGGACGCTGCAAAGCTCCGTCGAAGAAAGGGCAGCGCGGATAAAATAAGCACCTTCACCGAGCTTAAGGAGGGCGATTACGTCGTTCACGAGTCGTACGGTATCGGTATATATCAGGGTATAGAG
>JBGVEZ010000027.1:0-6640 GCA_045120555.1 Eubacteriales bacterium
CCTACAATATGAAAATGAAGATGGAGAACAGATTGGCACGCATCGGGACCACAGTTTGAAATAACACGGTATCCGTTTGTCAGGCCTTCCGCCTCCGCAATTTTCGGAATTGCTTCAAATATCTTGGATACCACCGCACTGTTTGAGCTGTTGATTCCATCTACGTTTTCGATATGCTCCTTAGGAACTACAAGAATATGTGTAGGAGCCTGAGGATTGATATCTCTGAACGCAAAAACAGCGTCATCCTCATAAACCTTCTGAGAGGGGATCTCCCCTTTTATGATCTTACAAAAAAGACAGTTCATATTTTTTCACCTCATATATTTATTGAGACAAATCTCTTGAATTATTATAACACTATAATTTGAACTTAAAATTACAAAAAATGCGTAAAGGTGTACATTATTTATGAATATTAACCTAAGCGAGCTCCTTCCTCTCACGGAAAAATTAAAAAATGAAGTTAATCCGATCGTTCTTTATGGAATGGGAAACGGAGCAGACAAAATAATCGCCCTATGTGAAAGGCACAACGTTAAAATAAGCGGCGTATTTGCATCCGACGGATTCGCAAAAAGAAAGCTGTTTCACAATATGCCCGTTACCACCTACGCCGAAGCCAAAGCAAGCTTTGGAGATGAGATTACAGTTCTTCTTTCATTCGCGACATCCCGTCCCGAGGTTCTCGAGAACATTTACCGCATAGCCGCTGAAAACACGTTGCTTGCTCCCGACGTCCCCGCATATGGAAACCATGTTTTCGATCTTGATTTCTACAAAGAAAATATATCCGGAATCGAAGAAGTATACAGCTTACTGTCGGATGACCGCTCAAAGCAGCTTTACGAGGATATTATAAAATACAAGTTGACAGGCGACATAAAATACCTTGCCAAAGCCGACAACGAGCATGATTATATGAAAAATATAATCTATAGCCACAAAATATCCACTTTTGTTGATGCCGGCGCATACAGAGGAGACACTGCCAGAAGGCAAATGCAGTTTTCGCGAGATCTTAAAAGAATAATTGCAATAGAGCCCGATCCCAAAACCTACGGCAAGCTTTGCCTTGAATTTGAAGGTGAAGATGCTGTAGATTTCACCGCTTACAACGTAGGTCTCAGTAATAAGGACGAGGAGCTTCCCTTCCTCGGTGACGGCGGTCGTGGCGGATCTTCCGCATTCGGCCGCGGAACAAAAACGGTGCGTTTTACAACTCTTGACTCTATATTAAACGGAGAAAAGGTTGATTATATAAAATATGACGTGGAAGGCTTCGAATACGAAGCATTACTCGGTTCACAAGAAACAATAAAGCTATCGCGCCCTCAGATGCTTGTGTCGTTATATCATAGAAGTGAAGATCTGTTCAAGTTACCGTTACTGATAAATCATCTGTATCCGGATTGCAGAATGTACTTAAGACGCCTCGCCGGAATACCGGCATGGGATATAAATCTACTTGTTATACCAAATGAATTATAAATACAGCGCAGGATCATTCCGCTTAACGGATCTCCTGCGCTGCTTTTACTTATATAAATCAATGATCTTAGGAACAAGCTCCTTTATATCTGTAAATTCCGCCACAAGCGAATGTGGCTTCGTAATAGGATCATCCATAACCGATCTTGAAAAATACACGTTCTTCTTTTGCCTCATCACCGCAATATTTTTTAGATTTGCACTTAGCGCGTCATTGCTTGCAAGCGCGATGAGAACGGGCTTATCGGCACGTAGCTGAGCCTTTGCCGCCATAGTAACCGAAGTATCGGTAATACCGTTTGCCATTTTTGCAAGCGTATTTCCGGTACAGGGGGCGATGATAAGCAGATCAAGATAATTTTTCGGACCGATAGGCTCCGCATCAATAATGCTGTGGATTATCGGCCTTTGACATATCTCCGTAACGCTTTTTTTGAAATATTCGCTTTTTCCAAAGCGGGTATCGGATGAATAGACGATCTCGCTCATTATTGGCTCAAGCTCATATCCGAGGCTTCTCAGCTCTCGCATTGTTTTCAGACTTTTTTCAAGAGTGCAGAACGAACCGCACATTGCATATCCAATCATAGTCCAAACTCCGAAAGTGTGCTGTAAATTGATTCCGCTATTATTTTTCCGGCTCTCATAGGTGAGTATTTACCCGGAAGCGAAAGCGCGCGTATGATCTTAAGTCCGGCATCCCTCGCTTGCCTTATGTCAACACATCCGGGAGGTGACGCAAGATCGATGATCACCGTTCTTTTATTAAGCTTTGTAATAAGCTCGGGATCGATCAAACGCGCGGGTACCGTATTAAAAACTATGTCGTATCCATTATTGATCTCAAGCATGCAATCATGGCCCTTCAGCTTATATACCTCGGCACCCATACAGGAAGCATATGCAAGATCCGTATCCTTGCGCGCAGCGACGGTAACATCCGAATTCATATTAACCAGCATATTGGTTAAAAATTTTCCGATCCTGCCGTATCCGATAACCATCGTCTTCGATGAATCCACTGTTCCGTGATGCTCGCGCATAGCTATCTCTATCGCCGCCTCTGCAGTAAGAAGAGCATTTTTTATACATAAGCATTCGTCATCAAAATAATCTACGTATCTGATTCCCCTTATTTTCAGCTTTTCCGAAAAATCCGTCGGTATCCTCCCTCCGAAAACAGTTGCGCTCACCGGCAAGAGATATGCGATGTCCGACAGCTTTATTACACTGTCCTCGACAAAGGGTGCATTCAGCCTTATCCCTTCATTACTCACAGGCAACGGTAAAATACAGATATCAGCGTTATTTACAGCAGCTGTAATATCCGCCTCAACGCTATACTCTCTCTTGCATTTTTTATTGTCGATTCCCCATAGCACTACGTCATATCCCTTTTCCGCAAAAAAATCTGCAACCGAGATCTGACGCACGTCTCCGCCGAGAATCGCGACCTTAAAGCTTTTATTCATAGCAGTCCTCCCTTCAAAATAATTCTACGCTACATTATATGACAAAATATGCGAAAAGGACAAAAAAACTGTCGTGACAAACTGTCACGACAGTTTTTTACTTAAAGCTTAAGATCATTTTCCTTTATCCAACCTATTTTACGAAGAATCTCGCAAAAAACAAACGAAAGAATTGCCGGAAGGACAAAGCAAATAAGTACAAGGCCAACGTAATCAAGCGCGCCGACCGACTCGGGATAAGCGCCGCCGTGCCATCCGAGAAGGATACCGATAGGTCCGAGAAGTCCGCACGTTCCCATTCCCGAATTGATAGCGGCTCCGTACATTTTAAGACCGAACACACACGTAGCGAGAGGACCTGTTATAGCCGAAGCAAGAACGGGAGGTATCCACAGTCGCGGATTTCGTATAAGATTAGGCATTTGAATCATACTTGTGCCAATGCCTTGAGAAACAAGACCTCCGACTCCGTTTTCACGGAAGCTCATTACCGCAAAGCCGACCATATGCGCACAGCATCCCGCAACAGCAGCTCCACCCGCAAGGGCAAGTCCCTCATAATTCAAAGCAAGAACAGAACCGTCAGCCGCCAGCTGTGCCATTCCCGAAAGACCAAGTCCTGCACATATTGCCGCCGAGCTTATCGGAAGCGTCAGCGCAATTCCCATTATCACCGAAACCAGAAGTCCGAGAACAAGCGGCTGCTGCGTCATGGCCCAACCGATCGAATTACTGAGAATTCCTACAAGCTTTCCGATCCACGGTGCAACAAACACCGAAAGAAGTCCGCCTGAAACGACAGTGACGAAGGGGGTTACAATTATATCGACCTTGGTTTCCTTTGAAACAAGCTTACCAAGCTCGGTAGCAACCAACGTAATAAGGAACACAGCAATCGGTCCACCCGCTCCGCCAAGCGCATTAGCCGCATATCCAACAGCAGCCGCAGAATACATAACGAATGCAGGCGCCTTAAGCGCATTTGCAATAGCGACAGCCATTGCGCTTCCCGCAACAGCTTGAGCGTATCCACCTATCTGCGCAAATATTTCAAAATGCGGGATAAGTCCTATAGCTTTAAATATCGTACCGATCAAAAGAGAGGCAAACAATCCGTGCGCCATAGCTCCCATAGCATCGATAAAATATCTTTTTACCGAAAATTCCACGTCTTTCTTCTTCAAAAAACCTGATATCTTCATTTCAAAACCTCCTATAGACAATTGCTATATATATATTATATCAAAAAAACTTTTTCCAGTCAATAGGCATATCGAAAATAAAAATACAATTCATAAAAACAGCAAAATAAACATATCGTTTATTAATATTATCAGAAGGAGAGAACACAGTTGACGATAAAAAAGATTCCCTCAGCATTTCAAATGCTCTTGATTTCACTTATTATAGCGATCCTTATGCTGTCATTACTATTTCTTTCACAGCTCGTCAATCGCTCAAACCGACAACCGATGGTCACATGGAATGAGTCGCCGATAACCGTAATAATCGATGCAGGTCACGGCGGCGAGGACGGAGGAACGTCCGGAGAAAACGGCGTTTTGGAAAAGGAATTGAACCTTGATCTTGCCAAAAGAGTAAACGAGCTTTTCAAAGCCGCGGGAATCAATACCGTTATGACCAGAGATGAGGATCGGCTATTGTACGACCCGCTTTCGGACTACAAGGGCAGAAAAAAGATACTCGATATGCAGGAGCGGTTGAGAATCGCCTCAAAACACGATAACGCAATATTTATTAGCATACATATGAACTCATTCCCGGAAAAAAAGTACTCCGGACTGCAGGTATATTATTCAAATAATAACACCGATTCGGAAAGAATTGCCAATGCCGTCCAGAAAACGACAGCATTTTATCTCACCCCCGCAAACGATCGCAAAATAAAGATCGGCAAGGATATATATCTGTTAGACAGACTGCATATTCCTGCCCTTCTTATAGAATGCGGATTCCTTTCAAATCCCGAAGAATGCGCACGATTATCTACAGAAGAGTACCGAAACGAGCTTGCATTTTGGATTTTTTACGCAGTTATAGCCGAAATTCAATAAAAAGGTCTTGAAATCGTAAAGAAAATATAGTATAATATATAAGTAAGTCTAAAATAAGGGAGTATAAAAATGAAAGAAAAGGTTGCGTACGTCTGTACAGAGTGTGGAGCAAGAGCATCAAAATGGAGCGGCAAATGCTCTGAATGCGGCTCTTGGAACACTCTTGAGGAAATTATTGAAAGCAGTTTACCGTCTAATTCAAAAAAACGCCACTCGCTTTCATCTGCGGTAACACCCGGAAAGGCAATTCCCTTCTCCGAGCTTACACTTCCCGAGTATATACGCATAAATACCGGAATGCCCGAGCTTGACAGAGTTCTCGGCGGCGGTCTTGTAGCAGGATCGGTCGTTCTGATATCGGGTGAGCCGGGAATCGGAAAATCAACACTTCTTATGCAGGTTTCGGATATCTTCTGCAAAAAAATGAAGGTTCTATACGTATCCGGTGAGGAATCCTCCGGTCAGCTCAAGCTGAGAGCAGAAAGGCTTGGTGTCAGCGGCGAAAACCTGTATATACTCATTGAAACGAACATAGAAAAGATCCTTCAGCAGATAGATACCATTTCACCCGACGTTGTAATCGTTGACTCGGTTCAGACCATGTATTCGGATGCTGTAAATTCAGCTCCCTCAAGCATCACGCAGGTCCGAGAATGCGCAATGGCGTTTATATCTTCTGCAAAAAGGAAAGCCATGTCTGTACTTCTCGTCGGTCACGTCAACAAGGAGGGCGGGATCGCAGGCCCGAAGGTTCTTGAGCATATGGTAGACGCAGTCCTTTATTTTGAGGGCGAACGCCATCAATCTTACCGCCTTATCCGCGCAACAAAGAACAGATACGGTGCGACAAACGAGATAGGCGTGTTTGAAATGACCGACACAGGTCTTTCCGAGGTCGAAAATCCGTCAGAAATGCTGCTTTCCGGCAGACCGCAGAACGTTTCGGGCAACTGTGCTGTATGTACGATTGAGGGCACGCGTCCGCTTATTGCGGAGATACAGGCGCTTGCAACTCCAACGACCTTCCCCGTTTCCAGACGCACAAGCAATGGATACGATTATAACCGCCTTTGTCTTATACTCGCTGTGCTTGAGAAGAAGCTCGGGATGAAATTCTCGGCAAATGACGTATACATAAACGTTATCGGAGGATTGCGTCTCACCGAGCCGGGCACAGACCTCGGGCTTGCCTGCGCGCTTATATCAAGCTTTATAGACAAGCCGCTTGACGATAATGTCATCGCACTCGGCGAGCTTGGTCTGTCGGGCGAAATACGCGCGGTTTCCAACGTTGACATACGTATAAAAGAAGCAGCAAAGCTCGGATTTTCAACCGTTATCCTCCCCAAGCGTTGCCTCGAAGGAAAGAATGCACCCGAGGGTGTAAAGCTTTACGGCGTCTCAACTATAGCAGAAGCCTTGAAAATACTCGGAAGAAAGCAATAAACATAAAAACTTTTAATAATTATCAGGAGTAAAAATGTCAAAGCAAACATGGAACGGCGGCGCGCTTCTTGCACCCGTCCCGCCGGCACTCATCACCGTCGGCAATATGGAAAAGCACAACGTGCTTACCATTGGGTGGACCGGCATACTTAACAC
>JBGVEZ010000028.1:0-2101 GCA_045120555.1 Eubacteriales bacterium
AAACACGACCGCGCCGCCCGTATTGATCATATTGATCCTACCAAGACCGAGAGACGTAAGAACGGTATTTATAAGACCGTTTGCTTCTATGATATTCATAAGCGAATACGTTCTGATAAGGAAGTTTGTCCACATCGGAAGCATAACGAGCATAATAAGTATTCCCTGCGTTTTTGGTGAGGTCTTTGTTATCGCGTAAGCAAGCGGATAGGCTATAAGCAAGCAGATTACCGTAGCAACAAACGCAAAGCAGACGGAATGCAGAAATATAGTCGGATAATCTGTGGAGAAAAACGCACCGAAATTCTCAAGCGTAAAGACACCGTCGTCATTCGTGAAGGCATAATACGCAATAAGTATCATAGGGACAACAATGAATATTATCATCCACACGATATGCGGAGACGCATAAAAGGTCTGAGCGAATCTTCTGCGTCTTGCATGGTCAAGATTACTGTTTACGGCCTTATTCATCTTCGTTCTCCTCGTCTTCCTCGGGAAGGTCCGAAAGGTGGTCTATCTCATCACTGAAGCTTGAATAATCACCGAAGCTGCCTGAATATTCGGATTTTTTCATAACGTGGATCGCATCTGGCTCGATATAAAGACCGATAGTAGCGCCCTCGGCAACGTAGTCTGTTGTCTGGATCATCCACATAAATCCGCCGATATCCACTATGACCTCATAGTGAACGCCCTTGAAGGTTACGCTTGTGACGACACCGTTGAGCATTCCCTTTTCGGGCTCAACAACGTCAACGTCCTCGGGTCTTACTACGATATCGACCTTTTCGTTCTTTTCAAAGCCCTTATCACAGCAGGTAAACACAGCGCCCGAAAATTTAGTCTTGAAGTCCTCTAGCATAATACCGTCAACGATATTGCTCTCGCCTATAAAGTCCGCGACAAACGCATTTTTCGGCTCGTTGTATATATCCGTGGGAGTGCCTATCTGCTGAATCTTACCGTCCGCCATAACGACTATAGTATCGGACATGGAGAGAGCCTCCTCCTGGTCGTGAGTTACGTATATAAACGTAATTCCCGTTCTGTGCTGAATGCTCTTAAGCTCGTTCTGCATATCCTTGCGGAGCTTAAGGTCAAGAGCACCGAGCGGCTCATCAAGAAGCAAGACCTTCGGGCTGTTTACCAAAGCACGCGCGATAGCAACTCTCTGCTGCTGACCACCTGAAAGCGTTGAAATGCTTCTTCTCTCAAAGCCCTTGAGGTTTACCATAGCAAGCATTTCCTTTACCTGCCTTACAACCTCCTGTTGAGGGACCTTTTTCAATCTTAATCCGAACGCAATGTTTTCAAAAACGTTGAGGTGCGGAAAGAGCGCATATTTTTGAAAAACCGTGTTGATATGACGCTTATGAGGCGGCACGTGGTCAATTCTCTGACCGTCAAAATACACCTCGCCCGTATCAGCGGTCTCAAAGCCGGCAAGAATACGCAAGGTTGTGGTCTTTCCGCATCCGGAAGGACCTAAAAATGTAACAAATTCCTTATCATGGATCGTGAGGTCAATGCCCTTGAGCACCTTTTCCCCATCGAATTCCTTACTTATGTTTCTGATTTCTATAAGCGCATTGTTTTCCATTCCACATAAATACCCCTTTAATTCTTTAAAAATAAAAAATATTTTGGAGAACGGTTTATCCCACAGTTTTAACGTCTGCGTGTTAGCCTAATATCCATAGATATATTGTACCAAAAAAACGACGAAATTGCAATACCTTTTTTGAAAATTTTTAAAATTTAACATCTAATACATTAAAACGCCCTAAAGATATAAAAAATCCGATTAAATAACAATTATCACATTATATCTTCCTTATTCTTTCAATAACTCCCGATAGTTTGATTTTTCACTTTTAACGTGTCGCCGAAAGAGCCAACACCATATCGCCGCAAACGAAAAAAATGAATCTCCGTACCTGAGCATCCTGTACGACGTAAAAAGAGCAAGAGAAAGTGAGCATATCAAAGATATTACGTCAAGAATAACGTAAAGTCCCGTCAGCGCAAATGAGCTTACAGCAAGAGAAAGCATTCGACCGCCGTCAAGATGTGAAATGGGGAGAAGATTAATAACAGC
>JBGVEZ010000029.1:0-13837 GCA_045120555.1 Eubacteriales bacterium
AGCCCTCATTTTTAGCGAGATTGTAAAGATCCTTTATCATTCTTCCCGTAGAGCCCACGGAGCAAACGGTATTTAAAAACAATATCTTTTTCATAAGATCCTCATAAATTATAAATCATGCTTTGCAAGTGCCTCAAGCTCGGATATGATCGCCGAAACAAATATTTCCTTTGCAAAATGCTTTTTGTAATATTCGGAAGCTCTTTTTCCCATTTCACGGCGTTCCTCGCACGACATTGCGACAAATCGGTTTACCGATTCAGCAAGAGCCTCTGCGTCATCGGGCGGAGTACAAAAACCGCATCCGGATTTTTGTATAACAAGCTTGCTTTCACCGCCTGCCGCCGCAATAACCGGCTTTGACGCCGCCATATAGGTCTGCACCTTGCCGGGCAACGTGTAGGATATGATCTCATCGTCACAAAGCGTGAGCAGCATGGCGTCTGCCTTTGCATAAAACGCCGGCATTTCGGAAAGAGGGTGCCTGCCATGGAAAATAACGTTTGAAAGTCCCTTTTCACTTGCAATTCTCTTACATTCATCAAGCGACGAGCCGTCGCCGATAATATTCCATTTTACCCTCGGATCGTTCACAAGAGCCGCCGCCTTTATGATCGTTTCAACGCTCTGCGCCTTTCCAACATTCCCTGCGAACGTAAGATTAATCTCATCTCCGTTCGTCGCATCGTACAAGCCCTCAAAAACAGATTCGGCATATTGCGGCAGATGAGCTATCCTTTCACCCTCAATTCCGTGAGTATTCTTGAAATAGTCGATAAACATTTCCGAGCTGACAAGAATTTTATCGGCACCGGAGTATATTTTTCTCGAAAGGCTTTTGAAATATTCGAACACGGGTCCCGAGCCTATACCGCCTGCCTTAAGGCAAGCAGGCCAGATATCAAGACAGTACAAAAGTACCTTTTTGCCGTTCTTTTTTGCGTAGTCAAGCGCGGGCTGTGACATCATTACGGGAGATGTCTGCCACGAAAGAACGACGTCATAATCTTCCTTGAGATTCTTCAGGTAATGTCCTGCGGAAAACCGCCAGCTGTAATAGTTCAGAAAGCGAAAGATAACGTTCTTTCTGCGTCCGACGGTAAACGTTCTGTGTACCGGCACGCCGTTTATGATCTCATCGCGGCGCTTACCGCCTTTATACTCGGGATAAATATAGCCTTCGGGATAGTTAGGTACGTCTGTGACTACCTTCACGGTATGTCCCGCAGCCATAAGAGCCTCACAAAGATCCGGAAGACGGAACGGCTCGGGAGCGTAATGCTGTGAAACCACAAGAATTTTCATAAATAAAGGCGTCCTTTCTTATTACAAACAGAAACGCATGAATATAATCCATGCGTTCAGAATAAAGATCAATATAACTCGCAGGATACTGAATATACAATTAATTCGTTACTGCTGTTCTGTTTGGGAGGCTGCTTGCTTCGATTTTTTCACCTTACCCTCAACTACGTCCGAGCCAAACAACACCTTAGGAACCGTATAGCAAAGGATCTTAAGGTCGAGTAAAAACGATCTGTTTTCAACGTAGTATTTGTCAAGCGCCGATTTTGAGTGCGAATCAAGACGGTCTCGCCCCTTGACCTGCGCCCATCCGGTAAGTCCCGGTCGAATGGTATAAACGCCGTAGCTTGTGCGAAGCTCGTGTACCTCGGTCTCCTTGGGGATCAGCGGACGCGGACCGACGATAGACATATCTCCCTTGAGAATGTTCAAAAGCTGAGGAAGCTCATCAAGGCTTGTCTTTCTCAATATTTTTCCGGGACCTGTTATATATCTCTCCGGATTTTCAAACTCACAAGTTGCAAGAGCATTGGGGGCGTCCGTATACATCGTACGGAACTTGAGGCAGTTAAAAAGCTTACCGCCCTTTCCGACACGCGGCTGACGGAAGAGCACAGGACCTTTGCTCGTAAATTTGACAATAAGTGCTATTATTATCATTGGCACAGATGCGAAAAGCAAGGCAACGAAAGAAATAATTATATCAAAAAGGCGTTTTACCGCCGTATAAGACCTTTTTTTCGGTACGTTGGGATACATATCCATTTTACAAATTTCCCTTATTATTTATTCCGAAAACACCCGACGTTAAGCTTGAATGCATTTTTGCATACCGAGTCGGTGGCATCTTCACTTCATTCCATATTATTATATCATATTTCATCATATTTTTCAATAGGCAAAATAGATAAATCAAGCTAAATAAAGCTGTCCGATCCATAATTTTCACATTATTAATAATTTATACACAACAAATATTGCCTCAAAGCTTTCTTTTTCGATATAATATGATCAAAAAGCACATATTTTCGGTAAATTTTCATCTTAGCTATTGAAAAATGGAAGAAAATATGGTACAATATATGTAAATAAGGCCATACTGAAAGAAAGGAAGACCTGTCAAGGCATAGAATAATATAATGGAAAAAATAGCAAGCTTTACAGTAAACCACGAAAAGCTCAAAAGAGGCATTTTCGTATCGCGAAAAGACAAAGTAGGTGAATCGGTCCTTACCACGTTTGATATAAGAATGACCGAACCCAACAGAGAGCCTGTCATGAACACAGGCGAAATTCACGCCATTGAGCATCTCGGTGCAACCTACCTTAGAAATCGAGCCGACGTTCAGGACAGTATCATATATTTCGGTCCGATGGGCTGCAGAACCGGATTCTATCTTATCGTTGCGGGAGACGTATCGTCACGGGAAATTGCACCGCTGATAAGGGATACCTTTGAGTTCATCGCAGACTATACGGGAGAGGTTCCCGGTGCCGATCCCGTGTCATGCGGAAATTATATTGACATAAATTTGCCCATGGCAAAATTTCTCGCAAAAAAATACTTAAATGAGGTTTTACTTGACCCCAAAGACGAAAATTTTGAATATCCAATGTAAATAAATCACACAATTCCATCATTTTTTTCACAAAAAACTATTGACAAAACAATAAATTTAGTGTATAATTATATTACAAAAATTAATTTATGAAAGGACTAAGTACCATGAAAAGAACATCTATAATATGTCTCATACTCGTTCTTACAATTGCTGCTTCCCTTTTGTCATCCTGTCTTGACAGAGAAGCCAAGAACGACCTTGAGCTTCTTATGAACAGTATATCCAATTCGTCTGCGGCATTTTCCGAGCCCGCGGAGACTGAGGAACCCGATCTTTCAAATGGCATGAAGATGTCGCTTAAGGCTGACCTTGGCAATATGCTCGGAATCAAAATAGACGCAGACCTTATCGCAAAGACCGGCGACTCTACAGTAATCGGCGTTAATCTCAACGAGCTTCTTATGGAGGGCACATCCCTTGGAGGTATTTCCGCGGCGCTCTCCGCAGATGAGCTTGCACTCAAGGTTAAAGCGGTAAAGGACAGCTACGTAGGAATTAAATTCGATGACCTTAAGAAGGTGCTCGCAGACAAATTCCTTACCGAGCTTCCCGAGGAAACTATCGCACAGATCGAGGACCTCAGAAAGACTCTCCGTGAAAACATAAGCGTAAGCGCAGAATCCGCTCCCGAGCTTACAAGCAAGCAGATCGAATTCCTTTACAACAAGCTTCTTGAAAAGAAGATCATTTCCGCTGAAAAGAAGGATAACGTAACCGTTATTTCCTTCAACGGCAACGGCAGTGCTTTCATTGACACCTTCAACGTTTTTGTTGAAGAATTGAAAAAAGACGAAAAGTGGAATAAGTTCATAACCGAATTCAACACAAAGCTGAAGGACGCTCTTGAGGCGTCGGGCGAGGAGTCCTTTGACAGCATCGACGATGTTTATGACTACATCTATGAATCTCTCGAAATCGAAGAGATCGAGGAAGATATAAAGAGTATGTCGATCGACGTCAAGGTAACGGTCGAAAAGATCAAGTCTCTTGATAACGCTACCTTCGTGACAGCTGCTGAAATGGCATTCACCGCAGACGGCGAAACGTTAAACGCAAAGATCGAAGCAGGCTATGAGGGCGATCCCTTCTGCAAGATGACACTCACAAGCTCCGATCCTTCTGATAACATCGTAATCAGCCTTGAAAAGAAGACAAACAGCGAAACGTCGTCAACTCTCTCCTTCTCCGTTAAGGACAACGGCGAGACGGTAACCGCACTTTCTTACACCTTCGATAAGGCAACAGGCGAATACGAGATAATTGCAAACGTTGAGATCGAGGGCGCAATGCAGGAGATCACCCTTGAGGGTACCTATAAGATATCCAAGGATGCCGTCGAGCTCACTGTTGATCTGTTCGGAATGGACACGTTACTGATAAAGCCCAACGTATCCGTAAAGATCACTCCCGTGGGTGCAGATGAATCCGTAATGCCCTCCTACACAGGCCTCGATCAGATCAGCGACGAGGACCTTATGAAGTTCTTTGAATTCTTCGGACTTGTTGGCGAAGATGAGAGATAATAAACTAATAACATTACTATAGAACATAAAATACAACCGCCTCAAATGGATCGTCATTTGAGGCGGTTATCATTTTATTTAAGTGTTTTTACAAATGCTTCAATTCTTTCAAGGGCTGCAGTAATGTGCTTTACCGAATACGCATACGAGATTCTTGCGTGTCCTTCTCCGCATTCACCGAAGGCGGTACCGGGAACTATCGCGCAATCAAATTCATTGAAGAGTCTTTCGCAGAATTCCTCACTTGAAAGGCCGAATTTGCCTATCTTCGGAAAGATGTAGAACGCACCCTTAGGCTCGAACGTTTCGATTCCGATATCGTTCAGTCCCTTATATATGTAGCGACGGCGGCGGTTATATTCATCGACCATCATCTCAATTTCCGAATCGCATTCCTTAAGCGCGCAAACAGCGGCAAACTGGCTTGTGGTCGGAGCGCACATGATACCGAACTGATGAATTTTGAGGATCTGCCTTGTTATCGGCTCGGGAGCACATACGTAGCCGAGACGCCAGCCTGTCATTGCGTAAGCCTTAGAAAAGCCGCTGATGACCACGGTTCTTTCGTACATTCCTTCAAGTGATGCGATCGACACATGCTTTTCACTGCCGTAGGTCATTTCGGCGTATATCTCATCTGAAACTACAACGATGTTCGTTTCAAGAATAATATCAGCAATAGCCTGCAACTCCTCACGAGTCATTATCGCGCCCGTGGGATTGTTAGGATATGCAAGAAGGAGGATCTTGGTTTTTGACGTCATCTTCGATTTGAGAAGCTCGGGTGTGAGCTTGAATTCATCCTCGGCACGTGTCTCAAGCGAGATCGGAGTTCCGCCCGCCATTGTAACGAGGGGAGCATAGCATACGAAGCACGGCTCGGGGATAATTACCTCGTCACCGCTGTTTATAAGAGCGCGGAATGCGTTGTCAATACCTTCGCTGCCTCCAACGGTAACGACGATCTCGGATTTCGGGTCGTATTCGGGCATACCAAAGCGTCTGACAAGGTACTTTGATATTTCCTCACGGAGCGCAAGAGTTCCCGCATTGGAAGTATAGTAGGTCTTCCCTTCCTCAAGGCTTTCTATTGCCGCTTCTCTAATACGCCACGGTGTAACAAAGTCGGGCTGTCCTACCGTCAAAGCTATACATTCGGGACGCGATTCGATAAGATCGAAAAACTTACGTATCCCCGACGGCTTTAACGATACGGCTGATTGTGAGAGTATGTTACTGTAGTCCATCACAGGCAATGTCCTCTCGGGTCGACCTCGTCGCTTGCGTAAACGGCGCCGTTGTTCTTATATTTCTTAAGCACGAAGTGAGTCGCGGTGCCCGTTACCGATTCGAGCGAGGAAAGCTTCTGCGCAACGAAATATGCAACCTCCTTCATCGTCTTTCCCTCAAGGATAACGCAGAAATCGTATGCACCCGACATAAGGTAGAGGCTCTGCACCTCGGGATAGCGGTATATCTTTTCGGCAACCTTATCGAAGCCCTTATCGCGCTGAGGAACTACCTTGACCTCGATAAGAGCGGTTGCGTATTCTCTGTCTGTCTTGTCCCAGTCTATAAGTGTCTTGTAGCCGACGATGACGCCGTCCTTTTCATATTTCTTTATTATATCCTTGATCTCGCCCTCTTCCTTGTCAAGCATTACAGCTATCTGAGCATAGGAAAGGTTGGCATTATCCTCAAGGATTTCAAGCAGCTTATCCATAATAAGTTCTCCTTTTATTTGTTTTTGTTGATCTTTGCTATTATTTCATTATACGTAAGACCGTATTTCTCGGCTATATCACGTGCGTAAGATTTACCGTCCGGCTTTGCGCGTCTGATCTTGAACGAACGCTTGCCGCTTTCGATTCCTGCAACGAGCGTATCTATCTTGACGCCGTCGGGCGCGGTCATTTCGTTTATTCTGTCTATTTCCGAGCCAAGCTCGTGAAGGTGAGTTGAGAATATAGCACGGCATCCGCTCTTTGAAAGTCCTGCAAGGACCTCTGCGGCAATATAAGAAGCCTCATAGGATCCGGTAGACGAAAGCGACTCGTCCAGAAGAACAAGGCTGTGTCCGGTGATCCTGTCAAATATCTCACCGAGACGCGCGCATTCCTCACCCAGACGTCCCTTATCGATCGTATCGTCCGCACCTGTCGGGAAGTGCGTGTAAATTGCGTCTAAGGGGGTTATGACCATATCGTCGGCAGTAACGTACTTACACAGCTGAAGCATTACCTGTGAAAGTCCCACGGCACACGTAATTACACTCTTACCGCCGCGGTTAGGTCCTGTAAGCACGTAGATTCCGGCGTTTTCGTCAAAGTCGATGTCGTTTGTTATAACTTCACCGTCCACCTTAAGCGCGACGCAGGGGTTGTAAAGTCCTACCGCTTTGAAGGCACGCTCCCCGATCGGACGAATTTCGGGATAAGAAAGCTTATTTCCCTTGGAAAGCAGGCTTTTTTGGAATCGCGTTCCTTTTACAAGAAACTCAAACTCGGGCATAAGACTGATAAGAAAATCAGTGTTTTCAAGCACGTATCTGCTGATGATCTTCTTCCACGACTTAAGAGATGATTTATATACGTCGTTGATCGCTGACGTAAACGCAAGCGAAAGAGCGGTCTTCTGGTTCTCCGACTGCTTCTTTCCGAAAGGAACGAGTGACGCAATACACGTGTATTCATCGTCCTTGAAATTCATGCGAAGTATTTTTTCGAGAACGTCACCCGAACGGAAGGGTTCCGGGTTGATCGAAAGGACACCTGCCTCAGCGGGACGGAGCTGTGCGTCAAGGTTAACACCTATCGTAACACTCTTTATTTCGCGGACACGCTCGGTAAGGTCGCAAAGCTTATCGTTAAGCTCACGGTAATAGTCGCTGTCGGCAAGCTCGGTCATGCGCTCACAAAGAGTGGTAAACGCCTCGCTCTTAAGCTGGTCGCGAACCTTTGAAAGACCGTCGTAAAGAAGATCTACTGCGGAAATATAAAGCTCGATCTCCGTGATGCTTGAAAGGTACGAATTTGTATCCCCCTCATCCGCCTCAAGGCGACGAAGCTCCATAATATCCGAAAGGATCGGAATAAGAGACAGCAAAGTCTTGCAAAGCGATTCGTTTTCGATCATATCCTTGAACGTATCCATTCTGTAACGGATAACGTCGGTATTAAGTGTAAAGAATTCGGAAAGCTCCATGCTCTTGAGGTCAAACACTTCAAGAAGTCCGAGCTCCTCGAGCGCAAACATATCTATATCCGGTCGGGCATGCGAGGAATATCTCTCCGAATCCGGAACGCTTTTGGGATATATAAGGCTGAAATTATTGAGATCCATATCTAACCATCCATACAATAATATTTTTTTAATTATAGCATATATTCTATGGAATTTCAAGTGATTTTCTAAAATGTTTCAAAAAATTAAAAAAGAGTGAGGTTTTCTCTGATCCATATCAGTTCTATGTAGACAGAAATAGCACAAAAGCATAATTTTTACAGAAAAAAAGTTTATTGTTCACACATAAGAAAAGAATAAATGGTATAATTAAACAACCAAAATTATGGAGGTAAAGAAATGAAAAAATTTCTCGCATTGATCCTTGCAATAGTTACTGTTTCCACTCTTCTGGTAGCATGTGCAACAAACCCCGAGAAGCCGGATGAAACAACTCCCGCTCCCGACCAGGAAACACAGGCACCCGGAAGCAACGATTCTGAAACTAATTTTACGGATCTAACAGACAACACTGTTGCTGACTTGGATGCAGGAGTCGTTAAGATTCTTGCTTGGGAAGACGCTGAAAACCTTGAATTTGAATTCGTATCTTCCGACGTTCAGATGACAGCCGTTAACGAAGCTATTTTCGAAAGAAATAAGGCAGTTGAAAAGAGACTTAATTGCTCGCTTATGTTTACCTATACAAAGGGTAACTATAACAACATCAACAACTTCTTAAAGAGAGTTGAAGCAATCGAAAACGGCACAGAAAACGACTTTATGGACATCTATGCGGCATACAGTATGACAACCGCTACACTTTCCACAAACGGCTTCTGCGCTAACCTTATGAAGCTCCAGTCCGATACAGGCCTTAACTTCAATAAGCCTTGGTGGCCTTCCTCCATGGTTGAAGAGGGTATGTTCGGCGATAAGCTTTACATCTGTACCGGTGACATCTCCACAAACCTTCTTTGGATGATGGAAACCTTGTACTTCAACAAGGAGCTTCTCGACACCTACGGCTTTACAAAGGAAGAGCTCTACGATCACGTTAACAATGGAACATGGACACTTGACGTCTTCTTCGAGTACGTTTATGACACATACTCTGACACAGACGCTGATAATGCTAAGTCCGCAGGCGATACCTACGGCTACACATTCGGTACATGGGACGGTTACACAGATGACTTCTACGTAGGTTGCGGCTTCAAGTTCTTCGAAAGAGACGCTTCCGGCGCACTTTCCGTTGCAACCACACTCGGCGGCGAAAAGGAGCATGACCTCGTTACAAGACTCGTTGACTTTACATACGAGGATGACGTTCACAGAACCACGAACGACCCTGACGTATTCCTTGCAAACCGTGCAATGTTCACAAACAACCGTGCTGCCTACGCAAGAAAGATAAGCGACAGCTCCGACGTTGATTACGGAATCCTTCCTATGCCCAAGTACGATACTATCCAGGAAAATTACTCCACCAACATCGGCTTCCCGCACACCCTCTACGCTGTAGCAGCAGGCGCTCCCGACAGAAACATTGCAGGAACAGTTCTCCAGTCCATGGCAGCTCAGTCCTATGAAAAGATCACTCCCGTTCTCTTCGAGGAAACACTCCAGCTCAGATATTCTCCCGAAAACTCTGACGCTGAAATGTTCGATATTCTTAAGGACAGACTCTGCTTCGACGTTGGACGTATGTACTGCAAGTCCGTTGAAGACTACTCTTGGTCTCTCTTCCGTAACGCAGTTAACAACCAGTCTACCGCTTACACAACTCAGATCGCAATGATCATGAAAAAGATTAACGGTAGCAACGGTTATCTTGCTACACTTATTGACCAGCTCACAAAGGCTGACAACTAATTCAACATAAGGGCTGTCTCACTGAATAAGTGAGACAGCCCTCGATTTTGTTTTGACGGCTGAAAGCCGTCATTTTTATGCCGTTGTGGCACAAAAAGCAACAAGCCTCGTACAAATTCCTCCGAAATTTATTAAAAAATCGGCTTTGTTGCTGATTTTTTAAGGGGCTGTCTCTTAATGAGACAGCCCCTTATCATACGTTTTTACTCAGTAATTTGCTTTATCAGCTCGTCAAACGCCTCCGAGTAGATAGGTCTATACTTTTCTATAAGTGAAACGTAATTTGATTCGGCGATATGCGTTGCGGATGAGTTGATAACACTGCTTGCAAAGAGCTGTGAAGGGTTGGAAATTTTGCCGCTGTCCTCCGAAGTGTAAGCACTCAACCAGCACTCGAAAAATTCAAAGCAGCCGTTATCCTTCATATTTTCGATCATACGGACGTTGGGATCATCAAGGTTAAATTCTATCCCGAGAATACCCTTATAGTAGGCACTGAAATTGGAATTATATGCCGTGGCGGCGAGAGATTGAAGCACTGCTGCCGAAGAAGCGTCATTTTCGACATTTTTCGCACGGACGGCATAAAAAGTATATCCGTCCGAAATGGGTGTCAGATACGTATCCGTTCTTACCTTTGAAACGGGAAGAGGTATAATACCGTAGTTAAACTTCCCTGCTATGCTCTTTGCATACGACATGGATGAAACCGTGAACGCCGCGTGCCCTGACGTAAAGCGTGCGGTTCCGTTGCTTGCGTTAGACCATGACACACTCGAGCCTTCCGCGGTAAACAGCCCGTTAAGATTTTTGAGGAATATTTTTTCTTCATCAAGCTTCTTGTCGGTCATATCAAATGAAAACGTTCCATCATCATTTTTTGAAGTCGGTGTGAAATTTGCGGCGCAGTAGAAAGCCTCAACGTATTCCGGATTTACTCCGAGGGCAAAGCCGTAATATGCCTCTCCGTCCTTGTCTCCAGCACACGTTGCACTGTATCTTGCAAGAGCTTCAAGCGTCCAGACACCGTTTTCCACGATCCTGTATATCGACACGGGATCGATATCGTTTGCTTTAAGTATATCCTTGTTGAAATAAACACCGTACAGCGATGAAAGATAGTTCGTCGAGATATCTCCCGTACAGAAATACAGACTATCACCGTAGGCAAGTGTTTCCGTAAGATTGTTCGGCCACCACGGGCTTGAAAGATCAAGCGTCTCTTCCGATTGCAAACCGATAAGATCTGCGCAGACGCCCTTTATTGCAAGCTGGGGCATAACGAGATTGTGAGCGGCGAAAATATCGTATTTTTCGTCCTTTGTAGCGTTTTTAATGTAAGTCTCCGCATTATCGGGCGTTCCGTTTACGTACGAAAAAGAGAGAGTGCAGTTGAGCCTTGTTTGAACTGTAATATTTCGTCTGTAGACCGCTTCTCCAAGTATGGACAAACTTCCGTCTCGAACATTTTCAAATTCAACCTCAGCTCCGTCGTTTCTTGCAAGTATCTCTATTTTTCTACCATCAAGGTCGACAGCAGTATTATCAGCTACGGTTGGACGTGTCTGTATCTGTACCGCTTCCGACTCTGTACCCGCATCTGTCGTATGATCACCATTCCCTTCCGGGGCCGAGCATCCGACAGTAAGCGAAAGAACCAAAAGTAGGAAACATGCAACAATAGATCTTAGCGTCATACGTTCACGCTCCTTCCGTTATTCTCTTCTTTTGTTCCTTTTATCTCTATTACCGCAAGCTCAGGAGGATTGAAAACACGCGGGAGCATACTTTTCATAAGTCCTCGGCAGACGATCATTTCAGTATTTCCAAGCGTATAACGTCCTCCGGCGTATTGGGGGAGGAATCCCTGATGCGGAGCAAACAGACCGTTCAAAATTCCCGGAATAATAACCTGACCGCCGTGCGCGTGACCGCATACAGTAACGTCTGCGGCGATCTCGTTATAGTCATCCACAAGATCCGGACGGTGAGATATAAGTACTGAAAGCCGTTTTTTATCTATGCTCCCAAGAACGTCTGACTTCTGTCTGTACCAGTCCTCTTTTGCCCCGTATTTGTCTTCAATTCCGTAAATAGCGATTTTTTCACCGTTTTTGGTAAACGTAGCACAGTCGCCGAAAAGAACCTTTATTCCGAACGATTCTACCTCACGGATTATATCCTCGGCTCTTCCACCGTAATATTCATGGTTTCCTGTAACCATAAATACAGGCGCAATTCTCACAAGCTGCTTCATAAGTGTGAATGCGGGCGCGGGGTCGCGTTCCTCATCAACCATATCCCCGGGAATGAGTATAATATCCGGCTCTTGCTCGAGAATTGCATCGATCAACTCATTTTGAGATTTTCCGTATTTTGTGGAATGAAGATCCGAAACAACAACTGCCGTTATATCGGATGCGATCTTATCGCTCGAAAGAACGTATCTCGCAATGCACAAACCCTGCCACGTTGCGGCAACTCCGACAGCTGCCCCGGCAAGAGATAACACAAGATTTTTTACATTTTTATTCATATAATTCTTCGTATGGGTGTGCATTCACACACCCATATATCCGTATAAATTTACTTATTCTCGTTGATAAGCGCTTCAAATTCATCAAGGCTTTCCTTGAATACCTTAAGCGCACTGTCAACTGTAGTAGGAGTGGTAAGGTCAACACCCGCAACCTTCAGCTCCTCTATCGGGTAATCGCTTCCGCCGAGGGAGAGGAACTTAAGGTATCCGGAAACGTCACCCGTTTCATAGATGCCGTTTGCAATTGCAACTGCGGAGCAGAAGCCGGTTGCGTACTGATATACGTAGAAAGCGTTATAAAAATGAGGAATTCTTGCCCATTCGATGCTCTGAAGCTCGTTTACGTATGCGCCATCATAGTAAAGCTCGTTAAGCTCCTTGTAGATGTTGTTAAGAGTTTCGGCGGTAAGCGGAACACCCGACTTTGCCGCGTCGTGAGCCTTTCTCTCAAATTCAGCAAAAAGAGTCTGACGGAAAACGGTTGTTCTGAAGCCCTCGAGGAAGTGGTTGAGGATATACATTCTTCTCTGCTTGTCCGTCTCGGTCTTAAGGAGATATTTTGTAAGAAGAACCTCGTTTACGGTGGACGCAACCTCAGCAACCATTATTCTGTAGCTGTGGTTGACGTAATCCTGCGTTGTGTCCGAAAGATAGGAGTGCATAGCGTGTCCGAGCTCGTGCGCCATCGTATAAGCATCGTCAAGAGTGTCGGTATAATTAAGGAGAACGTAGGGATGAACACCGAAAACGCCGCAAGAAAATGCACCCGTTGTCTTACCCTTGTTTTCATAAACGTCCATCCAGTTTTCCGCATAAGCCTTGTCGAGAAGCTTTGCATAATCCTCACCGAGAGGAGCAAGAGCCTTCTTTACCATATCCTTTGCGTCCTCAAACTTAACCTCAAAGTCAACAGAGTCAACCATCGGGCAGTAGAGGTCGTACATATTGAGCGTTTCAAGTCCGAGAACCTTCTTGCGGAGCTCGAGGTACTGCTTCATCGTGGGAAGACCTGCGTGAATGGATTCAACAAGCTTATCGTAAACGCTTATCGGAACGTTACCGCCGAACAGCGCCGCCTCGCACGCGGAATTGTGGTTGCGTACGTCTGCGAAGAAGTTATCGAACTTGACCGAGCCTGCGTAAAGTGCGGCAAAGGTGTTGATATATTTCTTGAATTCACCGAAATACTTTTCAAACGACTCGCGTCTTACCTCTTGATTCTTGCTCTCTCTGAAAACTCCGAAGTTACCGTGTGTGATCTCAACCTCGTCGCCGTTTTCATCCTTTACGGTCGGGAAGGTCATATCAACGCTTTCAAGCATTCCAAATGCATTCTGTGTGGAGCCGGCGGGATCGTGAAGCTTTGCAAGGATTCCCTCTGTCTTTGCATCAAGAACGTGTTCAGCACCTCTTGTGGAGTCCTCGATAGTATGGTGATAGGTCTTAAGAAGATCGGATGCGAGATATTCGTCGATCGTTTCCTTAGGAAGCGATACGATCTCGGGGCTTACGTATGCGGCGTTCGTGCTGAGAGCAACGATAAGGTTTATCGCCTTACCTTCCATCTCCTGATACTTGGGGTCGCCGTTATCAGCGGACTTGTGAAGCATAGCGTAAAGATAAACAAGCTCAACGTCCGCTTCGATGGAATAGATGCAGTCGAGAGCCTCCTTGACAGCCTCAACACCGTCACCTAATTTGCCGGCAAACCTTGCTACCTCAGGGATCCTGCCCTGTACGTCAGCATATGC
>JBGVEZ010000030.1:0-21740 GCA_045120555.1 Eubacteriales bacterium
CAGACGCAACGAAATCTTGCACTTTATTGTGAGCAGCTCCCTGCCGAAGAGAAACATTTTTTTGATTCCTTCGGTATTGATCCCGCAAAATGTGAGATACGCAGCAGCGGATTTGCTGGCGGATACATTGATTTTAAGGGCTACTATCTTGCGGCGGGATATATAACTGAGGTTCCAAAGGACAGCCGTCAGGATGGCTTTTACCGAAGTATGCCTATAAAGGTTGGTGCATTTACTGTTGAGCTTATTCCCTCTGACAGATTTTCAAAGCATTACCCGATAGATATTCCCGAAGGCTTTTTTTGCATTGACGTCAAATATGAAAGAATGCCTTGGCTTCTTTCGGACGCTTATGAGAGCACAAGCTTCAGCTTTGAGTATCTTACAAAGGCAGAGAAAAAGAAGGTGTTCGGTGCCGATTACGCAAGCAGAATTGAAGACTTCCTTAAGGAAAACGGAATTAAGGCTTGCAAATTGACGCAGAAGGAATATAAAGTATATATAAACAAATGGTTTGACGTGCTTACCTATGACTGTATTGAGCCTTATCATGCTGAAAAGCTCCGTCAAAAATGCCATCAGGGCTCGGCACAGCTTTGGAACGTGTTCTTTATGATTGTGAATGCCTTTTGCAATCATGATGCTGACCGGAAATTCGACAAGCGGCGCAAGGGTGCGTGTACCCTTGTAAGCACCGCAGATAATTGCGCTTACCTTATAGAGGACGGAAGCAGGCTCACCGCAGATCTTCTTTCCGGGTTTCGCAACGTTACAATTACTGCAGATGATTTTTCGTGGGTTTACGCAAGGCCCTTCGATATAATGACCGATTCATATTATTGGGATGACCGAATGAACTGAAATTGCAAAAAACGCCCTCGCCGAGGGCGTTTTTTATATATATACAATTGGACATAAATTGCTGTATTTCCCTGTTTCTATTGAATTTAATGGTTATTTGTGGTATAATTAATTGGCAAAAAACAATTTTTGCAAGGCATAGAAGGTAACCGAGACTGATGTGACAACGTGCGGTGAAGGAAATAACCGCATAAAAGAGAGGTAGGGTACTCATATGGGATTTTTCAGATCTGAAAAAAAGAATACGGACGAAAAACGAACCGTAAAGCAGAAGCTTATTGACGGATTCAGATCATTCGGCGGTTTTTTCTACAGACTTTTTTACATTTTCGGAATCGTTTGGAGAACGAGCCCGTGGATAATGATAGTAATGTCAATTATTGCGCTGCTGCAGGGTCTTTTACCGATCGTCGGATCGTTTATTTCACGCGGAATTATAAACTGCCTGCAAAACGATTTCGGCACGCTTACACCGGGGGACATGTTCGGCTTTTTTGGAAGTGCGGTATTCACCTTCCTCGTTATAAGACTGCTTTACCGTGTTTTCAATAAGATAGTTGAGCGCGTGAACAACGCCATAACTAAAATTGCGGGCGAGAAGGTTACGAGAACCGTAAAGCTTCAGATAATGAATAAATCGAAGCACCTTGATCTTGCGTCCTTTGATTCTCCGGCATTCTATGAAAAGCTCGAAAACGCTAACCGCGAGGCAGGTTCAAGACCGATAACTGTTCTTTCAAGCACGCTTTCGACTATAAGCCACATTATTTCAACGATATCGTATATAGCCATTCTCGCAACCGTCCCGGGTATGTGGTGGATCCCGCTCATTATGATATGTGTTTCTGCGCCGTCTGCTATAGTAAGCTTCGTTTACAGAAGGAAGCATTACAGCTATCTTCGTTACCGCTCCAAGGAACGCAGACAAATGGGCTATTATGCCAACCTCATGGCAAGCAGGGAAAAAGCAAAGGAGATCCGTCTTTTCGATCTTTCGGACTTGTTTATACAGCGATACGATAACGTTTTTGCGCAGTATTATTCGGGTCTCCGACGTCTCCTTCTCCGTGAAAACGTTCTTTTGGTGGTCCTTTCTGCATTCGCGACTGCTGTTTCCTCCTGCTTCTTTATGATATTTGCTTACAGCGTTATGACAGGACAATTCTTGCTCGGAGACTACTCCCTTTATACAAACGCATTGCTCTCTATATCAACGAACGTCTCCGTGCTTATAAACAGCTCGGCAACCATATATGAGGGTACTCTTTTCATAGATAACCTTATAGATTTCATGAAGGAAAAGCAGACGGTTGTTGCGAAAAAGAATGACCCGGATAAGGTTTCTCACGGTCAGCCTCACACGATCGTATTCGATCACGTTTCCTTCTCCTATCCCGGAAGCGATAAGAAGGTAATTTCGGACGTAAGCTTTACCGTGCGACCGGGTGAGACGCTCGTTCTCGTCGGTCTTAACGGCGCGGGAAAGACTACGCTTATAAAGCTTCTCACAAGGCTTTATGATCCCACCGAGGGACGTATCCTTCTCGACGGCAAGGATATACGCAATTACGATCTTAAAGACCTCTATAGCCTCTACGGCATCATCTTCCAGGACTTCGGACGCTATGCGGACACCGTCAGCGAGAACATCCGATTCGGTGACATCCATAAAACGTATTCGGATGATGAAATAAAAAAAGCAGCAGTCTCCGCAGCCGCAGATCCGTATATACGCGAGCTTACCGAGGGCTACGACACGCCTCTTATGCGTATTTTCGAGGAGAACGGCACCGAGCTTTCGGGCGGTCAGTGGCAGAAGCTTGCCGTTTCCCGCGCGTTCTATTCGGATTCGGACATCCTCATTCTCGACGAGCCGACCGCCGCCCTTGACCCGATCGCCGAGCAGGAGATATTCAAGCAGTTCGATAACCTCCGTGCGGAAAAGACGACCGTCTTCGTGTCGCATCGCCTTTCCTCAGCGGTTATCGCCTCAAAAATTCTCGTTCTCGAATACGGAAAGCTCGTCGAAGAGGGAACACACCACGAGCTTATGGAAAAGCAGGGCAGATACTACGAGCTGTTTGAGACGCAGGCGAAGAGGTATATTGAGGAGAATGAGAAATATAATTTGAAGAAATGATTTTCTACTACGCTACCATAAATTAAAAGGGACCGAATCCAAGTGATTCAGTCCCTTTATCATTCATCAAAGTCCAAGCTCCCCGCAATGCAACGTAACACCTGCCGCCCGAAGCTCTTCTTGCAGCTTATCGACCGAAACCTCGCCATCTCTTGCATACATTGCCGCCGCTCTTCCTGCCGCCTCTCCGCTGACCGCACAGATCGGGATGACGCGTGTGTTATACCACGCACCGTCGTCCGCTCCGATTATTCTGCCCGCGGCGTAGAGGTTTTCGATTTGCTTTCCGCAAAGCGCACCGAATGGAAGCTCGTAGACGGGTCCGCGAGAATACCAGCTTGAGAAGGTACCAACGCTGTCCTCGATGAATTTCTTATCGTCGTCAAGCGTGCAATCGCGCTTTGATGCGATCCTTCTCGTCATTCTGTACTGCGGAATGCCGGATATCGACGTTATCTCGCATTCACGGCTGACACCCATCTCGCGTATCCTTTCGAGAATCTGTGCGTGGCCGTCGGTCATAAATTCGGTGACCGCCTCTGTGTCGCAAACCGCATATCTTTTCGCGTTTTCGTTTTCCTTGCCCGGCTTTTCTGAGTATCCCTGCATTTTGAGATCGTTCTTACCATCGCTTATATAATAATACCACGAAGCGTTTATGTTTGGGGAATGGAGAACGGTTTCCTCGCCTGCTGCTTCCGCAAGAATAGCGTCACCGCTTGCGTCAACGAATGCGTCCCCGAAATATGCTGTTCTGCCGTCAACGCCCTCTGCGATCACCGCTTCGATCTTATTTTGGTTACGTACAGCACCGCAGACGTGCGAGCCGTAAAGTATCTTTACTCCTTCCTTGAGGAGCAATTCCTCGCAGAGAAGGGCAAACGCCGCCGCATTGTATCTTACCTGAAAACGAGTTTTTGCCTTTTCCTCAAAGCTGCCGCCCTCGATCCACGGCGTTGGATATTTCGCTTCGTGTCCGAGCGACATCGAGAGGCGGAGAAGCTCCTCGGCAATTGAAAACGAGACCTGATGTCCCATTCCGTCGCATATGGGAAGATATATCGTGACAAGACCGAGCGTTGCAAGCCCGCCGAGCGAATATTCTCTTTCAAGGAGCAGGACGGATGCGCCGCTTCTCCTCGCCGAAAGTGCAGCTGCAATTCCTGCAACACCGCCGCCAACCACAACTGTGTCGTATTTTCCTCCGTCAATGGTCGGACGGGGATTTTCTGTTACGTTTATATGCTTTTTCATATCGTGCCTCCGAAGCTGTATTTACTATATTATAGCACAAACCGCCGATTATGTGGTGAATTGCGTGTAAACTTTTGATTTTTTAAAAAATCTTGTTTTATGTGATTTCGTCACAGAAAAAGCAGTTTAATTGTGGTATAATATAGACACAATAAAACAACGGTGCAAAAAGCATTGAGTTATTGTGAAGCAAAGTTGGTATTCACCGAATATTCGGAAATATTTTCTAAATTAGTCTTGAATCAACTCGGACTTTATAGTATAATATAATCACCGTGACGGTGGATACCGACGAAAAAATAAAAATTAAAATCATTATATACATTAAAGGAGAAATTGATTATGGATAAGAAGTTTTATATTTGCGAGCATTGCGGTAATATAGTTGAAAAGGTAAACGACGCAAAGGTTCCGCTCATGTGCTGCGGTAAGAAGATGGTTGAGCTTGTTCCCGGAACTGTTGAAGCAAGCCACGAAAAGCACATTCCCGTAGTAAAGGTTGAAGGCGACGTTGTAAAGGTTGACGTCGGCTCGGTTGCACACCCCATGGCAGAGGAGCACAGCATTCTCTGGGTATACCTTCAGACAGACAAGGGCGGTCAGCTTAAGTACCTTGAGGTTGGCAAGGAGCCTGCAGTAAGCTTCAGCGTAGTTGATGAAAAGCCGGTCGCTGTATACGCGTACTGTAACCTTCACGGACTCTGGAAGGCAGAGGTCTGATAAAAGGCAGAAAGGCAAAATAACTTATAGCTCCTGCCGATAAGGTGGGAGCATTTTTTGGGAGGCAATTATGGAAATGGTACTGCTTACCGCACTTGGTGTCGGCGGCGCGACCGTTATAGGTGCGATCATAGGATTTATATTCAAGAAAATATCTCACAGATTTTCTGACATCGTGCTTGCCTTTGCGGCGGGCGTTATGCTTGCGGCGGCGGTGCTCGGGCTTGTGATCCCTTCAATCGAATACGGCGGCAAATACGGCATAATAATAACGGTTGTCGGGATTTTTGTAGGTGCGCTTTGTCTTAATCTCGTTGACAAGCTCGTTCCGCATCTTCATAAGCTTGCGGGTGTTGACAGCGAGGAGCATAACAACGCGAATCTCAGTAAGGTGCTTTTGTTCGTTATGGCTATTGCTATACACAACCTCCCCGAAGGGATCGCGGCAGGCGTCGGCTTCGGGTCGGGAGATACTACTCAGGCACTACTTATCGCAGGCGGTATAGCTCTTCAGAATATCCCCGAGGGCATGGTCATAATCGCTCCCATGCTTGCGTCGGGTGTCAGTGCGAAGAAGACGTTCGTAATTGCGATGCTTACGGGGCTTGTCGAGGTCGTCGGAACGCTTATCGGCTACTTTGCGGTGAATATCGCGTCTGTTATCCTTCCCTTTGCGCTTGCATTTGCCGGAGGTACGATGCTTTACGTTATCAGCGACGAAATGATCCCTGAAACTCACGCCCACGGAAGCGAGAGAGGCGCAACGTATTCCTTGCTTATCGGCTTCTGCCTTATGCTTGCGATGGACGTTTTGCTTGGATAAATTTAAAAAGGAGAAGAATTATGAGTAAGAGAAGTATATTTTTCGCTCTTTCACTCGTTTTGATATTTGTTATGACGTTATTCGGATGTAAATCACAAAACAAAAATGCCGCTTATCTGCAGATATCCGCTAAGGAAGCAAAGGCTCTTATGGAGAGCGAATCCGGCTACGTTATTATAGACGCACGGACAGAAGATGAGTTTTCCAAAGGACATATCGAGGGTGCGATCCTTATTCCCGAATATGAGGTTGCAAATCGTGCGGAGGGTATCATACCGGACAAGGACACGCTTATACTCGTCTACTGCCGAAGCGGAAGAAGAAGCAAGATAGCCGCGGAGGCACTTGTAGCGCTCGGCTATACTAACGTTAAGGAGTTCGGTGGTATAATTGATTGGCCGTATGAAACGGTAAAATGAAATTATCGGCAGGTTACCTTTTGTGGCTTGCCGAATTATTTTTTGTGAAAATTTCAATTCTTTTTTATGACACGTGAGATGAGGTACTTTATCCCGTTATCCAGGGCGGACCGCTCGTTATGGTCAACTTTACCGCAATGATATTCTTCGGCGAAAGGATAACCGTTCGCAGTGTGTGCGGCTCGCTCGTTGCAATTGCGGGAATGATATGTATGAATATATTCTGATAATTATATAAATTTATATAAATAATGAAAGAAAAAGAAATATTAAAGGGAATATATTGAATACCCCTTGACTTTTTTCGCAATTTGATGTATAATATACAATAGCGAAAAATGTATTCTTCGTCCGTGCGTCATTTTTTCGTATCAGACGGAGACTGTAACTTAACAAAATATGTGAGGAACTAAACATGAAAGAAAAATTAGAAGCATTGCTTAAGGAAGGTGCGGCAAGAATCGAAGCGGCACAGTCCACGTCCGAGCTTCAGGAAATAAAAGGACAGCTTCTCGGAAAGCAGGGAAGCGTTACAAGCCTTCTTAAGGAAATTCCCAAGCTTGACGTCGCTATCCGCCCTGAAATGGGTAAGGCGATCAATAACGTAAAAACACTTCTTACAGAGCAGATCGAGGGCAGATTTGAGGCTCTCAAGCTTAAGGCATCCGAGATCTCTCCCGATTTCGACTGCACTATTCCCGGCTTTGAGCCTAAGATCGGCGGCCTCCATCCCATTACACAGATGTGCTACGATCTTAACGACGCATTCCGCTCCATGGGCTTTGAGGTGTTCTCCGGCCCCGAGATCACAAGCGAATACTATGCGTTCGACAATCTGAACTTCCCTCCGAACCATCCCGCACGTGAAAGCATGGATACCTATTGGCTTGAGGGACATGATTCCGGTGAGGCAAACGACAAGCTCTGCCTCCGTCCCCACCTTACGGGCGACAGCGTGCGCTATATGCAGACACATAAGCCCCCCTATCGCTTCGTTTATCCGGGCAGAGTTTACAGAAACGAAACAACCGACGCACGTCACGAGCGCGCGTTCTTCCAGTATGAGGCACTTATCGTTGATAAGGATTTCACATATACCGCAGGTAAGGTAATGATAAAGAGCATTCTCTCGAAGGTTTTCGGTCAGGACGTTCCCGTTCGTATGAGAGCAGGATTCTTCCCCTTCGTTGAGCCCGGCTTTGAGATCGATATGGGCTGTCTCGTTTGCGGCGGTAAGGGCTGCAGCGTATGCAAGCACGTTGGTTGGATAGAGATCATGCCCGGTGGAACACCTCATCCGAACGTTCTCCGCGCGGCAGGACTTGACCCCGATGAATACACGGGCTTCTACGTAAACATCGGTCTTGACAGACTTGTAATGATGCGTTACGGTGTTGATGACGTTCGTCTGTTCCACAGCACCGATCTTCGCTTCCTGAAGCAATTCCATTAAGGAGGAACTGAAAATGAAGTTATCATTGAATTGGATAAAGGATTATGTAAAGCTCCCCGATGATATGGACCTTACAAGGCTTGCCTATGACCTTACAATGTCTACCGTTGAGGTTGAAGGCGCAGAGAGCCTTGCAGAGCGTTTTGATAAGATCATCGTTGGTGAAATCAAAGAGGTTCTTCCTCATCCGAATGCGGACAAGCTCCGCGTTTGCAAGGTTGACATCGGTGGCAGTGAGATAAAGGACATCGTTTGCGGTGGCTCCAACCTTGAGGTTGGAATGAAGGTAGTCGTTGCTTGCCCCGGCGCTATGGTTCGTTGGCACGGTGAGGGCGAGCCCGTTGAAATAAAAAATGCAAAGCTCCGCGGTGTCGCAAGCTTCGGTATGATCTGCGCATCGGTTGAGGTTGGTCTTGCAGACCTTTTCCCCGCGGCAGAGGAGCATGAGATCATGGACGTTACGTCCTTTGATGCTGTTGCAGGTACTCCCATTGCGACCGCTCTCGGACTTGACGATATCATTCTCGAAATAGACAACAAGTCTATGACAAACCGCCCCGACCTTTGGGGACATTACGGTATCGCGCGCGAGCTTGCGGCACTCTACGATCTTCCCCTGGTTGAATTTGAAAAGTACGTTCCCACAGTCACCGAGACCTATGACGTAAGAATACTTGATAACGAGCGTTGCCCGAGATACATCGGTGCGAAAATCGAAGGCCTTTCTGTAAAGCCCTCTCCCTTTGAGATGCAGAGCCGCATCTGGAGAGTCGGAATGCGTCCGATAAATGCGCTTGTTGACGTTACAAACTACGTAATGCTCGCAACAGGTCAGCCCACGCACGTTTTCGATGCAAATCATATTATCGATCACATCGAGGTAAGACGCGCAAATGACGGCGAGAAGCTTCAGCTTCTTAACGATAAGGAGCTCGCTCTTTCAACCGACGACCTCGTTATCGCTGATGCAGAGGGCGCAGTCGCTCTTGCAGGCGTTATGGGCGGAGCAAAGGATTCCGTTCTTCCCGAAACACAGAGCGTCATCCTCGAGGTTGCAAACTTCGAGTCTCGCGGCGTGCGCAGAACCGCGCTCAGATACGACAACCGTACCGAGGCTTCCTCCAGATATGAAAAGGCAGTTGACCCCGAGCGCTGTGATCTCGCCCTTTCTCTCGTTATGAAGCTCTTTGCTGAGCTTTATCCCGAAATGAACGTTACTGCGTTCAACGATCTGTACGTAAACAAGCTTGAAAGAAAGGTTATCGACGTTGAGCTCGATTGGCTCGACAGACGCCTCGGCAAGCGTATCCCTCAGGAGATCGTTGCAAAGAAGCTTGGTACAATGGGCTTCGAGGTAACCTTCTCGGATAATTCCATGCACATCGTAGTTCCTACCTGGCGTTCCACAGGTGACGTCTCCATAAAGGCGGACATCATGGAGGAGGTTGCACGTATGTACGGCTACGAAAATTTCGAGGCGACAACCATCACCACCTCCTTTGACGGTGCAATAAATCAGCTTGACGTTGACCTGACAAGAAAGGTCAAGGAATATCTTGCGTTCCGTTGCAATATGCAGGAGATCTTCACTTACCCGTGGATGACCGATGAGTTTGTAAATGCGCTTATGCCGAATACAGACGGTATCCTCGCTCTTGCAACTCCCCCTGCACCGAACGAGAGATTTATCCGTTCCTCTCTCCTTCCCAACATCTGTAAGGCAATAGTCAAGAACGAGCGTAACTTTGACGAATTTGATATCTTTGAAGAGGCACAGATCTTCCTCGACAGCAATTATACCTCCGAATATCCCGGTGAAAAGCTTCCTGCACAGCACAAGCATCTCGGCTGTGCATTCGTCGGCACCTCCGACAAGATCACCGAGCTCTTCCGCCGCGCAAAGGGCGTTATAGGCTCTATGCCCCGCTTCACTCATATGGAAGGCTTCACCTTCGAGAAAAATGAGAAGCCCTACTGGGCAGACGAGACGGTATGGCTTAACATCATGCTTAACGGTAAGAAGATCGGTGACCTTGCCCTCCTTTCCAAAAAGGCGGCTCTCGCTTGCGGTATCAAGGTCCTTTCCGCTGTTCTTGTTGAGCTTGATATGGATGAGCTTGTACCCTTCAGATCAAGAACGAATAAGTTCGTGCGTATGCCCGAATTCCCGATGAACGATTACGACATCTCCTTCCTCGTTGATTCTATGGTTAAGTGGGATGACATCTACTCCTGCGTAATGGCGAAGAAGAACGAGCTGCTCCGCGACGTTAAGTTCGTTGACGAATACAAGGGTAAGCAGATTCCCGCAGGTAAGAAGTCGGTTACCATCCGCCTTGTTATCGGCTCGGGTGAAAAGACTCTTACAGGCTCCGAGATCGATGCTGTTGCGGCAAACGTAATAAAGCGTCTTACAAAGACTCTCGGAATTGATATGCGTACAGCATAAGATATATTCTGTATGTAATTCAGATCCTCCCGTGCATACGTGTGCGGGAGGTCTTTTTGCGTGCGTACAAATCGGAAAGAAAGCAGTAAAATTTGAATTTTCGTCTTGCATTTTCCATTGATGTGTGGTATAATTATATAAATCAATTCTCACGCAGGGAGGCAGCTATGAAAAGTAATTTGTTTATAATATCAGGCCCGTCGGCTTCGGGAAAGAACACGGTCCTTAACATCGTTCTCGACAAATGTGAGGACAGCATACGTGCAATAACGCACACCACCCGTGCGCCCCGCTCAACCGAGCAGAACGGCGTTGACTATTACTTTGTAACGAAGGGTGAATTTGATTCTCTCGTTTCTGAGGGCAGGATGGTTGAAAGCAACTGCTACGACGGTAATTGCTACGGATTATCAAAGGCGGAGCTTACACGCGTGCTTTCGCTCGGAATCAAGAACGTTTTTGCGGTCCTTGACGTAAACGGTGAGCGCAACGTTAAGGCGGAATACCCGGATGCCGTTTCAATATTCATTCTGCCGCCGTCGATAGAGGAGCTGAAAAGCAGGATAGAGGGCAGAAAAGAAAACACCTCCGAGCAGATAGCGGGCAGAATGGCAACGGCAGAAAACGAGATGCGTGAAAGCGAAAGATACGATCACAAGCTCGTAAACGTTGATAAGGACGAATGCGCTGACGAGATCCTTAAGATCATTGCGGAGCTTTGACGCGTGCAGGAGACGGTAATTTATATGGATAAGGTAATTAAGAACTCGATAAGATGCAAAAGGTGCGGTGACGTTATCGAATCGCGCGGTGTACACGAAATGGTCTGGTGCAGCTGCGGCTCATGCGCGGTTGACGGCGGTCGAGAGTATCTTCGCCGTGCGTATAAGGAGGAGGGCTGCTACGAGGAGCTTTCCGTGGTTGAGAAGAAGTATAACAAGCTCGTTCGTGATAAAATCCCCGAAATTATTGAATCCGCGGGCAGCACCTGCACAACCGAGGTCCTTTCGGACGCGGATTATTTAAAAATGATAGATCAAAAGCTTGACGAGGAGCTTTCGGAATATCACAAGGATCAGAATATAGAGGAGCTTGCCGATCTTCTTGAGGTTATCAGAGCGGCGGCAGTTGCCCGCGGCTACAGCATTGATGAGCTTGAGCGCGTAAGAGCCGAAAAGGCTGAAAAGCGAGGCGGATTTAACAAAAAAATAAAGCTTATATGTGTTCATGAAAGAGTGAAGGAGAAAGCTGATGAATAAAAAGCTGACGGTAAAGGGTTGCGATGGCAATCTTCGCTTTTGTGTGCTTTCACCCGAGAGAAGCTATGACGATCAGCTTTGCGAGATGATGGGATTCGGCGAAAACGTCGGTATAACCGTAAGCCTGGGGATGGAAAGCGTAGATATTGTCGACTATTTCCACGCCGAGTGTATTGGCTCGCTTCCCGTTATATCGTTTAAGGATACAGACCTTGACGTGTCACTTGAGTGGACCGAAATAACCGATTGAAATTATAATTACAGAGGAAAAACAAATGATATATATTCTCGACACCGCAGACCTTGCGGCAATAAAACATTGCAATGAATTTTACCCGCTTTCCGGCGTTACCACAAACCCCTCGATAATAGCAAGAGAGGGCAGGGATTTTTGGCAGCTCGTTTCGGATATCCGTAATATAATCGGTCCGGATAAGATGCTTCACGTTCAGACCACAGCAGAAAAGGCTGAGGACATCGTTGCGGAGGCAAAGCTTCTTTCCGAAAGACTTGGCGGCGAATTTTACATAAAGATACCGATCGGTGAGGAAGGACTTAAGGCAACTATAACGCTCAAAAAGCTTGGTATCGGAGTTACTATGACCGCAATCTTTACCCCCGCGCAGGCTCTTATGGCGGCAATGGCGGGAGCTGCGTTCGTTGCCCCTTACGTTAACCGCCTTGATAATATTATGGGCGACGGGGTCAGAGTCGTTTCCGAGATAGTAGAGCAGCTCGAGCTTTACGGCGTTGAAACAAAGGTTCTTGCCGCAAGCTTCAAAAACGCGGAGCAGGTACATAAATGCGCGCTTGTCGGATGCCACAGTGTGACCGTTACCGCCGATATCCTAAAAAGCCTCATCTCTCACCCAATGACCGATGCCGCCATCGA
Source organism: Eubacteriales bacterium (assembly GCA_045120555.1). Taxonomy (GTDB): domain Bacteria; phylum Bacillota; class Clostridia; order Oscillospirales; family CAG-272; genus SIG640. The sequence goes on from JBGVEZ010000030.1 coordinate 12,271, forward strand.
GGGCTTTAACAGGGATTGGCGCGCCGCTTACGGAGATAAAAAAATAATTGATATGTAACAGAAAAGCTCAGACAGGGATTATCCTGCCTGAGCTTTATTTATTTTACGCTTAGTGGTATTTTTGATGTAGTCGGGCCGTAAGCCTCGATGCGGTAGCCGCCGTTGTCAAGCTTTACGAATCTGACGGGGTCTATCGCTACGTTTCTCGGATGGATCGATTCCGCGGAATTGTGAGTGTGATAGACCATAAACATTCTTCCGTCCGGCGTTTCGACTATTGAGCAGTGACCCGGACCGCGCACGTCATCCGTTTTGTAAAGAATCGGGCTGTTTGCGCTCTTTTCAAATTTTTCAAGTGGAGAATCGGAGGTTGCGTAGCCGACAGCGTAATTTGCCTCATAGTGGCTTCCCGAATAAACGAGATAGTAAACGCCCTCCTTCTTCATCATAAACGGAGCTTCGACCACGCCCCCTTTTCCAAGTGAGCTTTCCCAAGGTCTGTCCGCCTTTATGATAAGCTTTTCGGTTTTCCATTTCGGGGTTATGCAGTCGCTTTCCATCTCAACGCCCCATATGCCGTATGTTCTTCCGTTGTACCATGAGGTGTAGTAGAGATATATTTTTCCGTCGTCGTCAACGAAAATATTTCCGTCGATTGTTTTTATCAGCATCGGCTTATCGCCTGCACACACGAAAGGTCCCTCGGGCTTATCCGAAACAGCGATGCCAAATCCCGCCTCGCCATATGACACCGCCATATAGAATTTACCGTTGATATATTCAACGTCGGGTGCCCATTGGTATTGTGTATTGATATTCCATGAGCAGGAGGGGAGCGACTGACCGAGACATTCCCACGATGCAAGATCTCGCGAGCGAAAAACGAGATAGCCCGTGCTTGTAACGTACATATAATAGTAGCCGTCGTGATACAGGATATCGGGATCGGCATATCCGCCCAAAACAAAGTTCTGATACGTTTTTTCTCCGCTTACGTCATATTCGTAATCCTCAAGGCAAAGCCCTTCAAAGGTTGCACCGAAGCCTGTTGATTCGGAAAGATTTACGCTGCAGCCTGAATATCCACCCGTTATCGCTTCAAATTTCGGCCATGAGGTGTAGCCCTCCGGCTCGTCGCCGAGATAGAATCTGATATATTTGCTGTCAAAGGCACATTGTGCCTTGTATGCTTTTCCAACCGCAAGATCAACGTATTTCCTTGCGTATTCAGTGCGCTTACCTTCCTCAAGCTTATAAAGTGTAATAACGTTTTTCGTGATCTCAATGCAGTACCCGTTTTTACCGTCACCGTTCTTATCAAGAACTATCGTCGGCGCCGACCTTTCATGCGTGAGTGTGATGCTGACTGATACCTGCTTCCCGCTTTGGCATTTGACTTCAAGTGACGATGACGTTTCAATTATGTCGCTTATTTTTAGAGTGCTATCTGTCATGATGCTTTTCTCCTTAAGTGTGTTATTGAGAAACAGATCGAGGAGCAGGGACTCGTATTTGTCCGCGCTTTTTGAATAGAAAACGATTTTTTCGTTTATCACCGCTATGATGTAATCGTTGTCACCCATAAGCGCGATTGCCTGTGCCGTTTCGGGCCTTGACGTGTTACCTATAAGTATCTCGTGCTCGGTCGGCTCTGTTTTTTCGTCGGCACCGTATCCAATCTTTACGTTTGTCGCCTTTTTTATCGCAACGGAAAGTTCAAGAGCGAACGATCTCTCCTCGCGTGTGCCTTTTTCGGGATAGATGATAACGTAGGCGGTTTTCTTATCCTTTACGACTGTGATAGGTATTATTTGTTCGGACGTTGTGCTTTCCTCTGCGTTCGTGGTGTCGGTTGATGAGTCCGATCTGCACGATGAAAGCGCAAATACTGATAATAACGTTATAAGTATTATGAATGCGAATGCTTTTTTCATACGATAACCTCTGCGTATAAAATGTTGTTTAATCTATTATACCATAAATCCACAAACATTTCAAGTACATTTGTGAATGAATCGGAAAAAGTTAAGCTGTGGGCATTATTATTTGCTGTTTTAGCGAAAAGCACTTGACAAATGTACTCCTTTGATGTATAATTATTCATATATATGTCCGAAAACCGTGCGTTCGCCGATACGGTCTGTCCGGGCGGAACAGAAAGGTATCATTATTATGAAAAACACAAAAACCGAGCTTTTTGAAACAATGCCGGTCGGAAAAGCGTTGCTGACGATGGCAATTCCCACGATTATCAGCCAGCTTATCACAATGATTTACAATCTCGCCGATACGTTTTTTATTGGCATGAGCGATGACCCGTATAAGGTGGCGGCGTCGAGTCTGGTTGCCGTGCTCTTTTTTATGCTCAATTCGCTCGCAAATCTTTTCGGCGTTGGCGGCGGAAGCCTTATATCAAGACTTCTCGGCGAAAAGCGCGAGGATGATGCGAGAAGGGTAGGAGCATTCAGCTTTTACGGCTCGTTTGTGATCGCCGCCGTATATTCAATTATCTGTCTTTTGTTTACTGAGCCGCTTGCAAGGCTTCTCGGAGCATCGGATAATACTGTAGGATATGCGTCGAGTTATCTTTTGTGGGTTGTCGTTATAGGTGGTATCCCCTCAACGCTCAGCCTTACCCTCTCAAACCTTATAAGAAGTGTGGGATATTCAAAGGAATCAGCAACGGGACTTGCTATCGGCGGAATTTCGAACATAATCCTTGACCCGCTTTTTATGTTTGTTATTCTTCCCGCGGGCAACGAGGTTACGGGAGCCGCAATTGCGACAATGTGCTCAAACGTGATCTCCCTTGTGTATTTCCTTTTCGTTTACCGCAAGCTCAGAGATAAATCGGTCCTTACCGTTTCGCCGCGCAGTATTCACGTAAAGCGTGAGCTTGTCGCAGAGATATTTGCAATCGGTTTTCCGTCTGCACTTACCGCAATGCTTGCAAATCTGACGTCGATCATAAAAAACAATCTTACCGCAAACTACGGAGATATAGAGCTTGCGGCATACGGCATAGTTATGAAGGCGGATATGCTTCCGCTTAATATCGGCATGGGACTTTGTCAGGGTATGATGCCGCTTGTTGCGTATAATTATGCATCAAAGAATTATCCGCGTATGAAGGCGTTTACGAAGGCAGCTCAGGTCTCGGGCGTTGTAACGGCATGCGTTTTCATCGCAATTTTTGAAATATTTGCTCCGCAGATAATTTGGATATTCATCAGAGACGAGGCAACCATATCATTTGGTAAGGACTTTTTACGCGTGGCATGCCTTGCAACTCCGTTTATGATATCAAATTTCCAAAAGATATATTGTCTACAGGCAATGGGAAAGGGAAAGGAATCTCTCCTTCTCGGCGTGTGCAGGCAGGGACTTTTCGCAATTCCTACACTCTTTATTATGAATCATTTCGTAGGTCTTATGGGTGTTGTTGCGGCACAGCTGATCTCCGATGCAATTACGTTTGTTTTAGCGTCGGTGATCTACAGAAAAGTATATAACAAGCTTCAAAAGGAGATAAACGCGGCAAACTGACCGCAAAAAGGAGAAAAATTATGGAAAATATCGAAAAAATGATTCCAAATTCAAGTAACGGAACGTCTGCCGGTGCAGAATACGAGGGACGCTACGTTTTCTTTAAGGTGAAGTTCAATAATTTCCGCGAGGTGAGCGAATCCATCGAAAACGCAGTGCTTGACAAAGAGGTTATGGATGAGACCGATTGTGTGCTTTGGCTTCCCGATAGCTACACCGATGACGGCGAGGAAACACAGCTCATTCTCTCCTTCCACGGTGCAGGCTCTACCGTCTGTGAGGCTGACAAGAAGGTCGGTGGAGTTAAGTACGTTTCCGAATGTGTTAAGGCAGGCTATGCTGCGCTCGATATAGCAGGAGCTGCTCCTAACGGTCTTACACTCGGTTGCCCCGAACATCTTTTTGCGATCTATAAAGCGTATAAATATGCAATAAAGCACTACAACCTTTCGGAAAGGGTTCTCGTTGCAGGCGCATCCATGGGCGGACACGTTGCTATGAACTTTATCAATATGTTCCCGTCGATCGTTATTTCCGCAGGTCTTATCTATCCCCGACTCAATATAGACGGTGTTACAATAAACGACCATTATTGCATTGGTACTTGGGATAAGTGTAAGGTCGGCGCTGACGGCAAGTGTACGAAAGACAGAATTGTTGATTGGTATCATTTCCCGAGTGGTGAATGGTACGAAAAAAACACGGTAGGCTTCAATCCCTACCGCACCCGCTCCTTTATCAATTCGGACGGTGAGCGTGTTCTGATCCCACCGTGTCCGATCAAGGTGTGGCAGGGAACGGATGATAAGACCGTCGATCCCGTTATGGTAGAGGAATTCGTTCGCTCCATCCACCGCTCGGGTACGTACGCAGAGCTTCACCTCATGGAGGGCGTCGGTCATAAGATCAATTCGGTTATGAAGGAAGAGATCGTTATCTGGTTTAACAGATTCATCTGAAAATAAAAATCAAACGTGAAAACGGGGCTTTACGGAATAAGTGAAGTCCCTTTTTTTGGCAAAATTGATCATTATATAATAAATTCCGCGATTTTAAATGAAAACATTTTGTAAACATGTCCTAAATACTATTTAACGTACTTGCATTTTAACTTGAAAAGTGGTATAATATTAATACTCAAATACCGCACGACTCAAAAATCTCCGTTTTCTTCGGAGAATCTTTTGCTGTCCGCATTTTCAGAAGACATAGGAGAACCTCCCGGAATGAAGAAAGCACTGAAAATAATTAAAAATACGTTTGTGTGGCTCGTTATCGCCCTCGCCGTATTCATGATGATATTTACTGTTGTTTCGGTTACTACGTTCAACCGTAATGACAGAGATCTTTTTGGATATAAGGCATATATTGTAAACACAGACTCAATGGCGAAAACTGACTTCAACGCAGGCGACCTTATCTTCGTCAAGGAGGTCGACCCGACCACCCTCAATGAAGGCGATATCATTACATATATCTCGCAGAACACCGAAAGCTTCGGCGAAACCATAACGCATAAAATCAGAAGACGTACAACCGACGCCGAGGGTAACCCCGGATTCATCACCTACGGTACAACAACCGATACCGACGATACAACGGTAGTTACCTACCCCTACATCCTCGGCAAGTACGAAACCCACCTCCCCAAGGTCGGTACCTTCTTTAATTTCCTCAAAACCACTCCCGGATACTTCGTTTGCATCTTCGTTCCCTTCATGCTCCTCATAATCTATCAGGGCGTCGACTTCTTCCGCCTCTTCCGTAGATACAGAAAAGAGCAGATGGATGAAATGGAAGCAGAAAAGGCAAAGCTCGACGAGGAGCGCGCTGCTAACGCGAGAATGCTTGAGGAGCTTCAGGCACTTAAAGCTCAGCTTGAGGGTAAGATGACGGCAGATCCCGTCGCACCGCCTGCAGAAGCTACAGCAGAAGCCCCCGCAGAAACTCCCACCGAAGAGAAATAAGGAGTGTTATACAGAATGAAGCAAATACTCAAAAAAACGTGGAACGTTGTCTCCACCGCACTCGTGGCTCTTGTAGTCCTCTGCGCCATCTTCCTTATGGGCTCTCGTATCCTCGGATATCGCGTGTTCAACATAATCTCCGGCAGTATGGAGCCGAAATACAGCGTCGGTGACCTCATTTACGTTAAAGCCGTCGACGTCAATACCATTCAGGTCGGCGACGATATCACATTTATATTAAATGAAGACCTCGTAGTCGCAACCCACCGCGTTGTCCGTATAGATGCCGAAAAACAGCATTTCTATACAAAGGGTCTCGCAAATGAAATAGAGGATAACGATCCCGTACATTTCAAAAACGTTATCGGCGTTCCTCAGTTCAGCATCCCCAAGCTCGGCTACGTCTCCGATTTCGTCCAGCATCCCCCCGGAATGTATATAGCAATCTCCGCGGGAGTTCTGCTTATACTTATCGTATTCCTTCCCGATATGCTGAAAAAGAAGGAACCCGAAAAGTCCGCTGAGGTAATAGCCGCACAGACTGATATCGATAAGGCAAACGAGGAAAACCAGAGACTGAAAGAGGAGCTTGAAAGGCTTCGCGCGGAGATGACGGAAAAAAGATCCGATTGAAATTGGTTTTTTGTTTCGGTTTGTTAAGGAATTCCAACAAACTGAGGCTGAAAATAAAATTCTTAAGAAAGGAGGACATGACAATGAAAATGACAAAGAAAAAAGTGTTAGTTGTGGCTCTCGCTGTATGCCTTGCTGCAATCCTCTCTATGGGAACTCTCGCTTGGTTTAACGCATCCGATTCCGTAACCAACGATTTCCATATGGCAGATTCTGCAGACACACCCGACGAGATCTTCTCCGTAGACGTATGGGAATACATCGACGGCGACACCACAACAAAGGATGATGACGGTCATACTTTCGAAAACATCGCTCCCGGCAGCGTTTATAAGAAGGCTCCCCACGTTGAAAATACAGGCTCTTACGACCAGTGGATTCGCGTAAAGGTAACCGTAACAAACGCAGATGCTTGGATCGCTGCTCTCGGCAACTCCTATGACCTCGGCACAATGTTCGGCGGACATGACGAGACTATCTGGACTCGCTATGAGGTGGGTGAATACGACGGTACAAAAAATACCTACACAATGGTATTCTACCTTAACGAAAAGCTTGCTCCCGATGCGGTCGCATGCCTCTTTGAAACAGTTACAATTCCCACAGAGCTTGATCAGAACGATATGGCATTTATCGACGGTAAGTTCGAGCTCACAATACTCGCAGAGGCTATCCAGGCGGATAATACCGGTGATTCCGCAAAGGCGGCTTTCGATGCGTTCTGGGAAAACTGAATTAAGAAAACAACGGTATAGCGCCCCACAGTACTGGCCTGTTCCGTTTAATTTAAGTACTGAAAAAATATTTATAGGAGACTATATACTATGAAAAATAGAAGCACAAAACGCGCTCTCGCGCTCAGCTTTGTTTCCCTCCTCCTCTGCGTTTCTATGTTCGTTGGCACAACGTTCGCTTGGTTTACTGATAGCGTTAGCTCCACTAACAATATCATCAAATCCGGCAACCTTGACGTTGAACTCTACTATATGAACGACGAAACCACCGATTGGGTAAAGGTTGGCGAGAACACAAACATTTTCAAAGAGAATACTCTTTGGGAACCCGGCCATACAGAGGTCGTTAAGTTTAAGGTAGTTAACGAGGGCACACTTGCTCTTAAGTACAACCTTGGTGTAAACGTTTACTCCGAAACAGTTGGTATCAACGTTGCGGGTGAAGTATTTAAGCTCTCCGATTACATCAAGTATGGTGTAGTTGACGGCGCACAGGACTATGGTCGTGACGCTGCAATCGCAGCTGTTGATGCTAAAGCAACAAAGCTCAATGTTAACTATTCCGGTAACGGTAAGCTCCTCGCTGATGAGGAAGCATTTGTTACAATGGTAGTTTATATGCCCGAAACAGTTGGCAACGAAGCAAACTACAAGACAGGTACAAACGCTCCCGTTATCAACCTCGGTATCAACCTCTTTGCTACTCAGTATACACATGAGGAAGATAGCTTCGGTAAAGATTACGATAAGGACGCAGCTTGGACAGGCGCTGTCGATACCACTTGGTACAAGGACACAGCCAACGAATTTACACTCGTTACTGCTGAACAGCTTGCAGGTCTTGCAGAGCTTGTAAACGGCGGCAACACCTTCGCAGGTAAGACTGTTAAGCTCGGCGCAAACGTTGACCTTAACAACGTTAACTGGACACCTATTGGTACAAAGAGTGCTGAAGGTGAAAAGGCATTCTCTAGAACATTCGCAGGTTCCTTCGACGGACAGGGCTACACAATCTCTAACCTCAGAGTTGTTGGCGGCAACGCACTCGGTCTCTTCGGTCGCACAGGCACAGGCACACATATCGAGGACCTTAATATTGTTGATGCTTACGTTTCCGGTACAGACTACGTAGGCGCAATCGCAGGTTATGCATACCTCTCTGCAAACTGCATTAAGAACTGTACAGTTACTAACGCTACTATTATCGCTACCCCCTATTTTGATACCGCTAAGGGCGTATACGACGGCGGTGCAAAGGCAGGCGTAATCGTTGGTTATGCTCTTAACGGTAACATTGTTGGCAATACTGTTAAGGATTCTACCGTTATTGCTTACAGAGATCTTGGCGGTATCGCAGGTATGCTTAACTCGGACGGCATAAAAGATCGTACGCTTACTGCTGAAGGCAACATTGTTAAAAACGTTACTTTGAGCTATACAGCAGTTGCAGGTGCATATGCTGATAATAAGAACAACGAGAACATGAACGATATCGTTGGCCGTGTTGGTTCTAAGTCCTCTGTAGGAGCTAACACTGCTGATGACATTACCAAGGACGATGGTAAGAAGGGCGTTACCCTTATTACCAACCTCGAAGAGCTTCTTGCTTTTGTTAAGAGCGTAAATGTTGATGGCGTTACATACGCAGGTAAGACTGTTATGCTTGGCGCTGACATCGACCTCGCTAACATGGAATGGACACCCATTTCTAAATTCTACGGTACATTTGATGGTAATGGCAAGACCATTTCCAACCTTAAGGTTACAGGCAATAAGTCTACAGTCGGTCTCTTCGCTAACACTTACAACGGCGAGATCAAGAACCTCACAGTTGAAAACGCAACTGTTTCCGGTCGTCTCAACGTTGGTGTTGTTGCAGGTAACCCCTACACATCCAAGTACACAAATATCACTGTAAAGGGTCACGTTGAAGTTAACGGCTTTGCATACGTAGGCGGCGTAGGCGGTAAGAACGCATATGCTAACTGGACAGACATCACTGTTGCAGTTGACGAAACATCTTACGTTAACGCTGTTTCCACAGAAAATGGCCTTGCATACAGAACATACGTTGGTGGTGTAGTCGGCTTCAACGGCGAAGGCGGCCACACATTCAAGAACATCACCTCTAACATCGACGTAATCGGTGACGTTTGCGACATCGGCGGCGTATTCGGTATCGCTCACTACGATAACAAGTTTGAAAATATTACCTGCACAGGTGATGTTACCAACCTTATAAGTGCTGAAAATGACGGCGCAGATGCTGCTACAGACGTTCTCGAAACCGGCCTTATTGCAGGTGTATGGCACAACCAGAACGGTACAACCGTTTCCTTTACAAACATTTCCGCTACAGGTACTATCTCCACTCCTAACGTTACTCCCGCAGAGGCGTTCCACAACGGTCGCTTGGTTGGTAAGAAGTATTCTGCATCCGGCACAGGTACGCTTGAAATCGTAAATTTCTACGAAAAAGACGGCATTACCTATTATACTGACGTTGTAACAGGCGACAATGTTTTGTATCTTGTTCCCGCCGAATACACAGGAAAAACGGTTAATGTAGCAGAAGGTACTACTGCTATCG
>JBGVEZ010000031.1:0-2677 GCA_045120555.1 Eubacteriales bacterium
GCGGCTATTATAGCGCCAAATCCGTTTGTCCTTGCATTTGCGGAAAATTCACGTGACTGTTCGGGCGTTCTGTGTGCTGAATATACGTGAACCTCAAACGGAATGTCGTATTGCTGTAACACAGCTATTGCCTTTTCAACAACGGGAAGATCACTGTCACTTCCCATAACTATACCAACTTTTTTCATAAATTACCTCCTGAAATTTAAAAATGGGCACTCCTATCCCACAATGAGATAGGAATGCCCAGGCGGTCGGCTTTTTATACTTGTGCTCCCACGTGGTTATCCACTCATCCGCCGGTTACACAAGCTTTTATCTACGATATTATTATACCATAAAACCGACATTTTGTCAATAGTTAAAATCTACAGTTTTTAGCTATAAAACAGAGTTTTTTGACAAATTGCGTAAGGTTCAAGCCCAACTCATTGTTGTGGGTTTAGCTTCTTCGATAATAATGTCTTTTATAAATGCGACAGCCTTGCGAAGACCCTCGTCGATGGTCATAACGCTGTCCTCGTGTTCAATCGAAAGAACTCTGTCGTAGCCGCAAAGTCTGAGGTTACTTACGAGATCCTTCCAATAGCTTTCGGGGTTACCGTAGCCAACGGTTCTGAATACCCATGCGCGATGGAGCTCATCGCTGTAATGCTTGGTATCAAGAACACCGTTCTTTGCAGTATTATATGTATCTATCTTTGTATCCTTGGCGTGTACGTGGTAAATCGCGCCTGCAAGCTCTCTGATAGCCGCAACGGGATCCATTCCCTGCCATACAAGGTGGGAGGGGTCAAAGTTTGCGCCGATAACGTCACCGACAGCCGCGCGAAGCTTAAGGAGTGTTTCGGGATTATAAACGCAGAATCCGGGGTGCATTTCGAATGCAATTCTCGGTACATTGTGTTCGAGTGCAAACGCACCCATTTCCTTCCAATAAGGAATGAGCTTTTCGTTCCACTGCCAGTCGAGTATTTCAAGAAAATCGCCGGGCCAAGGACATGTTACCCAGTTCGGATATTTAGAATTTTCACAGTCACCGGGGCATCCGGAGAAGCCTACGATAGTATCAACACCAAGCTTTTCAGCAAGGAGGATAGCATTTCTGAAGTCCTTATCGTAGGATTCTGCAGTTGCCTTGTCGGGATGAAGCGGATTGCCGTGGCATGCGAGAGCGCAGATCTCTACGTCGTACTTCTTGAATGTGGCTACAAATTCCTCATATTTCTTTTCATCTGCAAGAAGCTCCTCGGGGTTGCAATGTGCCTTGCCGGGATAGCCGCCTGCGCCGATCTCAACGGTATGAACGCCGAGGCCTGTAAGTATCTTAAGTGTCTCTTCAAGAGACTTTGAACCGTAAAGGTTCGCAAGTACTGAAAGTTTCATAAATATATTCTCCTGATTATTTTATTTCTAAAAGTGTTGCTGATCAAAATTTGAAAATATCGCCGGTCTGTGCGGAAATATAGATACCCTCAAGTATCTGAGTAACTACGAATGCTTGCTCGGGGGTTACGAAGGGGGTCTTATCGTTAACGCAAGCATCTATCCAGAGTCTTGCCTCTCTGTCGGCGGCTGATTCGTTCTTTGCACCGTCATAGAATGCGGCACCCTCTGCGTTAAGGCTGGGAGTGAATGTATAAGGCGCGCCGTTTCTTACGCCGTTTATGCGAAGACCGCTGATCATGTCTGCACCTGCGAGAGTACCGCAGAAGCTTGTAACCGCCTCTCTTGTATCGAGAGAATTGATAGCCCAAGACGACTCAAGATTGATCGTAGCTCCGTTTTCCATAACGATAAAGCCGAAAGCAGAATCCTCTACGGTGAATTTATTGCTATCCCAGGGTCCCCACGCGTTACCCTTAAGGTCGTCGGGAAGATTGTTGAGCTTATGATATACAGTACCTACGCAGTACTTGGGCTTGTAGTTGTCAAGCGTCCAGAGGGTGAGGTCGAGAGCGTGTGTTCCAATGTCTATGAGAGGACCGCCGCCCTGTGCATATTCATCAAGGAAAACTCCCCACGTAGGAACCTTTCTTCTTCTGAGCGCAGTAGCCTTTGCATAGTAAATATCGCCGAAGGTTCCGCATTCAACCTCTTTCTTGAGATAAAGCGCATCAGGACGATGACGGCTCTGATAACCGATGGAAAGCTTCTTGCCTGTTCTCTTTGCGGCGTCAAGCATCTTCTTTGCTTCCTCGGAATTGATCGCCATCGGCTTTTCACACATAACGTGCTTACCGGATTCAAGTGCGGCAACCGTTATCTCGCTGTGCCAGCGGTTAGGGGTCAGAACGTGAACGATATCGATTGTTTTGTCCTCAAGAAGCTTTCTGTAGTCCTCGTAGACTGCAGCGTTCTCTGTTCCGAATTCTTTCTTTGCATTTTCGGCTCTTTCAACGATTATGTCGCAGAAAGCAACCATTTCAACGTTCTTAAGCTTTTTGAGGGAAGGCATGTGCTTGCCGTTTGCGATTCCGCCACAGCCGATTATACCTACTCTTACCTTGTCGTTTGATCCGAGCATAGTGAAAACCTCCAGGATTATATTTGATAATTAAATTATACACTAAACGATGTAAAATTTCAAGTACCTTTTTAAAATTGTTAAGATGAATTTATATTTTATACAAAATATCTGCACAACTTTCAAAAAAGGGCTTGAAAAAAGGTTGAT
>JBGVEZ010000032.1:0-2581 GCA_045120555.1 Eubacteriales bacterium
CAAGCCTGACGTTGCACAAAGGATACAGAACAACGTGTCAGATATCCTCGGATTGAAGCTTTAATATAACTTATAGGTGAAAAATGTCTGTAAAGGAACTTATTTATAAATCAAACGTAATATTGGACGGCGGAATGGGAACCCTTCTTCAGCAAAGAGGACTTGCTCCGGGAGAGCTTCCGGAGCTTTGGAATATTGCACGTCCCAATGAAATAGTGGCGATACATAAGGCGTATTTTGACGCAGGCAGTAACGTTGTCAATGCGAATACATTCGGCGCAAATTCGATAAAATTCAGCATCGACGATCTTGACCGTATAATCGGAGCTGCAATTACAAATGCAAAGACGGCACGACAAGAGTCTGTTTCTGATAAGGAAATGTACGTTGCGCTTGATATCGGACCTCTCGGAAAGCTTCTTGCGCCGTTCGGTGAGCTTGATTTCGAGGATGCTGTAGCTGTTTTTGCGGATACCGTCAAGCTTGGTGTAAAGCATGGAGCCGATCTTATATATATCGAAACCATGAACGACAGCTACGAAACCAAGGCGGCACTTCTGGCAGCAAAAGAAAACTCCGATCTTCCCGTATTTGTGTCCAATGCTTACAGCGAAGACGGAAAACTGATGACGGGCGCAGATCCTATTGCAATGGTTGCGATGCTTGAGGGGATGGGGGCCGATGCTATAGGCGTAAATTGTTCTCTCGGTCCAAAACAGCTGATTCCCATCGTAAAAGAGATGCTTCGATATGCGTCCGTTCCGATAATTATGAAGCCTAATGCAGGACTCCCTGTGTGCGAATGCGGAAAAACGCATTATAACGTAAGCCCTGAGGAATTTTCAGACGTTGTTGCGGAGGCCGTTTCCATGGGAGTGAGTATTGTTGGCGGATGCTGCGGTACAACTCCGGAATATATCTCAAATTTATCTGAAAAAATTGCAGATTTTGAATTCAAAGCTCCGGTTTATAAGGAGCATACTCTTGTTTCCTCGTACACTCACGCTGTTGAGATCGGAAACAAGCCCATTCTTATCGGTGAGCGTATAAATCCTACGGGGAAAAAACGTTTTAAACAGGCCCTGAAGGAAAATGATATGGATTACATTCTCGGAGAGGGTGTCACACAGCAGGAGAAGGGAGTTCAGATACTTGACGTTAACGTCGGACTTCCTGACATTGACGAAACTGTTATGCTGACAAACGCCGTATGTAAGCTCCAATCGGTTATCGACCTTCCTTTGCAGATAGATACCTCGTCCGTAAAGGCGATGGAGGCTGCACTTCGCAGGTATAACGGCAAGGCAATGATCAATTCCGTCAATGGCAAGCAAGAAAGCATGGAAGCAGTATTTCCGCTTGCCAAAAAATACGGCGGTCTTATCGTTGCTCTTACACTTGATGAAAACGGTATACCTGCAACTTCGGAAGGACGAGTTGAGATTGCAAGAAATATACTTTCTACAGCGAAAAAATACGGAATTTCAGCCAAAAATATTGTTTTCGATACTTTGTGTATGGCGGTAAGTGCAGATGCGTCTGCGCCCGCTGCGACTCTTGATTCCTTGAGATATATCCGAAAGGAGCTCGGAATGAATACAGTCCTCGGAGTTTCAAACGTTTCCTTTGGGCTTCCTTCGCGTGATACGGTTAATTCGGCGTTTTTTGCTTTTGCACTTGAAAACGGTCTTTCTGCTGCGATAATCAATCCGTATTCTGTGGATATGATGAAGGTTTATCATTCGTACTTGCTTTTGCATGGAATGGACGAAAACTGCGATGGCTATATAAAATTTGCATCAGAGCTTCCTCAATCGACGCCCTCTGCACGTCAACAGACGGTAGAAGTGGCAGCGTCACATGATGTCGAAAAATGCACCTTAGGCGTGTCTGTACTTCAAGATGCGATAATAAAAGGGCTGAAGGAGCGTGCAGCACATATCTGCGAGAATCTTATAATTGAATGCCAGCCGCTTGATATTGTAAATGAACACATAATACCTGCGCTTGATACCGTAGGCAAAGGATTCGAGGAAAAGCGTATGTATCTTCCGCAGCTTCTTATGAGTGCAGAGGCGGCAAAATCCTCGTTTGACGTAATTAAGCGGCACATAAAGTCAACCGATGGCGAGACAGAAAAGAAGCTGAAGGTGGTTATAGCTACCGTAAAGGGAGACATACACGATATCGGTAAGAATATCGTCAAGGTTCTGCTTGAAAATTACGGTTACGACGTTGTTGACCTTGGTAGAGATGTTTCTGCTCAAAGCGTTGTCGATGCGGTCATCAGCGAAAAGGCAGATATATGCGGTTTGAGCGCGCTTATGACGACAACTGTTCCTGCGATGGAGGAAACGATAAAGCTGATAAAGGAAAAAGCTCCCAATTGCAAAACTGTGGTTGGCGGAGCGGTCATGAATCAGGAGTACGCCGACAGGATCGGTGCGGACAAATATGCAAAGGATGCCATGGAAACCGTAAGATTTGCAGAGGCGCTTTATATTAAAAAAACAAATTTTAACACTTAACAGGAAAGGTGCGGTAATCGGGATGAAACGTGAAAAATCATGCGGAACAGTGT
>JBGVEZ010000033.1:0-2869 GCA_045120555.1 Eubacteriales bacterium
AAACGCTTATAAATAACAGAGAAAGGAACAGCTTATGGAAAAGAAAAAATATGCGGCAATAGATCTGAAATCCTTCTTTGCTTCGGTCGAATGCATAGAACGCGGACTTGATCCGATGACAACAAATCTTGTCGTTGCCGACCAAAGCCGAACTGACAAAACAATCTGTCTTGCAGTCTCCCCTTCTCTGAAGGCATACGGAATTCCCGGAAGGGCGCGTCTTTTTGAAGCGAATGCGAAGGTCAAGGAGGCCAACTGCAAAAGAACGGCAGCTATAGGCGGACGCAGGTTCAGCGGAAGCTCGACGAGTGACACGGAGCTAAAGGCGGATCCGACGCTTGCAGTGGATTTCATAGTTGCACCGCCGCAGATGGCTAAATACATGGAATACAGCTCGCGCATCTACAACGTCTACTTAAAGTACGTTGCGCCCGAGGACATCCACGTATACTCTATAGACGAGGTCTTTATAGACCTTACAAGCTACCTCACTCTCTACAAAACGACTGCGCGTGATCTTACCATGAGGATGATCCTCGACGTTCTCGCAACCACCGGAATTACCGCAACTGCGGGCATTGGCACAAACCTCTACCTCTGCAAGATCGCAATGGACATTGAAGCAAAGCATCTTTTGCCGGACGGGAACGGCGTCCGCATTGCAGAGCTTGACGAGATCAGTTACCGACATTCCCTCTGGTCGCACACCCCGATAACAGACTTCTGGCGTGTGGGAAAGGGATATGCAAAAAAGCTTGAGCAGCACGGAATATACACGATGGGCGATATAGCAAAATGCTCGGTCGGCGGTGCTGACGATTATTACAACGAGGACCTGCTTTACAAGCTGTTCGGAATAAACGCAGAGCTTCTTATCGACCACGCATGGGGCTGGGAGCCGTGTACTATAGCAGACATCAAGGCGTATAAGCCCGAAAGAAACAGCATCTGCTCAGGTCAGGTGCTTCACGCTCCGTACAGATACGAAAAGACGCGGCTTATCGTTAAAGAGATGACAGACCTGCTTGTCCTCGATCTCGTCGACAAGGGGCTTTGCACAAACCAGATCGTGCTGACGATCGGCTACGATATCGAAAACCTCGCAGATCCGCAAAAAAGAGCTGCCTACCGAGGCGAGATCACCACCGACTATTACGGGCGCGAGGTCCCGAAGCACGCACACGGAAGCATAAATCTTGACGGATATACCTCCTCTACAAAGCTCATCACAAAAAAAGTTATTGAGCTTTTTGACAAAATATACAATCCTTCCCTTCTCTCACGACGGATCACGATAACCGCCAACAACATCCTCCCCGAGAGCGATATACCAAAGGTTGGAACAGATGAGCAGCTTGATCTTTTCACCGATTACACTGCCCTTGAGCTTGAAGAAAAGAAACGCGATGAGGAGCTTATGCGAGAGCGTACAATTCAAAAAACACTTATCGAAATAAAAAAGAAATACGGAAAAAATGCCATAGTCAGAGGAATGAATCTCGAGGACGGCGCAACGGCAATCGAAAGAAACGGACAGATCGGAGGACACAAGGCATGAACAAATACGATGACATCATAAATATGCCGCACCATCGCTCGGACACGCATCCGCATATGTCGATGCACGATAGGGCGGCACAGTTTGCGCCGTTTGCCGCGCTTACCGGACACAGCGCACTGATACGTGAGACAGCGAGACTGACGTCAAAGCGGGTGTTCCTTGATGACTTTGCTATTGAGGAGCTTAACGCAAGGCTTTGCGAGATCGCACAGCACGGGAGCGATGACCGTGAGTATTCGATAACCTACTTTGTTCCCGATATGCACAAGGACGGCGGTGCTTACGTTACGTCGAAGGGGACGGTCAAAAAAATCGATCCCTTTGAGCGCATGCTTATAATGACGGACGGGAGAAGGATCGAATTTTCAGATATTGTTGATATATCAAGCGAATGTGATGTCCATACCGATTTTTAAAACATGGCATATTTGATTTTTTCGCCTGTAAATACTTGATTTTTTCAAATATTATGGTATACTTATTACAATAAGGGTTTAGTTTCCAAACCAAAAAGACGAAGGAAAGGAAGCTTTTGGATTCAAAAGCTACGGAAACCGAAATGAAATACCTATGGACACTCCCTCAAATTATTTTTCTCGCACTTTTTGACGTTGTATTCTTTCTTAACGACACCTCGGCATATACAGACGCAAAATGGTGGTGCTTTGCTCTGCTTCACACCGCATTCGTGCTTGAAATCGTTTCTCTCGTGCTCCTGCGCAAGCTGAAAACGCTTCCCTTCTCAAAAAAGGTGCACCCTATAATGGCATTTATGGTCGTATTCCTCTGCCATGCACTCTGTGCAACACTCCTTTGCCTTATCCCCGACGTTCAGTTCAGCGTGGTTCTCATAGCCAACCTCATATTCATCGGCGTAATGCTCGTTCTCCTCGGATATCTGCTTCTCGTACAGCTGTACAGGGTCAAGAAGGAAGAAAAAAAGAACCCGAAGCCGAAGAAAGCAAAGCCTGCTCCGCCTGAAAAGCTTCAGAGTGCGTCCCTCGCATCGCTGAAAAGCATTGTAGAAAATGACAAGGCTCTCGAGGCGGCACTTTCTGCCGACGACCTCACCGCCCTAAAGGAGCTTTGCGACCTCGCAACGCCCTACACCTACGAGGAGCTTGAATATACCGAAAAGGAATTGAAAAAGCAGCTGAATCTGCTTAAAACCGTACTTAGCAGCGACGATAAGGCTGCAATCCTCAACGTAATAGACGACGTAAAGGCGGTTCTTGCGGCACGCGAAAATCAGATCGCCGACGTTGAGAAAAAGTAAAATACCGTTTTTCCTACATAAATAAAGAGGAT
>JBGVEZ010000034.1:0-3664 GCA_045120555.1 Eubacteriales bacterium
AAACCCAAGCAACCTAAAAAAAACCAAAATAAAGTTTAAATTCTGCCAAAAACGACTCTTCAGCTACAAAAGAAGGTTTTACCAAAGCTGATTTCTATATTTTTTCATGTGACATCCCCCTCCCGCTCGATGATCCGAGACTTCCAAAGCTGCCCGAAAATCTTTTCGATTATGTTTTCGAGCTTTCCGATGCAAGTGTTAACGCCAATTCTTATTCGGATGGTGCCTTGTCATTTGAATTTCCGCTCACAGAATATAAGGAGAAAAAAAAGGCTGACGGAACGATATCAAGCAGCCAAAACGATTGCAGCAAGGCAGGGATAATTGACAGTAAGGAAAAGCTTTCTGCGGCTATTGAAAAGGGTATCAAAAAGAAGTATTCCGATCTTTATGCAGACGATTTCTTTGATAAAAATATAATTTTCTATATATCGAAATTCTATCACGGCTCTGTCTTTTATGAATTTGAATACGGCTTCGATCCCGAGACAAAGCTCCTTGCAATACACTTTACACAACCGGTGAAGGATATGTTCAAGCACAGCGAGATGCACCACACCTACGACTATTTTATAACCATCCCGAAGGAAGCGATAACGATTGACGGCAAAATGATACCTTATGAGGAATTGAACTTCCGTCTTACCGGGTATATTGAAAAATAAGCAAAAGGCGCTGTCTTGCGAAGAGGCAGCGCCAATTTTTTTGTCAACAAGGTCGTATTTTAGTAGAATCTTACGTTTCCGTTACGAAGAACAGCAAACGGTAAGTCCTTCTTTACGTAGAACTTCCGTTCAACAGCGCCAATCGCGAACAGACATTTTTCGGCAAGAAGCGTACCGTAAGCGGACCTGAATACTATCTCGGCATCCGAAAGCTTATCTACTGGTAAAAGAAGCTGCGCATCATAGATATTTTCCCACGTGCTGTCGATTTCAGTTCCGATACGTGCATCATTATATATCGAATCTGATGTGAACATACGCAAAAATTCGCCGTCCGAGAGAGTCGAATACGACCATGAGTTGATCAGCATTGAATAATCGCCGTCATCTCTCATGTCAAGAAAGGTATTCCAATCGGTATTCTGTATTCGAAGTGATATTCCCTTCTCTTTAAGATAATCCGCAAGCTCCGAAAGGTCTCTGTCCTCGCCGTCACGACCCGCACAAAGCGCGGTAAGCACCGGAAATTCGTATGCCTTTCCGTTCTGCCAAGTGAACTGCTCGCTTTCATGCGCTACGGTTGAAAGAAGACTGTCAGCATAATCGCACATCGTCATGCTATCGTCATTTTGATTTTTTACATCATTTTTCTTTTCAAGATACGGACAAAGCGATTTCGGGACACCGACAAATGCTCCGCATTCCCTTGCATAAATACCTATTGCCTCGCGTATCATCCGCTGATGCTCGGGCTTAAACGAACCGATCGATTTATCGTTCGCATTGAACGCAAGATACTTAATTCCCACCTCAGCCTTGTCTGTATAGCCGCCAAACGCAAGCTTTTCGGTAAATGCAAAGTCAAGCTTTTCGTTCTTAACCATCTCTGCCGCATCACTTGTATCGAAAATAAACGTTATTTTTTCCGCGGTAACAGCGTCAGCATTACGGTAATTCGTGTTCTTCCTGACAGTGAGGCTATCCTTTGAAAGAGAATCAAGGGTATACGCACCGTTTGATGCAAAGAACTCGGGATCATTGTCCCACTCCGTACTGTCTCGCCTTGCATTCTTGCTTGTCGGAAAGAGTGCGGGAGTTGCAGTATATGCAAGGAATCGCTCGCTGTCCTCGGTAACTGTAACGCAGAAGGTGCGCTTCTTGTTATCAAAGGTCATATTGAGTGCGGCATCATCCTCGTACGCCACGTAGGAATCGTAACCGTCAATAAGCGAGAATATATACCCCTTGTCGGTATAGAGCGAATATGCCGCAGACTCATTCCATGCGGTAACGTAGTCCTCGGGTGTTATCGGATCTCCGTTGCTCCACTTAAGTCCTTCACGAAGAGTAAACGTATACACGTATTTTCCGTCCTCAGTTGCGCTGACTGTCGGAAAGCCCTCGGCATCCGCGGGATGAAGCTCGTAGGAGTCACCGTCGGAAACGTATTCATAAAGTCCCGAGAAGAGATTATACGCATAGGTCTCCTCCGCCCTCGTCATGCATTTTTTCGGATCAAGCGAGGCAGTTCCCCCACCGACGTATACTGTATATGCAACCTCTGCACCGCACGAAAGAAGTGCCCACGGCATTATCGCAAGAAGAAGCATAATGCAAATAAATCTTTTCAAATCGATATCCTTACTCCCGCATATGCGGGATATTTTTATACTGTTATTTTATACGTACCTGCTCCAAGCTTAAATACAAGTCTCTTCTTCTGCACCTTCGCACCGAGCGTTTCCCTTGTGAATTCAACGTCGTTGATGTTAAGGACAGTATCCGCGCGACAAGCAAGCTTTACCTCAGCCTCGCTTCCCTCGGGGATAACGATGCTGTATACGGTCTTGTCTCCCACGATCTCCCATGCACTCTTAACAACTCCGTTTGCGGTCTTGTATTCTGCCTCACAGCTTGTAATTCTCTGCTGTCCCTTCGGGATAGTTCTTCTTCTGTCGGGTGTGGGACGGAGGGTAAGCCTTGTAAATCCGCCCTTTTGAGTATTCGGTGCGATACCCGCCATATAGGAATACATCCATTCAAGAACAACACCGTATGCATAGTGGTTGAAGGAATTCATACCCACGTCACCAAATCCCTTTTCAAGGGTGTAAGAATTCCATCTTTCCCAAACGGTGGTTGCCCCCTGATGAACCGAATAGAGCCACGAGGGATCCTTCGTCTGGAGGAGGAGCGAATATGCAAGATCGTCAAGTCCGCATTCGCTGAGCGTCTGACAGAGCACGCCAGTTCCGACAAAGCCTGTGGAAAGAGTGTAATCGTTGTCAATTATCTTCTGCTTAAGCTCCTTTATCGCCTTTGCACGAAGCTCGCCCTCAACAAGTCCGAATGCGAGAGGAAGGAGATATCCCGTCTGCGTCTTGCATTCAAATTCTCCGCCGGGAACGTATTTGTCAAGATACGCTTCCTTTATTCTGTCGGCAAGGATTCCGTAGTAATGCTTTCTGTCCTTTCTGCCGATAAGGTCGGATATCTTCTTCATAAGGATCGCATCGTAGTAGTAATAGCACATACTGATGTATTCCTTTGGAGTCTTTTCATAGTTGAGCCAGTCACCGTATCTCGGAATGGGACCGTTGTAACCGAACTGCTCAAGATACTCCATATACGTTTCCATAGCGTCAAAGTTTTCCTTGAGGATCGTCTTGTCCGCAAACATGAGCCACATCTTATAGGGCACGATTATAGCCGCGTCGCCCCAAGCCGAGCCGGCGCCTACGTTGTTCTTGTCAAGCGTCTTCGGAATAACGTCACAAATTCCCTTACACAGCTTCTGGGAAGCACGAACGTCGCCCATCCATTTGCGCATAAATTCAAGAGTATGTCCATTATATGCGCCTGCGGTACAGAATATCTGCGTGTCACCCGTCCAGCCGAGGCGTTCGTCTCTCTGCGGACAGTCTGTGGGCACGTCGAGAAAGTTGCTCTTTTGTCCCCAGATAATATTGTGATAAAGCTGGTTGACGCGCTTATCAGAG
>JBGVEZ010000035.1:0-9450 GCA_045120555.1 Eubacteriales bacterium
CTAATGAAGTCGTCAAGGTAATTTACTCTAAAGAAAAAGACAAGCGTTTTATAATTTATAAGACCCCCAAGGGATTTTATAAGGTAGAGTTTCAGGCTGTCACCCTACTTGATGATGACGAATGGAATTACATTTGCAACGTCGAGAATGCTATAGGCGGATATTGGAGCCCGATTTTTTATGACTCCGTATATGGAACGGTGGAGGATGCCGTTAAGGAATTGGAAGCGACGCCGGAATACAAGCAATATTTTTAGCTACATAGTATAACCTGATCCCGCCAAAAACGGCGGGATCTTTTTTCTACCTATTGCATTTTCCAAAAAATTATGGTATAATATATCCATAAAAAAACACGCAACGAAAGGCTGTGACTCTATGAAAAAAATATATTGTCTTTTTGTATTGCTTCTGACCGTGTGCATGATCTCATCGTGCAGATTGTTCCCGGGCAGTAAATTCCCGTGGGAGGAGAGCGGATCACGTGATACGGCGGAAAGCACAAGTGCGATAACGGCACCTCTGCAAACGATAAGACCGCCCGTTACCACAAAAGCTCCCGAAACAACGAAGGCTCCCGTTACAACCAAAGCTCCCGAAACGACAAAAGCGCAGACAACGGCTCCCGAGCCGCCAAGCGAATATGCAGATCACGTGTACCTCATCGCAAAGGGGAGCGGCTACTGCGCAGAGCTTGTCGGAACGACCTACGTTCACGTTTTCCTTGTAGATGACGGCGCATCGTCATGGGACAGCGCATCGACGGCAAAGCTTAAGGATTCCTTTGCACAGCAGGAGCAGAAGCTCGAATCCGAAATAAAGTCTTACGGCAAGACGCTTGACATCATATATAAATATACCCCCGTCAGCATCTCGGCAACTGTCGACACGTCAACGTCAAATACCGATTGGCAGAACGAGGCTTGTTCCAAGCTTGGTCTTATTAATGCTGCATCTGCACAAAAGCTGCTTCAGGATAAAAATGGAGGAAGCTCGAATCCAATCGTGTTTGTTATCAACAAGGCGGGCAGAGCCTACGCCGCATGGAACAAGGGAAATGCCAGCGAAAGGGTTACGCTGTTCTCTTCCTCTCTCGATTCCCTCCGTCATGAGCTTTGCCATCTTTACGGCGCACGTGATTTCTATTACCCCACAGAGGCGAAAAAGCTTGCGGATCAGCATATACCCACAAGCCTTATGTGCAGCGGTGACGAGGTCGACGCTCTTACCGCTTACCTTATCGGCTGGGACGAGGAGCTTGACGCCAATGCAAAGGCATTTCTTGAGGCAACAAAGCATTTCACAAAGGACTATCTCGACGAGGAAAACTCGGTTCAAACAACGACAGGAAACGTTACGAACCACAAGCTGTCATACGGCGTCTACACCGGCTACCTTTCCTTCGGTGTTCCGAACGGCAAGGGTAAGGTCGTTTTCGATGCCACGGGCGATATCTATGAGGGCGATTTCGAAAACGGTCACTTCCACGGCAAGGGTAAATACACTTGGACGGACGGTAACTATTACGATGGCGATTGGGCGAACGGTGAACGTACCGGTAAGGGCACGTTCATATGGGCAAGCGGCGCAAGATACGTTGGTGATTTCGTTAACGGCGAATGCATGGGCAAGGGTAAGTACACCTGGCCGAGCGGTGACGTTTACGAGGGCGATTACGTTGACGGCAAGCGCACCGGTAAGGGTAAATACACGTGGGCAAGCGGCGCATATTACGAGGGCGATTTCATTGAAGGCAAGCGCACCGGCAAAGGTAAACAAGTCTGGACAAGCGGAAACGTTTATGAGGGCGACTTCGTCAACGGCGCACAGACCGGACAGGGCACCTACACCTACAAGTCGGGCGACGTTTATACGGGCGGCTTCCTTGACAATAAATTTAGCGGTGAAGGCACCTACCGCTATTCTGCAGGACACGTTTACACAGGCACATGGGCAAACGGCGCACGTAACGGCTACGGCAAAATGACATGGGCTGACGGCTCGAGCTACGTCGGCGATTGGAAGGGCAACCGCCGCCACGGCTATGGCAAATACATAAATAAGAGCGGCAAAGTATTTGAAGGACAGTGGAATAACGACGTATTCCAGGGCTGATTTTGGGAGGTAAATCGATGTACGAACTTTTATCCGAGCTTTTGTCCGATAAAAAGGGCGGTGCGGTCTTCACCTGCTTCGGTGCGGCGCATCTGTGCTACATACTGCTGACCGCCCTTGCTGCGGCACTTGTCATAATCTATACAAAAGGAAAGACATCAGACGAAAAACGCCGCATTACACGGACGCTGTCAGACATTGCGTTCGGACTTTACGTGCTTGACTTCTTCCTCATGCCGCTTGGATACGGCGAGATAGATATCGAAAAGCTTCCCTTCCACGTCTGCACCGCCATGTGCGTTTGTTGCTTTCTTTGTGAGCATACAAAGCTTTTCGGGAAATACCGTATTCATTTCGCACTGCTCGGCTTTATCTCAAATCTTATTTATCTTCTCTACCCTGCAGGCGTGATGTGGTATCAGGTTCATCCGCTTTCCTACCGTGTCGTGCAGACTCTCATCTTCCACGGATGCATGACCGTGTACGGGCTTACGGCGCTTGTGTCCGAGGTGCGCACCTTCGAGTGGAAAAGGTGCTACCGCGACCTTGCCGTCCTCTGCTGTATGACGCTTTGGGCGATGCTCGGTAATTTTATATACAACGGAAACAGCGGCGATTACAATCACTTCTTCAATTGGTTCTTCGTTGTGCGTGACCCGTTTTATTTGATCCCCGAATCGATCTCTCCGTACGTTATGCCGCTTATCAATATTGCCGCATTTTTTGCCGTCGAGATGATCGTATATCTTGTCTGCATTACAGCGGCGCGGAAAAGCAACAGATAAAACGTCAAAATTCCGTAGGACGATTCACGAATCAACTGCGGGAGACCGCAGGTCTCCCCTACGGGAAACGAATAAAACATTTATATCCGGTAGGGGCGAACTGTGTTCGCCCGCAACGTTCATATAAAAACGTAATCTAATAATTCTTTTTCTAAAAAGCATCTCCCACCGAGGTGCTTTTTTTATTTACACCTTGACACGGCGTTTAATTTATGATATAATTAACGTAAGAAGGAACAGTGTTCCGAATGACTTTATATATGGAGGTCGCTATGAAAAAATTGAGAGTTGCCATAATCGGTCAAGGCAGAAGCGGACGAAACATCCACGGACGCTTCTTTAAGAGCGAAATGAATGATTTTTGCGAGGTTGTATGCGTTGTTGAGCGCGATGATTTTCGCAGAACGAGAGCCGCCGAGGAATACGGCTGTGACGTCATTTCCGATTATACCGAGCTTTTCGGCAGGAACGATATAGATCTTATAATAAACGCATCCTATTCGCAGATGCACTATCAGATAACCAAGGATCTTCTTATGCACGGCTTCAACGTGCTTTCGGAAAAGCCGTTCGGGCGTTCACGCTATGAATGTGACGATCTTATACTGACGGCAAAGAAAAACGGAGTTATTGTTGCGGCGTTCCATCAGTCGCTCCTTTCCCCCGCCTTCAAGAACGTGAAGGAAATAATTGCAAGCGGAAAGCTTGGTGACGTTGTACAGATAAGCCTCAAATATTCGGGCTTTGCGCGCCGTTGGGACTGGCAGACTCTTCAGTCGATGTGCGCCGGCGGAATTTACAATACCGGTCCTCATCCCATCGGTCAGGCGCTCGATCTTCTCGGCTGGGACGAAAACGCAAGAGTTGCATTCTCGTCTCTCGGAACAGTTCTCACAAGCGGTGATGGCGACGACTACGGCAAGATAATAATCACTGCACCCGGAAAGCCGATCGTTGACATTGAGGTCATTTCCGCTGATGCGTTTGCTTCGGATTTCGTTTTCAAGATATTCGGCACAAAGGGTACGCTCATGTCCACGAACAGCTCATACAAGCTTAAATACGTTGAGGATTTCTCCGCATATCCCGAGCGTCCCGTTATCAGAGAATCCCTTTCGGATGAAAACGGAATGCCCGTTTATTGCTCCGAAAAGCTCGAATTTGTTGAGGAAAGCGAAAAGATAGTCGGATCGTCATTTGACGTTGCCGTCAAGGATTTCTATAAGATGATGTACAATACGATATTTAACGGTGCCGAGCTTGATATAAAGCCCGAATATGCGGCAAAGGTCATCGAGCTTATCGAGGCTTGCCATGCGCAGAATCCGCTTCCCGTAAAATTTGATTGAGGTGACGATATGTATAAGATAGCAATACTCGGCTGTGAAAATTCACACGCAAAAAATTTTCTTGATCTCATTTCAAAGGGGCTCTATCCGGATATAGAGGTGGTTGGAGTTTACAGCAACGAGCCTGAGGCCGTTGAAAAGCTTCATGATACCTTCGGCGTTAAGATAATGGAAAGCTTCGACGAATGTGTCGGCAAGGTTGACGGAGTTATGATAACCGCGCGCCACGGCGATAACCACTACAAATACGCAAAGCCATATCTTGTAAACGGAATTCCGATGTTCATAGATAAGCCGATAACATGCTCCGAGGAGGATGCTGTCGCATTTATGCGTGAGGCGAAGGAAAAGGGCGTCCGTCTTTGCGGCGGAAGCACTTGTGCAGCCCTCAAGGAGACGCTTGCGCTTGCCGATGACGTAAAGAACGAAAAGCATGGAGAGCTGATAAGCGGAAGCGTTTGCAGTCCGCTTATATCGGACAGCCCCTACGGCGGATTTTACTTCTACGCTCAGCATCTTGTTGAGATAATGACAACGATATTCGGTACCGACGTTAAGGCGGTAAGGGCAGAGCGCAACGAAAAAACGCTTGATTTTTATGCATACTACGATTCGTTCACCGTTAAGGGAACTTATATCGAAAAGGGCAAATACTACACCGCAAGCGTTTACGGCTACAAGTCATCCCGCTCAGAAATCCTCAATTTCACGCCCGAAAGCTTTTCCCACGAGATGAACGATATGCACGACCTTCTTTCAGGCGGCGAAATGAAAAAGACCTATAAGGAATTCGTCACACCGGTTTTCGTAATGAATGCGATAGTCCGCTCGCTTGACAGCAGAGAGAAGGAAGAACTTAACGAAATCATAATTTGAGGAAAACGATATGCTTATAAAAACGATAAAAACCGAGCTGCTTGATACCTTCGTATACGATACCCGCAAGGAAATGGGCGATGCGGCAGGAAGGACGGCGGCAGAGGAAATAAAAAAGATACTGTCGGAAAAAGAATATGCAAACGTTATCTTTGCGGCGGCACCGTCACAAAACGAGACTCTTGATGCACTCGTATCGTCAGATGTTGATTTCTCGAGAGTAAACGCATTCCATATGGACGAATACGACGGCCTTTCGATCGACGATGAGCAATCGTTTGCGCGCTACCTCACCGACCATCTTTTCTCACGCGTCAATTTCAGATCGGTAAATCTCATTCCCGCGAAGGAAGGGGCAGAGGAGGCGTGTGAAAAATACTCTTCCCTGCTCGAAAAATTCCCGCCCGACGTTGTCTGCATGGGAATCGGCGAAAACGGTCACATTGCGTTCAACGATCCGCCCGTTGCAGATTTTAACGATCCATTCCTCGTAAAGAAGGTAGAGCTTGACGAGATATGCCGTAACCAGCAGGTGCATGACGGCTGCTTCCCTACCCTTGATGACGTTCCGAAATATGCTATAACGCTCACAGTTCCCGCACTGACGTCCGCAAAATATCTTATCTGCACCGTTCCCGCACCTACAAAGGCGAATGCGGTAAAGGCGATGCTCTGCGGCGATTACGGTGAGGTTTGCCCCGCAACCTCACTTCGTAAGCACGAAAACGCAAAAATGTTCCTCGATGCGGACAGCGCCGCTTTGGTAATGTAATATGGAAAAAATTAGAATACTGTTTTACGGTTTCCGCCACGGACATATAAATTCGCTGTATAAAAGAGTTCGTTCCTCGGACATCGCCGAAATCGCGGGCTGTATCGAGCCGAATGACGAAGCAAGAGCAAAAGCCGAAAAATCGCTCGGCGCCGCATTTTCCGACAAAAGCTACGAAGAATGGCTCAGATCCGATATTGACGCGGTCGCTATCGGAAACGCCTACGGTGAAAGAGGACGGGCTATCATAAAGGCTCTCTCTACCGGCAAGCACGTTATCGCGGATAAGCCGATCTGCACAAGCCTCGATGAGCTTTCCGAGATCCGCAGAATTTCGACCGAAAAGGGACTTAAAATCTCCTGTATGCTCGATCTGCGCTATCTTCCGCAAACGGCTGTGGCGAAATATCTGCTCTGTGAGGAGCATCTCGGAAACGTTCACAATATAAGCTTCAACGGTCAGCATTGCTTGAATTACGGCACACGCCCCGAATGGTATTTTGAGGAGGGCATGCACGGCGGCACGATAAACGATATTGCAATTCACGGTATAGACCTCATCCGAATGCTGACGGGTATGGAATTTACAAAAATTGACGCCGCACGCACGTGGAATGCCTTTGCATACAAGCATAAGCATTTCAAGGATTGCGCCACCTTCATGGCACGCCTTTCCAACGGCGCAGGCGTTCTTGCGGACGTCTCATATTCTTCACCCCCAGACGTTGATCCCCTCCCCACCTATTGGGAATTTCGCTTCTGGTGCGACAACGGCATGATGACCTTCTCCTATTATTCAAAAACTGTAACCGTATACAGAGACGGCACGAAGGATCCCATTGTAATCGAATGTAAGAATGTAAGCGAGGATTATCTCGATGAATTTTGCCGCGATATCCGCGAAAACCTCTTCGAGAGAACCGAAAGCGTTCTCCATTCCACAGAGGTCGCATTGAATATCCAGCATGTTGCTGATATGGAGGTATGATATGACAAAAATACTTCTTCGCGGTGGTACACTTGTTACCGGGGATTGTCTTCTTTATAAGGATATTATCATATCCGACGGTAAGATCGAGGCGATAATCGAAAGAGGCGAACAGGTTTCCTCCGATTACGCAGTGATCGATTGCGACGGTCTTTACGTTTCGGCGGGCTTTGTGGATATACATCAACACGGAGGCGGCGGTGCGGACTATATGGACTGCGATCCCGACACCTATCTTGACGCAACCGAGATGCACCTGCGCCACGGTGCTACCTCGGTCATGCCCACTCTTCTTTCCGCCGATACAGATGCAACCTTGCGCGCTATCGAATCGTATAAGACGGCAAAGAATGACAACCGCATAAGATGTAACCTCATCGGTCTTCACGTTGAGGGACCGTACATCTCCCCCTATCAGGCGGGCGCACAGAAGCCCGAGCATATTCGCTGCTTTGACGAAGATGAATACAAAAGAATATATGAAGTCTCCGAGGGACACATCAAGCGTTGGAGCGTTGCTCCCGAGGTTGATGGTGCTGAAAAATTTGCAGACTTTGCAAAGGAAAACGGGATAACGTTAAGTATCGCACATTCAAATGCGGATATCGACACCGTTTACCGCGCATTTGATATGGGCTTTCGTCACGTCACGCATCTCTATTCCTGCGTCAGCACGATAACGAGAAGAGGCGGCTTCCGTGTGCCGGGTGTTCTTGAGGCTGCGTACTTGATTGACGGCATGAACGTTGAAATAATTGCCGACGGCTGCCACCTGCCCCATTCCCTGCTCTCTTACGTTGCGAAATTCAAAAAGATTGAAACAATCGCGCTTGTAACCGACGCCATGCGAGGTGCAGGACAACGTGATGGCGAAAGCTTTCTCGGAAGCCGCGACGATCCGCTTCCCGTAATAATCGAGGACGGCGTTGCAAAGCTCACTGACCGAAGTGCATTTGCAGGAAGCGTAGCAACAGCGGACAGGCTCCTTCGAAATATGCTAAAATGCGGTGTTCCGCTCTGCGATGCGGTTCGGATGCTGACAATAAATCCGCTCTCCATGATGAACCTCGATTTGAAAAAAGGCAGGCTTATTGCGGGATTTGACGCCGATATATGCGTTTTTGACGGTGACGTTAACGTAAAGCACGTTATTTGTAACGGTGAGATCGTAGCTTAACCGCAGGTTTAGCAAAGTACAACCATTGGTTTAGTGGCTTTGGTTCGATACAACCTTTGGTCTGTTCACTTTTCCTTTGCCGTGTGGTATAATTATATCACAAAAACGAAAGGAATCCTTTAAGGATAAGGAAAAAATTATGGAAAATACTATTGG
Organism: Eubacteriales bacterium; assembly: GCA_045120555.1. Classification (GTDB taxonomy): domain Bacteria; phylum Bacillota; class Clostridia; order Oscillospirales; family CAG-272; genus SIG640. The sequence continues at coordinate 8,219 of JBGVEZ010000035.1, forward strand.
AAAAAGAATTGCAAGCCTCCGCAGGGGAAAGGGTCTTACACAGGACGAGCTTTCCGAAATGATGGGCGTTAGCCCTCAAGCAGTATCGAAATGGGAAAACGATCAGAGCTATCCGGATATCACCTCACTTCCTCAGCTTGCCGAAATTCTCGGTATAACGGTCGACGAGCTGCTTTCGGGCAAGAAGGAAAGCATTCCTGCAGTAAAAATACTCCCCGAATCCGAGCGCAAGGACATAAAGGACCTGATGATGCGGATCATCGTAGATTCAAGCGACGGCGACAAGGTGCGCGTTAATCTTCCCATGCAGCTTGTTCTGTATGCGCTTGAGGTCGGTATAAATCTCCCCCAGCTGACCGGTAACGACGCACTGAAATCGATCGATCTTGCCAAAATACTTGAAATGGTAAGCCACGGCGTTGTCGGAAATCTTGTAGAGGTCGATTCCGCAGACGGAGATAAGGTTCGTATCTTTGTGGAATGATATGCTGATACGTGTAAAAAGCGAGGGAAAGAAATTCTTTGTCCCGATTCCGAATTGCCTCTTTCTCAACCGTCTTTTCGTGCTTATAGCGCATAAGGAGCTGAAAAAACACGGAATAGATATTCCGCAAAAAAAGCTTTATGCGCTCGTAAAGGTGATCCGCCGATACAAGTGGCGACACCCGAAATGGACGCTCGTTGAGGTACATTCATCTGACGGTGACGACGTAGAGATCCGAATGTAAATAAAAAAGCCCTGCGGTCTTGACATCGCAGGGCTTTTGTGTTATAATATTAACATTAGCAAGTATTTCAAATGCTTAAATACTTCCGCATCTATGGAGAAATAACAATGAACAAAAAACAAATCATATCGTTGATACTTTTATTGGCGTTGACTTTTACGTTAGTTTCCTGTGCTTCTGATTCGCCGGAAACAATACCGACGTCCGGCAATGCCCCTGAGACGACTAAAGTTCCCGAGACATCCAAAGCTCCCGAGACGACTAAGGCTCCAGAGACCACTAAGGCACCCGAAACAACCAAAGCACCCGAAACAACCAAGGCTCCAGAAACCACTAAGGCTCCAGAAACCACCAAGGCTCCAGAAACCACTAAGGCTCCCGAGACTACTAAGGCTCCAGAGACCACTAAGGCTCCCGAAACCACCAAGGCTCCAGAAACCACTAAGGCTCCCGAGACTACTAAGGCTCCAGAAACCACTAAGGCTCCCGAGACTACTAAGGCTC
>JBGVEZ010000036.1:0-2366 GCA_045120555.1 Eubacteriales bacterium
TTGCATAGTGCGTCAATTCTTTTTTTATGATATCGCGTGTTAGCTTGTTTTTCGTATATTTCATTCGGGACAGTCGCCTTTCGTAGATTCTGATTGTATTATACCATAAAATTTGTGATTTGTCAATAGACGTGATAAAAATTGCTCCCTTTTTTGGAAGGGAGCTTTTTTATACAATTAACGGTTGGATTGCGCTTTGGTATCCGCGGTAGCCTCTGATTCAATCGTTTCGTTTTCAATTTTATTCGGAATCGCATCATTCTCCGAAAAGAACTCATTCGTTATCCTTTCGTAGCCGTCCTTGTTGAGGATGTAGCTCATTCCATGCTCGGCACCGGGTACTACGAGGAGCTTTGGTGGGATTTTGCAAGCCTTGCAGTTCTCAAAGGTCATTGATATGGGAACGAATTTATCGTCGGTCCCGTGTATGAAAAGGACAGGGATCCTGCATTCCTTCAGCGCGTCGACCGTCGAATAGTCCGTCTCCTCGCCGCAAAGACGCTTTTTGCACATATTAGTTGCTACGTTTCTTCTGAAGCGGTCATACCTTACGTGGAGGTTATTTTCAAGAACGTGCTTCCATATTGCGGAGGGGGAGGTGAAGCCGCAATCGGCACACACACCGCATACGTTTTCGGGAAGCTCAAGACCGGATGCCATAAGGACGGTGGTCGCGCCCATCGAAATGCCGCAGAGATATATCGGTAGGGAGGAATGTCCGTTATCGTTCAGATATTTTATCCATTCGAGGCAATCGTGCCGCTCCAGAAGCCCAAATCCCATGCAGCTTCCGCCGCTGTTGTTCTGCCCTCTCTGCTCCGCAAACAGTACGTTTGAGCCTTCGTTGAACCAAAAATCGGCAATAAAAGCAAAGTCCGCCGACCACGATGAACGCCAACCGTGCATAGCGAGTAACGTTCTTTTTGCCCCATCTACGGTATACAGATGCCCGACGAGCTTTTCTCCGTCTCTTGCGGTTATTTCCACAAGCTCATGACTTCGTGATTTTAGCTTATCTGCGGTTTCCGCGTAATATTCAAGCTCGTCTCTTCCCATTTCCGTTCCGGAAACACTTATTTTTGAATTTTTTATGCTTGACGGAAGTTCACGGTCAAGAGCGAGCTTTACAAGCGTACTTGTCAATGCCAAGGACGTCGCACCTACGGCGGTGAGCGCACCGGCCGCTATAGTAGAGCCGAAAAGAATCCTTTTCGTATTTCTTCTCATTTTGTTGCCTTTCGGAATTGATGCCCGTTATCTGAGCAGTAATTTTATGTTTCTTATGCCGTAAAGCACGGCGGAGGCGATTATCATTGAGATGCAGGCGAGGATTAAAACGTTTGATACTATCGGAGGGATGTCGATCCATACAATATGAATGAACATCATGAGGTAAAGTAGAACCGTGGTTGTCTTTCCGTGCCATTCCGCGCCGAGAACTCTTCCGGTTCTTCGGAAGGTGAGGCATCCTGTCAGCAGATCGGATATTTCCTTGAGTGTGAGCATGACTATAGGAACAAGCATAAATTTATATCTCATGACAAGGCATGCAAGCACGGTAAGCTGTGTGAGCTTATCGGCTACCGGATCGAATACCTTTCCGAAATCGCTTATCATATTGCATTTTCTTGCTATTATCCCGTCTACGATATCCGTTACTCCCGAAAAGGTGAGTATGGCGCACGTCATAACGTAGTCATTCTTTACGCAGTACAGCCATATTATCAGCGGAATGAGGCAAATCCTAAGAAGAGAGAGCATATTCGGTAGGGTGATTATTTTGTTTTTGTATTTCGTATCGTTGGCATTTTGCATATTTTCGCACCTCCTTGGTATAATTGTTATTTACGTACTTTCTTTCAGATGTGTTACTTTGACGTAAATATCAAGAATTGTTGACGTTTAAAAGAATAAGGCACAGAACAAGTTTTGTCCTGTGCCGAAAGATTTATTCATGTTGTTTGTAGGTTTCAAGGAATTTTTCTTTGAATCCTTCGTCGCAGGTAAATCCTATATCATGCATAGCTTCAACCGCACATCCGTAGACCGGAGGAACGTTTGAATAAATTACGTCTACGTCCTTCGGGGCAAGCGCGCAAACCGCTCTTGCGTATTCGGGGAAGTTTTTGAATACGCCGCCGTTAAGAACGAGTGTAAACGGTTCGCCTATTTCCTTTCTTGCGGCAAATATAACGTCTGCAAGATCGGATGCGCCGGTATTGAAGATTCTTCTTGCTACCGTGTCGCCCATATCGCGAGCCTCAAAGACACAGCCTGCAAAGGACGCGACGAAAGAGCGTCCCTTTGCATATATTTCGGTCTGCTGGATCCACGGCGAAACGCCGCCGTTCTTTTCGGTGATTAGT
>JBGVEZ010000037.1:0-7990 GCA_045120555.1 Eubacteriales bacterium
GATCTTTGTCTGGCTTTCACTCTCGGTAACGGTTCCGAGCTGTAGATTGAATATGAAAACGTCAAGCCGTCTCTCAGCGGTGATCTTCGAATCAAGCTGACGGAGTGAGCCTGCCGCGGCATTTCTGGGATTTGCCATAAGAGCCTGACCGTTCTTTTCTCTCTCTGCGTTTATTTTTTCAAACACCGAGCGCGGCATATATACCTCGCCTCTTACGGTAAGGTCAAGCTCTTTTGTGAGGGTGAGCGGAATCGAATTTATCGTTCTTACGTTTTCGGTAACGTTTTCGCCAACCTCACCGTCACCTCTCGTTGCACCGAGTGTAAGTCTTCCCTTTTCGTATTTAAGCGAAACCGAAAGACCGTCTATCTTCGGCTCGACCGAAAAGCGTGCAGCGGGAACGGTATCCTTGACCGTTTCCACAAATTTACGCAGCTCCTCAAACGAGAAAACGTCGGTAAGCGAATCCATCCTCGCCTCGTGCGTCACCTTCTCAAATTTATCAAGTGCCTTTCCGCCAACGCGGGATGTCGGCGAATTCGGATCGTAAAATTCGGGATGCTCCGCTTCAAGCCGCTTAAGCGTCTCAAAAAGCTCGTCAAATTCGTAGTCGCTTATCTCGGGAGCGTCCTCAAGATAATATTTCTGCCTGTGGTATTCTATCATCGAGCGGAGGTTTTCAATCCTCTGCTTTATCTCATTCGGGGTATTTTCCATATAAACCTCCGTATATATAGTCATCCTTATTATTATATCATATTATAAAAAATTTTCAACATAAAAAAAGTAAATTTTTATCGCGTTTCTGCAATAGGCGTTTAGTAATATTCAACAATTTTATACCACTCAATTTGTGTAATCCTACAAAAAATAAAAACAAATAGTTAAAATGACAAAATACCCCTTTTCATAACGTACGTTTTATGATATAATATAGCCGAGGACACGGTATAGCACAGATGTCCTTGGGCAGCGGAAAAGTTATATTCCCCCCGCAGTGTCCGCCGTCCCTTGGGGGAAGGAAAGGAAGACCGCTATGAAAATTACATTTACCTCCAGACAGACTACCGTTAAGGATTCTATCAAAGAGCTTGTTGAAAAAAAGCTTCAGAAGCTCGATAAGTACTTTGACAAAGAAGCCTCAGCCGCAGTAACCTTCTCAAACAAGCGTAACAAGGAGTGTCTTGAGATCACGATTTCCTACAACGGTACCCTTTTCAGAAGCGAAGTAGAGGAAGAATTCTACCGCGACGCTCTCGACAGATCGGTTGATATGATAGAGCGTCAGATCCGCAAGAACAAAACAAAGCTCGAAAAACGCCTTCGCGCAAGTGCTTTCGAGACTCCGTATGATTCTTCCGAGGTCTTCGTTGAAGAAGACGAAAAGGTTGTACGCGTTAAAACATTCGATCTGAAGCCGATGACGGTTGACGAAGCAATTCTCCAGATGAACCTTCTCGACCATATGTTCTACGTCTTCAAGAATATCGAAAACGACCAGACTAACGTTGTTTACAAGCGCAAGGACGGCCACTACGGCGTCATTTGCGAGGCTGATTGATAAAATCCAATAAATCAGGGGGCCTCGCTTTGAGGTCCCCTTTGCATTTTTTTCAAATTGTAAGCCTTGCACCCGTTCGGTGTACATTTCGCAATTTTTTACGTATATACGGTTAAAGGATAAAAGGAGGTAATTAAAATGAAAAAATTTTTGTCAATATTTATTTTGATCCTTGCTATCATCAGTTTTACAGGATGTCAAAGCCCATCTTCCGAGGGAAACAATTCAATTGATAATCCCAAAGATACAGTTGCACTCAGAGAATCATATAATGTTTCCTTGGCGACAGACTATTTCGACACCGGATTTACCTCCCTCCCAATACAACATTCCACCGACTCAATGTTAGATATGCTAAAGGATACGACAAAAAAGGTCGTGCTACCGACCGGAATTGAGTTTGAGGGAACATATTCTTTTACAACGTATACGAATTTTCTTCCGCACGGTTATCACACGTATGAAGGAAAGATCAGTACGGGGGAAAGCGCCACGGTTCGTTTGGACGTTAAAACGGGAACGGTAATATACTGCCAGATTGACAGACAGTATACCCTTTCTTCCGAAAAGAAATTCAACGATTATGAGCAAGCATATTCGGTGGCGGCAGATATTCTTGCCAAATCGGTTTCTCATCCGGCAAAATATGAGTTGACCGGTTGTTACCGTAGCATCAAATACAACAGTATACTGAATTACAACGATTATCTTTTCAATTTTACTGTTATTATCAACGGCTTTAAAACATATGATAGTTTTTCAATACAATTATCTGAATTCGGAGATCTTGTTTATTACTCAAACATTGCTTTTGGGACAATGCAAAATGTTGAATTTCCGATGGATTTCAATAATAGCGCGGTGGTTGAGAACGTAAGATCATATATTAATTCTATGTACACAACATCATATGTGGAAATAGCGGATATAAAGATAGCGTCTGCAGAATTGGTTACTAATAAGTATAACGAGTTGATTTTATATGTAACATGTTCATGGACGGAAGTATCAAAATACAATACTCATGACCATCCGGTAACCTCATATTTTGTCGTTCCTATTACTTAAGAAAGTTATTAAATAAAAGTAAGGATCTACAAAGGCACAAGCCTCGTATACACGCCCACGCTAAACGGCATAAAAGAAGATTAAATCAAATAAAATAAAGTGGAGACCCCCATCATGAAAAGAAATCTCAAAATATTAATTATATCACTGATAGCGGTGTTGCTCCTTCTCCCGCTGTTCTCTCCCCTGATCGCGCACGGATATAATTCGTGCGTCGCAAAGGTCATGGAAAGCCGTATGTCAAGGACGCTGAAAAAGCTTGATATCGAGGTCTGCGACAGCGCAAATTATCATGGGAAGCTGAGCGGCAACGGCAACGGAACCGCATACAGCTGTGTTTTCCTCATTAAGGGTGACCCCGAGAAGGTCATGGCTTCGTTGAAGGAGGCAGGACTCGGTTACTATATTGACTACGCTACAGAATCGAGGGACGGAGCTTTTGATATAAGCTTACTTGAGCACCGCGACGTAGAATTTGATAACAAGGAGTTTGCAGAAAACCCGTCGGAATATTTTGCATTGTATGCGTATGATACACCGGAGCTTGGTTGGCTCGGAGATTCGGACTTTTGTTCGCATTAACAATATTGATATAGGGAGCATCATCAGATGTTCCCTAAAATTATTTAAAGCCATTGACAAAAGACGGAATTTATGATATAATTACTGTGTATGGAAATGCTAACACACAATATATAGGATGATATTTATAAACAAATGAAGGTACTGATCATATATTCAACCAAAAACGGATGTGCAAAGGAATGTGCGTCCATTCTTGCCTCACACATTGAGGACAATTTCGACGTAACGCTTTGGGATATTGCAAGCGGAATGCCCGACCTTTCGGATTACGGCTTTGTAGTTCTCGGCGGCGGCGTGCATTTCGGTAAATTCTACAAGCCGATGCAGCAATTTCTTTCACAAAAGAGCAAGGAGCTCGAGGCTATCCCCCACGCGCTTTATCTCTGCTGTGCCGATATGGAAATGGCTGAGCATTATATAAAGAACCTCTTCCCTGCTTCCCTTCGTGAAAGTGCGCTCTCATCGGATTATTTCGGCGGCTGGCTGAAGACAGACAAGCACAAGGGGCTTTGGAAGCTCGTTATCAAGCTGTGGCGCGATTCGCTCACCGACCGTGAGGAGCCGAAGCCGCTTCCGGACCTTCTCGATTCAAACATTTCATTGTTAGCAACAAAAATTGTCATCTGGAGAAAGGAAAGAGACGAATGATCCTCATAATTGCCGAAAAGCCGAGCCTCGGACGAAACATTGCAGCGGCTATCGGCGCGACAACGAAGCGTCAAGGGTATATTGAGGGCAACGGCTACATAGTTACGTGGGCGTTCGGTCATCTCTTCTCTCTTATTGACGTTGAAGAATACGACGGGAATTATTCGGGCGAAAAGAAGCATTGGACGCTCGACAATCTTCCCTGCCTCCCCGAAGATTTCAGGTTCCGTCTGCGCGACGGTGATAACGGTGAGCGAGATGCGGGAGTTGAGAGACAGTTCAACGTAATAAAAGACCTTTGCCAAAGAGCGGACGTTGACACCATCGCAAATGCGGGAGACGCAGACAGGGAGGGTGAAATAATAGTCCGCCTTTGTCTTATGAACGCGCTCCCCGAAAATCACGGAAAGCGTCTTGTCCGCCTTTGGATGCCCGACCAGACTGAGGAAACTATCCGCGCAGAGCTTGCATCGATGAAGGATATGTCCGACTACGACAACCTTGCGAACGAGGGCTTTGCGAGAACGTACATCGACTGGCTTTACGGAGTCAATCTGACGAGATACGCAACGCTTAAATGCGGTCCTCTGCTTCGCGTGGGAAGAGTTATCATCCCGATAGTTAAAGCCATCTATGACCGCGACATGGCGATAAAAAATTTCGTTCCTGAAAAATACTTCACAATAAAGAGTAACGAGGAAACGAACGGTGAGCATGTTGAGCTTATAAGCTCATTGCGCTTTTCCCAAAACGAGGAATACCGTGTTCCTCGTGCCTGCGACTACTACAACGGCTGTGACGCTATCGTAACGTCCGTGAAGAAAAAGAAGGCAACGATAGGTGCGGGAAAGCTCTTTTCGCTTTCAAAGCTCCAAAACGTGCTCGGTAAGAAATACAAGATGCCGATGGACGAGAGCCTTAAGATCGTGCAGGAGCTTTACGAGAAGGGCTACCTTACCTATCCGCGAACAAACTCGGAATATCTTGCGACAAAGGAAGCGGACAAGATCGGTAAGGTCATCGATAAGATAAAGGGCATGGGCTATCCCGTCGTTATGAAGAAATCGAAGAACATATTCGACGATTCAAAGATAGAGAGCCACTCTGCCATCACACCTACGCTTAAGATTCCCGATAAAAGCCAGCTATCCGAGCAACAGCAAAAGGTTTATTCAACAGTATTCCGCCGCTTTGCCGCTGTTTTCTGCGCAGAGGAATGCGTATGTGACAAGACTGAAATAGTTGTAACGCTTTCAAGAGACGGAAAAATCGTCGAGGAATTCACACTTAAGGGTACGGTCATACGTGAGAAGGGCTGGATGAAATACGACGACACAGCGCAAAAAGATAAGGTCCTGCCAAGCCTGAAAAAGGGCGACAAGGTCAATATCAACTTTGTTAAGGTCGAGCGTGAGACAAGTCCACCAAAGCACTACACGATCGAAACACTGAACAACTATCTGAAAAATCCCTTCAAGGAGGAGCGTGCCGAGGCTGAAAATCAGGTCGGTGAGGACGAGGACGACAGCGCCGAATACCGCGCCATGCTTGAGGGTCTTGAGCTTGGAACAGAAGCAACGAGAACGTCTATTATCGAAAATGCTAAAAAGAGCGGTTATATTTCCCTGAAAAAGGACACTTATTACATTGAAAAGCAGGGCATATATCTTATAGAATCTCTCGGCAGACTCGACATCTCGATGGACAAGAAAAAGACGGTAATGATGGGTAAGCTCTTAAAGAACGTATTCAAGGGAACAAGCTCCGTGGACCTTGCCGTCGGTGCGGCAAAGGATGAGGTCGCTTCGATTTTCAGGATAAGACAGCTTCCACCGGAGGAGGACAGAGACATCGGCGTTTTCATGCAGATCGTCGGCACCTGCCCCCTCTGCGGAAAGCCCGTAATAAGAGGCTACTACGGCTACGGATGCACCGGATATAAGGAAAACGGATGCAATTTCCGTGTAGGCATAAGCATTTGCAACCGCCCGATATCGGTGTCAAACGTAAAGCTTCTCCTCGAAACCGGAAGAACATCAAAAATAAACGGATTCATTTCCCCGCGAACAAAAAAGGAATTCAGCGCATATCTCGTGCTTAAAGACGGGCGTGCGGAATTCCAATTTAACGATTAACAAAGGATTCGGTAAACGCAAGTGAATACCAACGAAAGCATCCATAAGGGTCACAGAAAAAGACTTTTCAGGAACTTTTTGTCCGGAGGCAAGCTGACAACCGTTCAGACCGTTGAAGCACTGTTATTTTATGTTTTCCGCCAAGGAGACACTAACGAAATCGCACACAGACTGCTTGAAAGATTCGGATCGTTTGAGGAGCTGCTATGTGCAGATGAGCATAAGATCGCGTCCGTTGAAGGAATGGGAGAGGTGTCAGCAAGAAAGCTCCGCATGATATTTGATTCTGTTCTTGAATTCCGCAGAATAATCAATGACCGACGCCATACTCACGAATGGGCTTACCACTCGATATGCGCGTATCTCAGCGAAAGAATACACCCGAGGCTCATGAGCAGGGACGTCGGATGTGCTGCGGTGATACTTAAGGAAGGGATGAATGCGGAAAGCTATAATCTCTCGTCAGCAGATACGCATCTTATCCGTGTCATAAATATGCGTAAGAGAGAAGGAGAGCTTTCTCTTGTATGCGTACAAAGACCGATAAACGGACCGTCCCCCATAAATGCAGACGAGAAGCACGAACTGTCAAAGCTGGGAGTTGACGCAATCTGTGAGATCTCAGCGTGCGGAGAAATAAAGATCGATCTCATTTAACATTTCTAAAGAAAACAAGGGGATTGCCATGAAAAACACAAGTATTGTTTTCACAGCACCGTATAAGGCAGAGCTTATTGATGGTGAGGTTCGTTCACTTAAGTCAGGAGAAGTTCTCATCCGCAGTATACGTGATACGATAAGCTCGGGAACCGAAAGAGCGAATTTTGTCGGTGACGCAAACGTAAACTCCACAAAGGCTGCCGAAGTAAGATTCCCGCGTAAAAACGGCTACAGCATCTCAGGTGTGATCGAGGCTCTCGGAGAGGGCGTTACGTCGGTTTCGGTCGGTGACAGAGTTGCCTGCTCATGGACAAAGCACGCAAAATATAATATTCTCACCGAAGACAAGGTATATAAGCTTGACGAACAGATCGGCTTTGACACGGGTGCGCTCATCCATATAGCAACCTTCCCTCTCGCCGCTGTGAGAAAATGCCGCGTTGAGGTTGGAGAATCGGCAATAGTTATGGGGCTCGGAGTTCTCGGACTTATTTCGGTAAAGCTTCTCCGCGCGGCGGGTGCTGTACCGATAATCGCCTGCGATCCTATCGAAAGCAAAAGAGAGCAGGCACTCCGAATAGGCGCGGACTACGCGCTCGATCCGTTTGATCCCGATTTTGCCAAAAAGGCAAAGGAGCTGACGGGCGGAGGAGCAAACGTTGCGATAGAGGTCACCGGAAAGGGACAGGGCCTTGACGGCGCGCTTGACTGCATGGCGAGGTTTGGCAGAGTTGCACTGCTCGGATGCACGAGAAGCTCGGATTTCACGATAGATTATTACAGAAAGGTTCACGGTCCGGGCGTCACTCTTATAGGCGCACACACGCAAGCAAGACCGAAAGCCGATTCCTTTGACGGCTGGTGGAGCGAGCGCGACGATGCACTTGCACTTCTTCGTATGATAAAGCACGGAAGGCTCAACCTTGCCGATCTTGTTGAGGAGGTACATTCTCCCAAAGATGCGCAGGAGACATTTATGCGCCTTGCCAACGAAAAGGGATTTCCGACGGTTCAGTTCGATTGGGAGGAAATGGAATAAGATCATGAAAAGAATCAGAGTTATACAGATCGGTATCGGTCACGACCACGCGCGCAGCTCGTTCGTAACGATGAAAAATCAAAGCGAGCATTTCGACGTCGTTGCCCTTGCATTTCCGCCCGAGGAGGAAAAATTTCTGAAAAAATACAAGGAAATTCTCGGAGAAACAACGTTAATGAGCGTTGAAGAGGCACTTTCTCTCCCCGACATCGACGCCGCCGTAATAGAAGCCGACGACGCATCTCTCACGAAATACGCACTCATGGCAGCGGAAAAGGGACTTCACATACAGAT
>JBGVEZ010000038.1:0-3189 GCA_045120555.1 Eubacteriales bacterium
ATTTGCGAGGAAATCGAAGAAAACGCGAGCTTTCGCACATCCGCAAGTGACGAGCTCGGCTACCTTTCGAGTCATCGGTAGTTGCTTCGCAACACACGTTACGACCACTTCGCTCTCTCCGCGAAGGCGGAGGTATCTCTCCGTATTAAGTTAAGTTTGAATTTTGCACGGCTTTTGCAAGGCCGAAGTTGAAATGCTGTCATCCAAAATTCAAGAAAAATGAAGCATTTGCGAGGAAATCGAAGAAAACACGAGCTTTTGCATTCTCGTGAGTGACGAGGTCGGCTACCTTTCGAGTCATCGGTAGTTGCTTCGCAACACACGTTATGACAACTTCGCTCTCTCCGCAAAGGCGGAGGTATCTCTCCGTATTAAGTTAGGTATGAATTTTGCAAGCCGTTTATGCTTGCCTGCTCAATTCCGATAACCTTATATATTATACCACAAACTTCCCGAAAATGCAATACCTTTTTCAAAAAAAGTTTCGAGAAAATAATAAAAAAATTATGTTATGGATATGAATGTTTTAACGAAATGTAAAATAAACTCAATTCACAGAATTATCGTTGAAAACAAACGTAAAATATGATATAATTAATAGGATAGATTTATGAGGGGAGAAGAACAGCATGGACAACACATCAAGGGTAATTGAGCTTATCGAGGCTCGGCGTGAGACGGGAATCATTGATTTCAAGCGTGATTTTTACAAGCGGATTGAGGGTTCGGATTTCCCGAAGGACATCGCCGCCTTCGCTAACATCGCAACCGACGAAGATCGATTCATCATTTTCGGTGTCGAGGACAAGACACGTGAGATATACGGTATCGATCCGCTTCTCTTCCCTTCAACCGACACCCTCGACAATTACATCGAAAAGACGATTGATCCGTTTGTAACGATCGAATCCGATATATTTGAATATAAGGGAAAAACCGTCGGCTATATAAAGATCTGCTCCACCAACGACAATCCCCCATACATGATAAAGAAAACTTGCGGTCCGAAAATGAAGCTCGAAAAGGGCGACATATTCATCCGCAAGGGAACTTGCAACCAGAAGGCGGGACGCATGGACATCGACGCCATGTACGCGCGCAACGGCGATCTTACCGTCCGACTTTACGATAATTTCATCACGGTAAAGTGCTGCGATGAGTGTGAAAGACCTGAATTTACGGCAAGTCTTAAGGTCGAGCTTGAAAACGGAAAGCACCGCTCGGTTCTTATAAGCGGCGGCAGAGTACGCATTTCGTCCGGTCAGAAATACTTCATCAAGCGACTTAACGAGCTTCGTTCCTCACCGATTGAAATGGGCGCTGGAGCAAGAAAGGCTCACACGTTACGTTTTCCCGTAACACCTGCCGACTGCGCAAGGCTTGGCATAAGCGGCAACGGAGAGCCCGAGGAGCCGATAAGCTGCTCTCTCGAGCTTTACGACACGGACAGGCAAAAGCACGCCGCAAAAATGACGGGGATCAGCATCTACGCAAAGGGCGATCTGCTTTCGATGATCGAAGAAATTACAACCAATACAGATAAACAAAGCGAGGTACAATGAAAACACTGTTACTTTTTATTGCAATAGTCATTTTCGTCTGCATAGCATTCCAGAAGCTTGGCGGAAAGCTCGGAGTTCCCGGACTTTTCGTATTCATACTGCTCGGTATGCTGTTCGGCTCGGACGGCATATTCAAGATCCCGTTTGAGGATTACTCGTTCGCAAACAGCATCTGCTCGATCGCGCTGATATTTATAATGTTCTACGGCGGCGTAGGTACGAAGTGGAGCACCGCAAAGCCGGTTGCCGTCAAGGCGATACTCCTTTCCTCGCTTGGAACGGTGCTCACCGCAGGTCTTGTCGGTCTTTTCTGCTATTTTGCGCTCGGATTCGAGCTGCTTGAAAGCTTTCTTATGGGCTCGGTCATCTGCTCGACCGACGCCGCATCCGTGTTCTCGATACTTCGTTCAAAGAAAATGGACCTCCGCTTCTCAACAGCCTCCCTGCTCGAGGTAGAAAGCGGAAGCAACGACCCGTTCTCGTATATGCTGACCGTCATAATTCTCTCTCTTATGAGAGGAGAGAGCAGCAGCGTATGGTCGATCATATGGATGCTCGCACTGCAGGTAATAGTGGGCGTCGTTTGCGGATTTTTGTTTGCACTTTTGTCAAGATTCGTTCTCGATAAGGTGGATCTTACCGAATCCGGCTTCGATACAGCATTCCTCGTTGCAATTGCCGCAATATCCTACGCCGTTCCCGAGCTGCTCGGCGGAAACGGTTATCTCTCCGTATACATAACCGGCATCGTCATCGGCAACTCAAAGATGCCGAACAAGAAGGCTATCGTCAACTTCTTCGACGGCGTTACGATACTTATGCAGATGTGCCTCTTCTTTCTGCTCGGTCTACTCGCGTTCCCCTCCCATCTCCCCGCAATAGCAGGGATAGCATTACTTATCGCGCTTTTCCTCACCTTCATAGCGCGCCCGATAGCGGTCGCCGCTGTGCTTACTCCGTTCAAATGTAAATGGAATCAGCAGATGTTCGTTTCGTGGTCGGGAATGAGAGGAGCGGCATCCATCGTTTTCGCAATAATGGCGGTAACCGATCCCGCTGCATTCAATTACGACATCTTCCACATAGTTTTCTTCATCGTCCTCTATTCGATCCTCATTCAGGGAACGCTCCTTCCCGCCGTCGCAAAGCTGCTTAAAATGATCGACGAAAACGGAGACGTCATGAAAACCTTCACCGACTACGCCGACGAGGTACCGGTGCAATTCATAAAATTCGACTTAAAGGCAGGCCACGCATGGGAAAACAAGCTCCTCTGCGATATTGTACTCCCCCCCGATTGCTTGCTCGTTCTCATAATTCGTGACGGACAGAAGATCATCCCCCGCGGAAACACCCAGCTCCTCGCCAACGATACCGTCATCCTCAGCGGCAATGAGGGCGGCAAGGTCAAGGGCGTTAACCTATACGAAAAGGAGATCATGCCCGACGACGAATGGGCGAACAAGTGCATCTTCCAGCTAAATTCCGACGAAAAGTTCATCGTCCTTATAAAAAGAGCAAGCTCGATAATCATCCCAAGAGGAGATACCGAGCTCTGCGTCGGAGATATACTCGTTATTAACGATCCGAACCATTTTTCGATAACCTGAACAAAAAGGCAACCGTG
>JBGVEZ010000039.1:0-5832 GCA_045120555.1 Eubacteriales bacterium
TTCATCTTAAATGCGGGAGTTACCGCAAGAGCGAAGCCGAGAAGGACGGCAAGATCCTTGACAAATTTCCAGATACGGCGAGAGGAACCGAAAACACCCTCCACCATAGTTGAATAAAGCTTTATGGGGTTAGCACCGATAAGAACGAAGCAGATTATTCCGCAAAAGACGAGAGCCGCAAGCACGGCAAGAGCTCTTACCATGACTGCATTTTTCATCGGCATGGCGTCTCTTTTTACAACGTGAAAAAGAGGCTCGCGCACGTGTGTGTTATTTTCAGCCATTTTATGCTTCCTCCTTTTCTTCGCTTACGTTTACGGAGTCCGTCTTTGTCATAAGAAGACCGATCTCTTCCTTTTTGGCGGTGCGTCCGTCAACAACACCGGTGATCTTTCCCGAGTTTATAACGAGAATTCTATCGCAAAGCTCGATGAGAACGTCAAGGTCCTCACCGACGAATATAACTGCAACGCCATTTTCCTTCTGCTTATTGAGAAGATTATATATCGTATACGACGAGTTTATATCCAAACCTCTTACGGGATAAGCTGCCATAAGGACAGCGGGAGCCGCCGCTATCTCACGTCCGACAAGAACCTTCTGAACGTTACCGCCCGAAAGGCGTCTGATCGGAGTATTAAGTCCCGGTGTTACTACCTCAAGGCTTTCCACGATCTCCTTTGCAAGGTTCTTCGGACGCTGACGGTCAACGAAGATCGAATGTCCCTTTCTGTAGCTTCGAAGCATCATGTTGTCGGTGATGTTCATGTTACCGACAAGTCCCATGCCGAGTCGGTCCTCGGGAACGAAGGAGAGACGGACGCCGAGGTCACGTATCTGAAGCGGTGTTTTATCGCGGAGGTTGACCGTTTCACCGTTCTTGGGGTTATTGTACGAGATAACGCCCTCGTCGAGGTGCTGAAGACCTGCAATCGCCTCAAGAAGCTCACGCTGACCGCTTCCCGCTATACCCGCAATACCAAGAATTTCTCCGCTGTATGCGGTAAAGGAAACGTTGTCAAGAACCTTGATGCCGTCGGAATTGACGCTCGTAAGTCCTTCGGCGATAAGTCTTTCCTTAGGATCCTTCGGCTCGCTTCTTTCGATATTGAGGTCGATCTTCTTACCAACCATCATTTCGGTAAGCTCGGATTCATTCGTTTCGGAGGTATTTAAGGTTGCGATATGCTCACCCTTACGGAGAATTGCAACTCTGTCAGAGATGGAAAGAACCTCGTGGAGCTTGTGCGTGATGATTATAACAGATTTTCCGTCGTCGCGCATTCGGCGGAGGATCTTAAACAGAGTTTCGGTTTCCTGAGGGGTAAGAACCGCGGTGGGCTCATCGAGGATAAGGATATCCGCGCCTCTGTAAAGCACCTTTATAATTTCAACGGTCTGCTTTTCGGAAACAGACATTTCGTATATTTTCTTTTTTGGGTCTATATTGAATCCGTAACGCTCGGATATCTCGAGCACACGGTTATTTACGTCCTTAATATTGTATCTTTTGCCCTCGGAGACGCCGAGAACAATATTTTCGCTTGCCGAAAAAAGATCTACCAGCTTGAAATGTTGATGGATCATTCCTATTTTATATTTAAAAGCATCCTTGGGAGAACGAATGAGAACCTCTTCACCGTCGACAAGGATATGTCCGCTGTCGGGAAAATAGATTCCCGCGATCATATTCATAAGTGTAGTTTTACCGCATCCGTTTTCACCGAGAACAGCAAGGATCTCGTTTTTATAAACGGTGAGGTCAACGTTATTGTTAGCCACAACGCTTCCGAAAGACTTTGTGACCTTCTTCATTTCCAATGCGATCGATTTACTCACACTGTTACCTCCGAAAAAAGATTTGCGCAATAAAGCAAAAAATCGGAATCCGCCGGGAGGAGTATCCCCCCGACGTTTCCTTAATAATTTTTTATGAATTATTCACCGTAGTTACGGTCAAGAAGCTCGATTCCGTCGATTTCTACGTTGAAGTACGGAGCGGAGCGCTTTTCGGACTCGTGGAAGTAGCCGTCAGCAACAACCTCTGTATCGGGTGTGAAGTTATCATCTGTATCAACGTCAGCAACGTAAGACGTAAGCTTTTCGCCCTTAACGGTGATATAGTTGTCTCTTGCTGTATCAAATACCTTGATAGAGCCGTCAAGGAGCTTAGCCTTGATATCAGCGATCTTCTCAACTGTACCTGCAGCTGCAGCCTTTGTATTAACGTCTGTAAGAACTACAGAGCCTGTTTCGATAGTACCTGTCCAGTCGGTAGCGATTGCTTCGCCCTTCATGGTCTGCTCGCAGATGTACTTGATGTAGGGAGCCCAGTCGATTCTGGAGGAAACGATGAAGGTGTTGGGGCAGGATGCAACTGTAGAACCGTTGTAGGAAACGTTCGGAACGCCCTTATCCTCACATGCGGTGGGAGCACCCATAGAGTCAGCGTGCTGGCTTATAAGAACGCAGCCTGCGTCGATGAGAGAAAGTGCGGTAGACTTTTCAGCGTTTTCGTCATACCAGCTACCTGTGAAACGAACCTTCATTGTTACGCTGGGGCAAACGTACTTTGCGCCAAGATAGAAGGATGTGTAGCCGGACATAACCTCAGCGTATGTAAATGCGCCAACGTAGCCCATAACAGCCTGATCAGCGGTGATCTTGCCGGAATCGATCATCTCGTTGAGCTTAAGACCTGCAGCGATACCTGCGAGGAAGCGGCCTTCGTAAATGGAAGCAAATGCATTGTGGAAGTTTGCAAGATTTTCAGTGTGAGCCATTGTACCTGTAGCATGGCAGAACTGAACGGCGGGATATTCCTTAGCAGCCTTGAGAAGATAAGTCTCATGACCGAAGGAGTCAGCGAAGATTACGTCGCAGCCCTCGTCAACGAGGTCACACGCTTCTTCATAACACTTGTTGGATTCGGGAATGTTCTTCTTGAAGATTACCTGATCCTCCTTAAGACCGAGTGCTTCAGCTGCAGCCTTGATGCCGTTGATGAAGTTAAGGTCATAGGTAGAGAATTCGTCGTGAAGAAGAATAACTCCGAGCTTGAAATCTGCGTTCTTACCGCTATCGCAGGATGCAAATGCCATACACATAGATGCAACCATAACGAAGGCAAGAACAAATGAGAGAATTTTCTTGAACATATCTGTTCCTCCGTGTTTTTTAGATTGCGACGTTGTCGCTGAAATAAAATTAAGTAACCTCAAAGAGCAGCTAACGAAGAAAAATTTTCACCGAACACCATTCCAAAAGATTACTCTATATTAATTATACCACAAAGTTCTTTGTTTGTCAATAAGTTTGTCAAAAAAACGGAATTAAAATATGAATAAAAAAATAAATGCCGCAAAACTGCAAGACCCGTAATACGGACTGCTATTTTGCGGCATAAGGTCATTCGAGCGAGTATATTTTGTTTGTCGGAATATAGTCAAGTCCGAGGTCAAGCATACGATGGCATGTCTCAACCGTATCTCCCGCACGAAGACAAACCTTTACTCCCATTTCGTGCGTTTTTTCTATAAGTCCCTCGGGAAGAAGATCAAGGTCGGGATAATTATAAGAAAGCCCCGAATTCCCGCGCGTGGAAAGCCACTCGGCACATTCAAGATTACTGAAGATATGGTGTAAAAACACCTTATCGCTGCATTCAGCCGCCGCCTTGATATGGTCAAAGGTAACGGACGAAAATACGGAATATTCAATCATATCACGCTTTTTCACGTAGTCGAGTATCTCCTCGGCTATCATAGCCTTGCTTTCAATGAACGGCACAGCGCCGTACTTTTCGCAAATATCTATATATTCGGAAAAGAGCGGAACGCGAAGCTCGTCGGACGGATAATCTGAAAGTCCGTTTCCGCGACAAAGTCTCAGTTTGAGGATATCGGAAAGTGTGCTTTCCTCAATAACAACATCCTCTCCGTACATCTTTTTCATGCTTGCGTTGTGACAGCAGACGAGGACACCGTCAGCGGTTTTGTGGACGTCCGTTTCGATTGCCCAAAAGCCTCTCTTCCCTGCCGCCTCGAACGACGGCAAGGAATTTTCAGGAGCAACGGGAGTGAATCCGCGGTGACCGATGAAGAGAGGAGTTTCCCTCGAGTTTTTATTTTCAAAGATATTCTTCATAATTATCTTACTTCGAACGCAAAGACGTGCGTTGCAACGCTTCCGTATGTGTGGTAAAGCTCTGCGGATGCGTAGGTATGCTCGGTAACAAGGCGTACAGCCGTTGTATCAACGTTGATATCCGCACGTACAAGACGCTGATAGTTATCATCCTTGCGGTAGACGGTTACCCAGTTGCCGTTATCGTCAAGAGCCTCAACTCTGAACGCCTTTACCATGCAGGTCGGGAAGCCGAAGGAGGTTCCGTTGTAGGAGCGTGCCTTGAAAAGAGGCATCGGAATCGTTACAAGATTGGGATTACCCTCTACAAATTCGCGGTCAAGGTCGCTATCGAATACCGCGCGGAAGGAGGTAACGTGCGTCTTTTCCGCAAAGGTATACGTAATGGGAGTTTCAGCCTTGCCGTAATAGCCGTTATCGTTGCCCCAGATTCGTCTGTCAAGACCGTTTACAAGTGCGGAGCAATCACCGTAGCCGCACGAAAGGGTTGCATTTCTCGAAAGCTCGGAGATGGGACGGCGAATGTGAGGCAGCCAGCAATCGTCCTCCATAAGTATCTGCTGAATTTCAGCGATCTTCTTCTGTCCTACCTCTCTCGGGAGCATACCGTTCTTTATTGCAACGGATACAGCTGTACCGACAGCCTGTCCCATAACACCGCACGTACCCATAACTCTTGTTGTACTGAATGCGATGTGAGTTGCGCTGATATTTCTTCCCGCAAACATAAGGTTATCGATATTCTTTGAATAGAGTGAGCGGAAGGGGATGCCGTAGGGCTCGGTAAGTCTTCTCTTTTGGAGGTGACCGCCATCCTTGGCATTCATATGGAAGCCGCCGGGGAGGTGGTTGTCGATCTGCCATCCGCCGTACGCTACCTCATCCTCAAATGCGGTTGCGTTTTCAACGTCGTTCTGTGTAAGTATATAATCGCCCACGTATCTTACGCTCTCACGCTTTCCGGGCAGGAATCCGAGCCATTCAAGCTCCCAATTATCCGCACCGTGGTCGCCGCGGTTCTTCATGTGATCCCAGCAGCCGAACGCAATCTTAAGCAGCTCGTCACCAAGCTCCTCGGTATCGTGGATGGTATCCTGCATTCCGCCTATCTCGATCCAATAGAAATTGGTGTTGAGGTCCTGAAGCATGGTGTGGGGCTTATTGTGCATCTCTTCATCGGTATTGAAGCGATACGCCCAGTCGGGAGCGGTGAAATTAACCTTATGGTCTGTCTCACGGCACTGAAGCAGAACGCTCATACCCATCGTGTGCTTGTCCGCCTCAGCAAGTCCGAATTCCTCGCCAAATTCCTTTGCTGCCTCACGTCCGATTCTGTGCTCGGCACCGGTAAGAGGAGCAAGTATAGAATCACCCGAGCAGTCCGCAAATATCTTCGCTTCGACCGTATGCCAGGTGTAAGTTGTGAGCTGGAAGCCGGTTACGCTCTTTATGCTGCTGCCGTCCATCTCGACCGACGTGCAGGCGCAATTGAGAAGGAGAGTGATGTTCGGCTCAAATCTGACCTTTTCGTAGAGAATGGAATCCCAGATGGAATAGTTTCTCTCGGGGTTTCTCTTCATGTTTTCAAGTGCGATCTCCTCAAGGATACCTGTTTCCTGAAGGTTGCGAACACGGCTTCCCGCACCGCAAATCCACATACGTATCTCGCTCGACGCGTTACCGCCG
>JBGVEZ010000040.1:0-5744 GCA_045120555.1 Eubacteriales bacterium
AGCTCTGCGGGGAACTCTGCGCCTGCCTTGAAGAATACTATTGTGTAGTAGCCTTCGTTCATGTCGTTGATGGGGTATTCGAGACGACGCTTGCCCCATTCTGTTACGCTTTCAATTGTTCCGTTCTCGGAGATGATACCCTTGAACTTTTCAACAGTTGCCTTTGCGGATTCTTCGCCGCCGGTAACGTCAACAATGAAGCTTGTTTCATAAGTGTTGAGAATTTTTTCCATGTTTACCTCCCTATGGACATTAATGACCGCCTGCCTCGTGTTTTATAGTTTTTTTGCAAGCGGCAAGGAGCACGGGTAACTCGACCCGTGACTGACCGAGATATTATACCATATTTAAGATGATTTGTCAAGTGACAAAATTCATTTTTTACAGTTTGTTAACAAAGATTCGCTCATATTCCTGCGTGCCAGAGCTTTGCATAGAAGCCGTCTCGCATAAGAAGCTCGTCGTGCTTGCCTTGCTCGATGAT
This sequence comes from Eubacteriales bacterium, assembly GCA_045120555.1. Lineage (GTDB taxonomy): Bacteria > Bacillota > Clostridia > Oscillospirales > CAG-272 > SIG640. The sequence goes on from JBGVEZ010000040.1 coordinate 485, forward strand.
GTCTCCGTCCTTCATAACGAGGATGAGGTCTGATTCCTTTATCGTTGAAAGTCGGTGCGCGACGACAAACGAGGTGCGTCCCTTCATGAGTGTTGAGAAGGCTCTTTGAATTCTGTTTTCGGTGAGGACGTCGATGGACGAGGTTGCTTCGTCGAGGATGAGCATAGGCGGAAGCAGGAGCATTACTCTTGCAATGCAGAGCAGCTGACGCTGACCGTATGAAATACCGCTGTCCGAGCTGATTCTTGTATCGTAGCCCTCTGGCAGACGCTTTATGAACGAATGTGCGTTTGCAAGCTTTGCAGCGTTTTTGATCTCTTCGTCGGTTGCGTCCGGTTTTCCGTAGGCTATTACCTCGCGTACCGTGCCCTCAAGTATAGCGGTATCCTGAAGGACCATGCCGATATTTTTGCGCAGATACGTTCGCGACATAGTTTTTGTGTCCTTGCCGGAAATCTCGATCTTACCGGAGATGGGATCGTAGAAGCGCATGATGAGGTTGATGAGGGTGGTTTTTCCGCATCCGGTGGGACCTACTATAGCAATTCGGTTACCGGGCTTAACGTTAAGATTGAAGTCCTTTATGAGCTTTTTTTCGGGGCTGTAGGAGAATTCAACATCGGTAAAGCTGATGCTTCCGTCAAGCTCGCAGCCGTCGTTATCATAGCATTCCTCCTCTGCGGGAAGGTCGATAATTTCAAGCACGCGGGAAGCGCAGGCAAGCGCGTTCTGAAGCTCGGGAATGACCTCGCTTATTTCGTTAAAGGGCTTTGTATACTTGTTTGCGTACGAAAGGAATACGGAAAGCTTACCGACGGTGAACAGCGGATTCTGTATGCAAAGCATTGCACCGCCGATACCTACGCCCATGTAAACGAGGCTGTTTACAAATCTTGTTATCGGATTCGTGAGGGAAGAGAAGAAGACCGCCTTCTTTGCTTTTTGCCTCAGGGATTCATTTACCGTGTCAAATTTTTCGATGACCTCGGTGTAGTTCGCGCTTGCTATAACAACGTCGCGGTTATTGATCATTTCGTCGATATACGCTGTCTGCTCACCGCTTACTTTCGCCTGCTCACCGAAAAGGTGATGTATACTCTTTGCTATAAAGCGCGCGGTGAAGAGGGAGATGGGAGTGCAAACTATAACGATAAGCGAGATCGGAATGTTGATACTCAGCATAAACGCAAGTGTACCGATGATCGTGATAACGCCAACAAACATATTGGAGAACCCGAGGAGAAGTCCGTCTGCCATACGGTCGGTATCATTGATGATCCTTGAAACTATATCGCCGTGCTTTCTTGAATCGATGTAGGAGATATGCACGTTTCGTATTCCGTTAATCGCATCTCTGCGCACGTCACGGACGACCGAATACACGATCTTGTTGTTGCAGATCGTGAGCAGATAGAAGAAGATACCGCCTATCACGGCGACTATTCCGACAGCGATAGCCAGCTTAAGAACGCCGTCAAGGTCAACGTTGCCTTCCCCGATCATAAGATCGATCGCATCACCGCAGATTATAGGAATGAGGAGAGTGGATGCAACGTATATAAGTGCGAAAACGAGGGAGAGGACCGCATACACGGAGTATCTGCCGAGGTAGCGCATAAGCCTTTTAAGAACACTTGAATTGTTTACAGTCCTTTTCATTTGTCATCCTCCTCCTTTCCGTACTGAAGTGCATTGATTTCTTTATATGTATCACAGCTTGAAAGCAGCTCGTCGTGCTTGCCAAGTCCTACGCATACGCCGTCCTCAAGCACCATTATAAGGTCTGCCTTGCGGACAGATCCGCATCTTTGCGAAATTATCACGGTCGTAGGCTTTTGCGGCATATTTCTTACCGTGCGGCGCATTTTCTTGTCGGTTGCGTTGTCGAGTGCGCTTGATGCATCGTCGAGGATTACGATCCCCGCATTTCTTGCAAATGCACGTGCGGCGTTAATTCTCTGACGCTGACCGCCCGAAAGGTTGCTTCCGTTCTGTGCCGCCTCGAACGCAAGTCCACCCTCCTTATCGGCGATGAATTCGGAGGCACACGCATCGTCGCACGCACGCATTACTGCTTCGTCCGATGCCGAGGGATTACCGAATTTTACGTTATGCTCAAGGCTTCCCGCAAAGATGGCGGGCTTTTGTGAAACAAATCCGACAGCCGCACGTCTGCTTTTCGGTGAAAACTGCTCTGCGGGGATGCCGTCTATGAGTATTTCGCCCGAGGTTGGAAGGACGTAACCGGGGATAAGGCTTGCGAGCGTTGACTTACCCGAGCCTGTTCCGCCGATGATTCCGAGCGTCTGACCTGCCTCGATTTTAAACGAAATGTCGGTCAATGCGTCCTCGGAGGAGGTGGCGTATCTGTATGAAACGTTACGGAATTCTATCGAGTGGGGAGCGTTCTCGAGCTCGTTTCCGACGGAAAGGAGCTCTTTTTCGGTGGAGACGTCCATAACGTCAGCGATTCTGTTTGCACTTACAAGCCCCTTGTTTATAGTGATAACGAGGTTCGAGAGCTTGACAAGCTCAACGAGGATCTGGGACATGTAGTTGACGAGTGCAACGACCTCACCGTCGGTAAGCTCTCCCATGTGTACCCCCTCACCTCCCATCAGAATGACGAAGAGAAGTGCTGCGTTTATAATAATAAATGTTGCTGGATTGAGAATTGCCGAGACGCGTGAGGAGACCATGGATATGCCGTAAAGCTCGGCCTGCGTTTCTTCATATTTTATTTTCTCGTCCTCTTTTCTGCCGAACGCACGGATTATGCGCGCGCCCGAAACGTTCTCTCTCGCACGTGTGATCTGCTTGTCAAAGGTCTTCTGTACCTTGCCGAAAAGCGGAACGGTTGCGTACATGACAGCATATACCGCTATAAAGAGAAGGATTATCGTAACAATGAATATCGGAAGAGAACGCGGACTTACCGTAAACGCCATGACAGTCGAGCCGAAAACTATGAACGGCGAGCGCAGAACGAGGCGCAGAGCCATGTTGACGCCCGTCTGTACCTTCAGCGTATCCGACGTAAGGCGCGCGATAAGTGTGTCCTTACCGATCTTGTTTCCGTCGCTTACGGAAATGTACTGAACGTGAGAAAAGAGTGCGGAACGCAGACGCGCGGCAAACATCGTGGAAACGTGCGCAGAGAAGTACTGCGACGAAACCGAGAATATAAGCCCCGCAAGTGCAAGCAATGCAAGCACGCCGCCCATACGTAGGATAACGGATGTATCGCCGTTTCCTATGCCGTTGTCGATCATCTCCTTCATACAAAGAGGAACGAACAGCTCGAACACCGCCTCAAAGAATTTGAATAGCGGCGCAGTCAGTGCTCTGAGGTATAATCCCTTAAAATATTTTTTTAGTCTTAGCATGAAAATCTCCTTTCAGCTGATATGGTATATTTTTCTTTTTGATATTTTTTGCTTTTCTATTGACAAATCGAGCGATTTATTGTATAATTTACGTATTAGTTCAATTTTGGGGGTAAGTATGAAAAGGATGGGATTTCGGTCTTTTATCGGAATACTTTCGGCATTTCTGGCGTTGATGCTGATGCTCGGCGGAACCGCACTATGCGGTCAGCTCGTGACTATGGCAATGTACGTTGACGGAAATGATTCGGAAACGACAAAGACACCCGAAACAACGATAGCACCCGAAACGACGAAGATTCCCGAAACGACGAGAGTTCCCGAAACGACAAAGACTCCCGAAACAACGAAGGCATTGGAAACAACGAAGACTCCCGAAACGACGAAGATTACCGAAACAACGAAGACACCGGAAACGACGAGAGTTCCCGAAACAACGAAGACACCGGAAACGACTAAGGCTCCCGAAATCATGTTGCCTAATTTTCCGAAGGAGGAAAGAGACGTGCTTAATTACGATGATATGAAGGCGATGTGGATATCGCAGTTTGATATGAAAAGCGTTTACTGTGTCGGTACGTCACAGCGTCCGAGGGCGCAGTACACCGTACTTGTCGAAAAAATGCTCGATAACGTAAAGGCAAACGGCTTTAATACGGTCATTCTTCAGATGCGTCCGTACGCTGACAGTATGTATCCCTCGGAATATTATCCCGCATCCTCGTATGCCTGCGGTGCTTACGGTAAGGGATTTACATACGATCCGATCGAGATATTCATAGAGCTTGCGCACGAGCGCGGGCTTTCGATCCACGCCTGGATAAATCCTATGCGAGGAATGCTTGTCAGTGAGATAGGTGCGATAAGTAACAAATACCTCATAAAGCAATGGTATACGAACCGAAGCACACGCGGACGGCTTGTTTGCGTAGTTGACAACAGGCTCTATCTCAATCCCGCATATGCGGAGGTGCGCGGTCTTATTATTGACGGTGCAAGAGAGATACTTGAAAAATATCAGGTTGACGGTCTTCATATGGACGATTATTTCTATCCGACAACGGCGGTCTCGTTTGACTCAAAGGAATACAACGAATACTGGATATCTGGCGGAAGAAAGACGCTTACGGGCTTTCGGCGTGAAAAGCTCAATAAGCTCGTATCAGGGCTTTGGAGCATGACGAAATCCGTATCCGAGGAGCTTGTATTCGGAATCAGCCCCGCGGGAATAATGTCGAACGTTACCGACAAGCAGTACGCTGACGTTATCGAATGGTGCTCAATGGAGGGCTATATAGATTACATATGCCCGCAGGTATATTTCGGACTTGAGCATCAGAGCTACGATTTTGTTAAGGTCTGCAACGAATGGCAGAGCATAATCAAGACCGATTCCGTAAAGCTTGTTATCGGAATGTCGCTCGGAAAGGCAAAGGCGAAGGTCGATAACTACGCAGGAACGGGTATGTACGAATGGCGCGAGCATGACGATATTCTTAAGCGTTGCCTTGAATATACAAAATCCCTTGAAAAATGCACTGGCGTTTCCTATTTCTGTTATCAGTATTTCTATGATCCGATAAGCGGAAGAGAAGTCAGTGAGACAGCGGCGGAAAGAAAAAATTTCCTTCCCGTCCTTGAAAAAATAACGTGGAATAGCAAATAATATTATCGGCAGGTCACCGCCTGCCGATTTTCTTTCCAAAAAGTTTCGGTTGCGTCTTGATTTTTTTAAAAAAATATGTTATAATATTGAAAACGGCAAAATTTGCGCGTATTAAAAAAGTAATGCCCCGGCAAAGCCGAGGCATTTCGTGGAGCTGGTGATGTGACTCGAACACACGACCTGCTGATTACGAATCAGCTGCACTACC
>JBGVEZ010000041.1:0-2368 GCA_045120555.1 Eubacteriales bacterium
ATTTAATATTTGTCAATAGTTGTGGCAAACATCCTTTTATAATGTTTGCCACAACTATTGACAAATATTAAATAATATGCTATAATAATTACGGATGACATCCAAAAAATACAAAGTAATTTGATATGAAAATGTAAAGGAGGTTCCCATGAAAAGAACAGCATCAATTTTTGCTGCCGCATATGCACTTTTCTTAAGTCTCGGCTGGACTTGTCTACTCAATTTGGCAGGGATTATATTTGCTTCTGCGATTGACGGTGGCGTGATAGATGAATACCCGCGATTTGTTTCGTTTTGCTATGCTATTGGATCTTTTGCTTTGATTTCAATAGTTGTTTGCTTCGTGCTGAACATAAAATCAGCTTCAAAGTCGGGATTTACAGGAAAAGTCTGGGCAATCGAGTTCATCTGTGCATTTGCAGCTTCGTTTCCTATGGCAGCTTTATGGGAGATGCTGTTTGGATTTTTACAAAAGATATTATGAATCACTGTATTCGTTCTCCTATATTGCAAAATAAATTAATATTACGTCCAATTGTTGCTATTAATAAAGTATATTATAGAACTATCATCATTTCCCGGAGATCATTATGCTACTCGTGCTTGAACAGTTACTTATTTTATATATTTTCGTCTTTTCCGGTTATGTTATCGGAAAGCTGAAGAAGGAAAAGGCGTCGCACAGCGATATTCTGTCAGTGCTTCTTGTGAATCTTTTGCTTCCGTGCAAGGTGTTTAATACCTTCTCGAAGAACTTCACCGTTGATTATTTTAAGGCGAACTACACGCATCTTTTCGCTTCGCTGATTTTGATCGGTGTTGTTCTTACTGTTGCGTTTTTCGTCTCGAAGCTTCTCACAAAGCATCCGTATGAACGGAAGGTTTACCGTTATTCACTCAGCATAACTAATTATTCCTATCTCGGCTACGCGCTTATCGAATCGGTGTTCGGTGAGGCGGCGCTTACGGGATTCATATTCTTTGGGATACCGTTCATCGTTTACACCTACACCTTCGGCTACGCGCTTCTAACGGGTGGCAAAGATCCGATCAAAAGGCTTCTGAACCCGATAACCGTTTCGATAATTCTCGGCATGATATGCGGATTGACGAGCTTGCCCCTTCCCGCACTCGCCACGAAGGCAATATCGACCGCATCCGCATGCGTCGGACCACTCAGTATGCTTCTGACGGGCATGACTCTTTCCACGTTTGCGATAAAGGAGCTGATCAGCAACAAAACTGCATATATTTTCACGGCACTTCGCTTGTTTATAATTCCGGGAACGGTATTTCTCGTATGCACGCTTCTTCATCTTGACGCCATAAAGCCGATGGCACTCATCATAACCTGTATGCCATGCGGACTTAACACGATCGTTTTCCCGAGACTTGTCGGTGAGGACTGCAAGACGGGAGCAAGGCTTGCGCTGATTTCACACGTTTTTGCGCTTATTTCGATACCGTTCTGGCTTTCACTTTTACTTTAATCTACGGAGGATAAACCAATGAACAACGCATCCGAATCTCTCAAGCTGCTTTTCGTCGGCAACAGCTTTGCCGTTGATACTATGGAGCATACCGCAAACATTGCAATTTCACTCGGCATAAAGAGTATTAAATTCGGCACTCTTTACGTTGGTGGATGTTCGATCGACATGCACCACAACCACGCCTACAACGATATGCCCGTATACAAATACTACGTTAACACGGGCGACGGCTGGTCGTGTACACCTGAATACAAGATAAGCGACGCAATAAAAAGTGACGATTGGGATTGGATCGCAATACAGCACGGTACAAAGAACGGAAGCAGATACACCTCTCCCGAATGCTATGAAAAGCTCGATTCGCTTATAGATTACATAAAGGAGCTCGCGCCCGAGGCGAAAATCGCATTCAATATGACGTGGCTCGGTGAGCCGACGAAGGATCATCACGAGATTATTTCATACGGCGGCGATATGGCGAGGATGCGCGAGGAGCTTTGCAAGGTGAAAAGGGAAGTGATACTGACAAACCCGAGGATAGATAAATTCATCCCGACAGGTACCGCAATCGAAAACGCCCGCACGTCAAGGCTCGGTCTTCTCACAAGAGACGGATATCACTTAAGCTACGACAAGGGCAGATTCATTGCAGGACTTGCGCTCATCAGCACACTTGCGGATCTTGACGTTACCGAGATTTCTTGGGCACCCGAGGGCGTTGACGAATACGCAGTAAGCGTTGCGATCGAATCGGTACGTAACGCAAAGGCAGATCCGCTTGAAATAATTGAGTCGAAATTGTAAATTCTCGATTTTTGGTGTACATTCCGCATTTTTTACGTTATATACAGTAGAGACATAAATAATTTTTTTAG
>JBGVEZ010000042.1:0-2473 GCA_045120555.1 Eubacteriales bacterium
TCAGTAAGAGTCTTTGGAATACCGTGAGCCCTTATAAAAATGCGGATCTTTCTGTCCGGAAAGCTTTTTCCTTTTTCGATTATACCGTCTATATCAGCCTCTTCTATTATATTCACACCCTCTGCTTTAATTCGATCGTTAAACGTATCGTTATGAATAAGCTTACCGAGTGTATAAATATCAACGTTACCGTCCGTGTTGGCATCAATTGCCTTCTGCAGCGATGTGCATGCACGGTCAACTCCGAAGCAGAATCCGGAATTTTTGGATACGGTTATTTCACATATATTATGATTCATACGCTTCACCTAAGGTACAAATCTTATCGAAAACGTATTCCGTAATCTTTCTGTTCTTTTCCGCAGAAGAATCCTCTTCATTAATTTCAAATTCTTCATAGCGTATCGGATCACCGAAGATCACGTACGTACGGCGAAACAGCGGAGCCTTATAGCCCTTTGTTTTCAGGCAGACGGGAAACACAAGCGACTTTGTTCTTGCTTCGATCATACCAACGCCGTTCTTTATTTCGGTCTTGCGAGGATCAACTCCCGGATTGCGGTGACCTTGCGGAAATATTCCAACGCACTCACCGTTATTCAGGATCTCTATGGATTTTTTGATACCTTCAACTCCCGCCCCTCTGTCTACCGGGAAAGCGCCGAATGCCTTAATAAGCCATCCGAGCAACGGTATCTTGAACAGCGACTTCTTACCCATATATCTCGGAAGATGCTTTTTCAAACACGCCGCAATAATGATCGGATCAAGCGCGGACAAGTGATTTGAACAGATGAAGAACGGTTCGTCGGGCTCGTTTTGAGGATTCACGATCTTAACCCCGCAAATAAGTCTGAAAAACGGAGCGAGAAAGAAATAAAGAATCTTATACCCCTTCGACATCAGTACGCAACCTCACTTTTTGATTTAACAATATCAAGTATATACTCAACGCTTTCCTCTAACGTATATGCCGTGTTGTTGAATATAACAGCATCCTCGGCAGGAACAAGAGGTGCGATCGCCCTTTGCGAATCATTGCTGTCACGCTCGTTCATTTCTGCAAGAACCTCCTCATAGGGCTTTTCCTTTCCCTTTTCAAGAAGCTCCTTGTATCTGCGCATTGCACGCTCCTCGGGAGATGCTGTAAGGAATATCTTTACCTCTGCATCCGGTATTATCACCGTACCGATATCACGACCGTCCATAATAACGCTCTGCTTTTCTGCAATGCTTTTCTGCGTTTGAAGAAGAAAATTACGAACTGCCGGAATTGCAGAAACCGCCGAAGCATACATTGACATTTTCGGAGTTCTGATTTCGTCGGTTATCCGACGTCCGTTCATGTAGATGACCTGTACTCCGTCCTCGTACGCTATTTCGATAGTAAGAGTCGGAAGAAGTGACGCAACCGCATCAACGTTCGAAGGATCAACTGAACACATATCGGTATAAAGGCCGACAGTCCTGTAGAGTGCTCCGGTATCAACGTAAACTATGCCGAGCTTCTTTGCAAGTGCTTTGGCTATCGTGCTTTTCCCCGCACCTCCGGGACCATCTATTGCAATTCTTATCATAAGTATTATATCTCCGTTAAATCTGCAAAATCTCTACCCGAGATATGTCTTGCGGCGAGAAACGCCGTTGAAAGAGCGATCTGTATATTGAAGCCGCCGGTATACGCATCAACGTCTATCACCTCACCGGCAAAATACAGTCCGTCTGTTATTTTGGATTGCATCGTGCCCGGATTGATCTCCTTTGTAGAAACCCCACCGCTTGTAACGATCGCCTCGTCTATCGGGCGCGGACCTTTAAGCGGAACCGTCAAGCCCTTCAGAAGATCGACGATGCGCTTTCGTTCTTCCTTTGTAACGGTATTGACCTTTTTTCTCGGATCAATTCCCGTAAGCCCGATAAGTGGATCTATAAGCTTTGCAGGAAGAAGCTTCGAAAGTGAGTTGACAAAATCCTTATTATTAGCTTCGGAAAAATCCGAAAGAATACGTTTATCAAGTGTTTTCTCGTCAAGTGCAGGCTTAAGGTCTATAGACAACGTTATTCCCGTATAATTTTCTCTTCTTATATAAGACGTTGCGGAAAGTATCGTAGGACCGGTAACACCAAAATGAGTAAACATCATTTCACCAAAATCCTCGTAAAGCACCTTACCCGTTTGCTTTTCAATAAATTTTATTCCAACGTTCTTAAGAGAAAGTCCCTGAAGCCTCTTGCAAAGAGAGCCGTATGCCTCAAGTGGTACAAGAGACGGTAAAGGCTTGATTATCGTATGTCCAAGTGCTTTTGCAAGACTGTAACCGTTCCCATCAGAGCCTGTAAGCGGATAGGATTTTCCACCCGTTGCAAGAACTACAGCATCAAATCTGTGCTCGCCCGACTGCGTTTTAACACCGACAACTCTTCCCTGCTCGGAGAGAATCGATTCGACCTTTTCGTTGACAACATTGACCTT
>JBGVEZ010000043.1:0-15938 GCA_045120555.1 Eubacteriales bacterium
TTTCGCAAGCTCCTTTTCTCTACGTGAGGTTTGCGTGGAGGGCGTCGTCAAATCGTAGGGACCGGCGTCCCCGACGGTCCGTGTATATATTATACCACAAACAAATTTGGTACGCAGTATCACACAGTACCAACCTTTTTATTACCTTCCCCTGCGGAGAAGGGGGACTAAGGTCGGGGTTCCCCGAAGCGAGCAGAGCCGAGCTTTGGGGGGTCATGAGGCGGTGGATAAGGCGTGCCTCTCCCATCGGGAGAGGTGCCGAGGAACGAGGCAGAGAGGGCTGTATAAGGTGCCGCAACGTAAACAATGATTTCTTCATCCATCCACCTCACCTGCTCCGCAGGAGCTCTCCCAAAGGGAGAGCCTCACGTAGAAAAAAGGAACTTGCAGAACCGAACTTCTGCAAGTTCCCAAACGATACAGGGGCGAAGCCTAATTAGTCTCCGGTACTCACCGGGAGGCGGGAGTGCGTGGGGTTTTCCGAAGCGAGCGAAGCCGAGCTTTGGGGGTTCCGAGCTTGCCCCCGCCCTACGATGTGCCTCCCTCCTTGAGGGAGGCTATCACACAAGCCTCACTGAAAATTCAATTCTTTTTGAAGAGCGCGACGACGTCGAAGTTAAGTACGAAGGCGAAGAATTTATTGCTGTTATATTTCTCGAGGATGTGGTAAATGAGCTTTGTGATGTAGTAGGCGACGATGGCAGAGACGGCGCCGACTATCATTGCGCAAAGGACGTCAGAGGGGTAATGCGCCATGAGGTAGTTTCTCGAGATGCCCATGAGAATGATCCAAGCGGCGGCAGGGGCGATATATTTCTTACCAAAGCATAGTGCAAGCGCGACAGCACCCGCAGCGGCAGCGGTAACGTGACCCGACGGGAATGAGAATCCGTCCTCGGCAGGCGAGCCGACGAACTCCCAGAAGCTTTTAAACAGCTCCACCGTTTCAAAAGGTCTCGGCCTTGCGATAAGGTCCTTTAAGCAGATATTCGTAATAAGTGCGCCGCAGCAGACCGCTCCGAAGAGGCAGACACCGATCCTTCTCGTTCTCTTGAAGAGCATCATCACGGCGGCGGCGAGGAAGAAGATAATTCCCTTCTCACCGAGCAGGGTGATCAGAGCGAAAAACGGTGTAAAGAATCCTCCGCAAGCTTCGGCAAGTGAATGGAGCGCGGTGAGGATTGCGGCGTCATAAGCGTAAAAAAAAGTGTTAAGCCATTCGGCAAACGCGGTCATAGTTACAGTCCTTTCGTTTTGTGGTTGTATAAAAAAAGCCGCAATGACTGCGGCAACAAAAATGTCAGCGTTGACCTATCTTCCCGGGCCGTCGCCAGCCAAGTATTGTCGGCACTGCAGAGCTTAACTTCTGTGTTCGAAATGGGAACAGGTGGACCCTCTGCGTTAATAACACTGACGGGTAATATTATACCACATTCTGTCCCCAAAATCTACAGATATTTCCGAACATTTGGTTAACAATTTATTACTTTGTCATTTTTTCCTGCTTGACCTTATGGTCGATAATATGACGGGAGGCAAGCTCACGGTGCACGTCCTCGACTGTGATGCCCATCTGCACCATCAGCACCATAACGTGGTAGGCGAGGTCGGCGATCTCATAGACCGTCTCCTTCTTATCGTCCGCCTTGCCCGCGATGATGACCTCGGTACATTCCTCGCCAACCTTTTTGAGGATCTTGTCGATGCCCTTGTCGAAGAGATAGGTGGTATAAGAGCCCTCGGGTCTTTCGGCTTTTCTGCCCTCAAGAAGCTCGTAAAGACCGCCGATACTGAATTCGGAAAGCTCGTCGCTCTCCCACACGGGGTTCGTGAAGCAGGAATCTGTTCCGAAGTGGCAGGCAGGACCGTCCTTCTCAACGACTACGACAAGCGCGTCCTTGTCGCAATCGGCTGTAATCGAAACGACGTGCTGATAGTTTCCGCTCGTCTCGCCCTTGAGCCAGAGCTCGTTACGTGAACGGCTGTAGAAGCAGGTCAGACCCTTTTCCATGGTTATTTTAAGGCTTTCACGGTTCATATAGGCAACCGTAAGCACCTTCTTCGTTATCGAATCAACGACAACGGCAGGAATGAGGCCGTATTTGTCGAATTTAAGCTCGTCAATGTTTATCATAATTTAACTCCTGACTATAATGTTATTGCTTTTAAGCTCCGCCTTAAGGTCGGGGATAGCGACCTCACCAAAGTGGAAGATGGAGGCGGCAAGACCAGCATCTATATCGGGGATTGCCGTAAAGAGATCGACGAAATGCTGAACGCATCCCGCACCTCCCGATGCAATTACGGGTACCTTGACCGCGTCGCAGACCGCCGAAAGCAGCTCGATATCAAAGCCGCCCTTTACACCGTCGGTGTCGATTGAGTTAACGACCACCTCGCCCGCGCCCATCGAAACGCAACGCTTTATCCACGTAATTGCCTCGATGCCGGTGTTCTCACGGCCGCCCTTGGCAAAAACGCAAAATCTTCCGTCAACACGCTTTATATCTGCCGAGAGGACCACGCACTGATCACCGTAGCGTCGTGCGGCATCGCGTATAAGCTCGGGATTTCTGATCGCGCCCGAATTGACGCTGACCTTATCCGCGCCGCATTTCAGCACACGGTCAAAATCGTCGAGCGTGTTGATACCGCCGCCCACCGTTAGCGGAATAAATATCTGACTTGCGACATCAGTAAGTATATCGGTAAAGAGCGCACGCCCCTCGTAGGATGCGGTGATATCGTAAAATACAAGCTCATCCGCACCGCAATCCGAATAGTAGCGCGCAAGCTCAACGGGTGAGGAAACGTCACGAACGCCCTCAAAGTTCACGCCCTTGACGACCCTTCCGTTTCGGACGTCAAGGCAGGGGATAATTCTTTTGGTTATCATTTCGCCACCTCTATCGCTTCACGAAGGTCTATCGCTCCCGTGTAATAAGCCTTTCCGATTATCGCGCCGTAGAGCTTCATTTCGCGGAGTGCTTTAACGTCCTCTATTGTGGAAACGCCCCCCGAAGCCACGACGTTCATATCAAATTCTCTTGCAAGCCTTGCGTAAAGTCCGAGATTCGTTCCCTTCATCGCACCGTCCTTTGAGATATCAGTGCAGATCACGGTGCTTATACCGTGACTCTGCATACGCATAAGGAAATCGGAAAGCTCTATGCCCGAATCGCAAAGCCAGCCCTTTATGGCAACGCGACCGTCACGAACGTCCGCGCCGACCGCAATTTTTTCACCGTAGAGCTTGGTTGCCCTTATGAGGAATTCCTCATCTGTGACAGCCGCAGTACCGATTATAACGCGGGAAACGCCTGCCGCGAGGTATCTTTCCACCGTTTCAAGATTTCGGATACCGCCGCCTATCTCGACCTTAAGTGACGTTTCCTTTGCTATGGCGGCAACAACGTCGAGGTTTGGTGTTGTGCCGTCACGGGCACCCTCAAGATCGACCGTATGTATCCATTCCGCGCCCGACGCCTCAAAGTCCTTGGCAACGGATAAAGGATCGTCGCTGTAAACGGTCATGTTGGCGTAGTCGCCCTTATAAAGGCGCACCACCTTCTTTTCGTAAAGATCTATTGCAGGTAAGATTATCATTTTGTTACCTCCGATCAAAGCTCGCAGAACGCGCGAAGAATGGAAAGTCCGACCTTGCCGCTCTTTTCGGGATGGAACTGACAGCCCATAATATTTCCCTTGGCAACCGCCGCCGTTATCTCAATACCGTATTCGGCGGATGCGATGAGGCTGTCCTCACAGCCGTCAGCGTAGAAGGAATGGACAAAATACACGCAGTCGCCGTCACTTACGTACTTAAGCAGCGGATGCTCTCTCGTCATGTGGAGCGCATTCCAGCCGATGTGCGGAATTTTAAGTTCTGAGGGGATCCTGCCCTGCATACCGATAACCGAGCCACGCAGGAGACCGAGTCCCTCATGCTCGCCATATTCGAAGCTGCGCTCAAAGAGCATCTGCATCCCGAGGCAGATTCCCATGATCGGCTTTCCCTTCCCCGCCTCCTCGATGATGAGCTTGTCAAGTGCCTTGGCTCTGAGCTTCTCTCTCGCGTCCTCAAACGCACCGACACCGGGCAGAATAAGCTTGTCAGCCGAGCGGATAACGTCCGCATCCGATGTGACGGTAACGTCTGCGCCGATAAATTTGAATGATGACGTGAGCGAATAGAGGTTTCCCACGCCGTAATCTATAATTGCGATCATTTTACTGTTCCTTTAAAGTGTTCCCTTGGTTGAGGGGATCTCGCCGCAAAGTCTTTCGTCGATCTCACATGCGGCCGAAAGGCATCTTGCAACCGCCTTGAATGCGCCCTCGATTATGTGGTGTGTGTTTCTTCCCGAAAGCATACGAACGTGGAGAGTTATACCGGATTCTCTCGTGAAGGCAACGAAAAATTCCTCAAAAAGCTCGGTGTCAAAATCACCGACGCGCGCGCTCGGTATAGGAACGTCCGCATAGAAGCCGCCTCTGCCCGAAATATCAACAGCGGCAAGGATAAGTGCTTCGTCCATCGGAAGAATAATATCGCCGTAGCGTCTGATGCCCGCCTTATCTCCGAGGGCATCACGGAACGCCTTACCGAGGCAGATGCCGATATCCTCGACGGTGTGGTGATAATCGACCTCAACGTCGCCCTTGCATCTGACGCTCAGATCAAATCTGCCGTGACGCGCAAAAAGTATAAGCATGTGGTCAAAAAAGCCGCAGCCGCTCTTTATTGAATAGCCGCCATTTCCGTCAATATCGAGTAAAACGGAGATATCTGTCTCCGCAGTTTTTCTTGTTATCTCTGCTGTTCTCATGCTCTTTCCTCCAATATCTTCTCAACGGTTTCAACAAACGTCCGCATCTGCTCATCGCTTCCTATGGTTATGCGGTTATAATCCTTGATTCGCTCAGCCCCAAAGTGACGAACGAGTATCCCGCGCTCACGGAGAGCGAGATAAAGCTCCTCACCGCCGATGCGATCGCTTTTTGCAAAGACGAAATTCGTCATCGAATCGAGAACTGTAAATCCGAGCCGCCGAAGCTCACGCGTCGTATATTCGCGGTTCTCGATGATGCGCTTGCAGTTCTGCATATAATAATCGTTATCGTCGATCGCCGCAATGCCTGCAGCTGACGTCATGCGGTTGACGTTATAGGGATTTGTCGAATATTTTATTGTATTAAGATCTGCGATAAGTGCCTCGCTTCCGATTCCGAAGCCGAGACGCGCGCCTGCCATCGAACGGGATTTGGAAAACGTACCCGTAACGAGGAGGTTATCGTATTTTCCGACAAGTGATATCGCACTCTCACCGCCAAAATCGATATAAGCCTCGTCAACGATAACCACACGCTCGCGGTCAAACGCAACGATTTTTTCGATCGCGGAAAGAGGGAGATAGATTCCCGTCGGAGCATTCGGGTTTGCGATTACGACCGTTTTTCCCTCACGAATATAGTCCTCGGCATTTACCGTGAAATCGTCACGAAGCGGAACTGTCTTATATGGGATGCGGTTAAGGCTTGCAAAAACGGGATAGAATCCGTAGGTGATATCGGGAAAAAGAAGCGGTCTTTCTTCATCGGCAAACGCCATAAATGCGAAGTTAAGAACCTCGTCCGAGCCGTTCGTCATAATAACGTTCCTCTCCGAAACGCCGCAAAGCTCGGCAAATTTGCGTGTGAGTACGGCACTTTCGGGGTCGCTGTAAAGCTGAAGCATTTCGCACTCTCTCGCCACCGCCGCGCTTACCGAGGGTGATGGCGGGAAGGGGGATTCGTTTGTATTGAGCTTTATGAATTTCCGGTCCTTCGGCTGCTCACCCGGCGTATACGGGGTAAGGCTTTTATATCTTTCTGAAAAAAACTTGCTCATAGTAATTATTCTTCGTCATCAAAGCGGACAGTCGCGCTTCTTGCGTGGGCGGAAAGTCCTTCCTTCTCCGCAAAGCAAGCCACCTTATCCGAAACCGCCTTGAGTGCGTCCTTTGTGTAATACGTAAACTGCGATTTCTTCACGAAATCGTCAACCGAAAGCGGAGAGGAGAATCTCGCGCTTCCGCTTGTGGGTAGTGTGTGGTTCGGGCCTGCGAAATAGTCTCCGAGTGCCTCGGGGCAATATCTTCCGAGGAATATAGATCCTGCGTGCTTTATCTTGTCGAGGTAATCAAAGGGATTGTCAACACAAAGCTCAAGATGCTCGGGCGCAAGCTCGTTGGCGATGTCGATCGCCTTTAAAATATCATTCTCTGCCACGATTATCTTGCCGTTATTATCAATCGACGCTCTTGCTATATCGCCCCTCGGAAGTAACGGGATCTGACGTTCAAGCTCGTCACTGACCGAAAGAGCAAAATCATAACTGTCGGTTACAAGTACGGCACTTGCCATTCTGTCATGCTCCGCCTGAGAAAGAAGATCTGCGGCTACGAATTTTGCATTTGATTTAGCATCCGCAACAACGAGTATCTCACTCGGACCGGCGATCATATCGATTGATACCCTGCCGAACACCTGCTTTTTCGCCTCTGCAACGTACGCGTTACCCGGACCTACGATCTTATCGACCTTCGGGATAGTTTCGGTTCCGTAAGCAAGAGCCGCAATTGCCTGCGAGCCCCCGACCTTGAATATTCTGTTAACGCCGGCAATGACAGCAGCTGCAAGAATTACAGGATTGACCTTACCGTCTGCCGAGGGAGGGGTTACCATAACCAGCTGTGAGCAGCCCGCAATTTTGGCGGGAATGCAATCCATGAGAACGGTTGAAGGATACGCCGCAGTGCCTCCG
This sequence comes from Eubacteriales bacterium, assembly GCA_045120555.1. Taxonomy (GTDB): domain Bacteria; phylum Bacillota; class Clostridia; order Oscillospirales; family CAG-272; genus SIG640. Next base: position 6,806 of record JBGVEZ010000043.1, read on the forward strand.
GGAACGTAAAGCCCGACCTTTTCTATGGGCGTTACCTTCTGACCGAGGACAACACCGTCCTTCTCGGATATAATAAAGCTGTTTCTTTTCTGCTTTTCGTGGAAGGCGCGTATGTTCTCCGCCGCCTCGCGCAGTAATTTGAGAAAGTCGGGATCAACCGAATCATATCCCTCCAAAAGCTCCTCGGGAGAAACCTCAAGATCGGTAAGCTCCGCCTTATCGAATCTTTTCGTGTATTCAAAAAGCGCTTCGTCGCCTCGCTTTGCAACGTCCGCTATGATTTCCGATACAACGCCCTCAACGCCTTTTGCAATGTTATCTCTGGCGAATATTTCCGAATTCGGCACCTCGCCGTATTTATATATCTTAATCATCTGCTTTTACCTGTTCTCTGAGCTTTTGTGTAATATTCTCTATTTCCTTTTGCTTGAATTTGAAGCTTGCCTTATTTACGATAAGACGCGCGCTGATCGGTACTATCGTTTCCTTTACCTCAAGATTGTTTTCCTTAAGCGTCGTGCCTGTTTCCACAATGTCCACAATGACGTCCGAAAGACCGAGAATGGGTGCGATTTCGATAGAGCCGTTCAGCTTTATAATATCGATGTCACGGCAGATGCTTGCGTAATAATTCTTTGCAATATTTGTAAATTTGGTTGCGACACGGAGCGTTTTCTCACCGTCGTCGTAAAAATCCTTTTTTGCCGCCACTGCCATACGGCATTTACCCATATTAAGATCAAGAAGCTCGTATATTTCGGGCTCGTATTCAAGAAGAATGTCCTTTCCCGCAACGCCGATATCAGCCGCGCCCCGTTCAACGTAGATCGAGACGTCGGACGGCTTCACCCAGAAATACCTCACTCCCTTTTCGGGGTTTTCAAATATAAGCTTTCTGTTATTTTCCTTAATCGAAGGACATTCGTAGCCTGCCGCCTCAAACATGGCGTAGACCTTTTCACCGAGTCTTCCCTTCGGTAATGCAACGTTTATCATAAGATCTCCTCCATCAAAGCTCCGAAAGCATACCGTAGCGCAATCCCTCGGGAATGCTCTTCTGCGCACTGACGCTGAGTCCCTGCGCGGTGTATTCGGACACCCTCTTCATTACCTCTCTCGGATCGGTGCCGTTCTTATAAAGCACGAGCACGTCAACGTCATATTCCTCGCGCCTGCCGTCAAGTCCTTCAAGAAGGTCGAGGTAGACTGCAAATCCGATAGCTCTGCTGCTCCTTCCCATTCTTTGCATAAGATTATCGTACTGACCGCCCGTAAGCACGCCCTCGCATATACCGTCAACGAAGCCCTTAAGGACGATTCCGTTATAGTAGCTGAGGTTATTTACAAGCGAGAAATCTATAAAAATATTGTTTCCGACGTCTGTTGACGAAAGCATGTCGCAAAGCACGCACAGCTCGTCAAGCGCGGATACCGCCTCGTCGGACGTGCAGATATCCTTCAGTGCGGGCAAAACGTCAGAGGGCTTGCCATAGGTGGCGATAAGCGTTGTTATCTTCGCCGTAACGTTGGGAGCTATACCGTAACGCTCACAGGCTCTTTGCATATCGTGCGTATTCTTCTCCGCGATGTAATGCGAGATCTCGCGTCTCTGCTCCTCCGAGCCGCCCGCCTCACAAAGAAGGGCGTTGAGAATTCCGAGATGAGATATGTCAAGCACGTAGTTTTCCGATATTTCGGAAAGGCTCTTTCCCGCAAGCAGCACTACCTCGTAAATGTCGTACGCGTCAAGGTCACCGATACATTCGATTCCCGATTGCATTATCTCTCTGTACTGATGCGTATTGCCGGAAACGCGGTAAACGTTTTCGTTATAATAGACCTTTTGCTTTGATCCCTTCCTGTCCTCCCTGCTCTTTACGATGGAGAGTGTAACGTCCGGCTTCATAGCAAGGAGTCTTCCGTTTGTATCGGTAAAGGTTATGATGCGGTCGCTTACAAGGAAATCCTTGTTTCTTACGTACAGCTCATATTCCTCGAATTTGCTCATTTTAAACGGCATATAGCCGAATTTTCTGTAAAGAGAACGAAGCTTATATACCGCTCTCTCGTCATTTTTCAGGATCTTACCGTCAATCATTTTAATGAAGTCCTTTCGTTTACTGAGCCCTTATGCGTTCTCATCAACACGACTGAGAACCAATTTATAGCCGCTTCCGTTTTCAAGGCACTTACTTACGCGGCTTATCGTTGCGGTGCTTGCGCCCGTTTCCTTACATATGGTGCTGTAATTCACACCTGCCGAAAGCATCTTCGCAACCTTCAATCGCTGTGATATTTCTATTATCTCCTTGACCGTACATACGTCCTCAAAGAACGCATAGCATTCGTCAACGTTCTTCAGCGAAAGGATCGCTTCAAACAATTCATCCGTCTCGCCCGTATGCCAACTGCTCATAGATGTTACCGTCCTTTAATAAATTCACAAACTCCGCTTTAGCTAACTAAAGTAATGCATATATTATACCGCAAAAGATCTCATTTGTCAATAGCTTTTTTATAAAAACTTCGTTTTTTTATAAAAAAAGCAGTAAAATTTCTTTTACTGCAAAATGGGAAAAAATATTTTCAAAACACGTCAAGGCAAAACGTGCGGTCGCAGGAAAGTTCAAAATCCGAAAGTGAAAATGAACTTGGCGTAAGGTATCCGTTTTGCTTTATGATATATTTTCCTTCGTCAGGATACATACATGAGGCGTATACCGTTTTGTGCGTTTTCCCTTCCCCATCGGTTACCGCACCGTCGGTCATGGCAACGGCAGCAAGGAGTGAAAACAGATGATCACACGCCGTCTCACAAGAAAGCTCCCTCGGAGAGCATCCGAGCAAAAACGCCGCCCTTACAAAGCGCGACGCCGATGAAAGATCGCCCGGAAGTCCGACCGCGCCGTAGCCGAGGGATGTCCTTTCACCGTCAATTCCGCAATTAAGATTTGAAAAAGCACCGAGATGCTCAAGCATAAAGTCAAAGCTCGGGCTGTTTGCCAGAACGTTTACGCCGTTATCGTAAACGCGAAGTCCTTCCCTTGTCGATTCGACTGTTATCGAGGAAGCTCTGTCGGCAATATGCCAATGAAGGGTGGCGTTCGGTACGGTGCTTGAAAACGGAATATCGACTATGCGCGCAGACGAAAGCAAGTCCTTGACCTCACTTACGGTAGCGCATCTGCCGAGAAGATACGGAACAAGCTCAAATGGAGCGAGCTTCAAGGCATTCCCCTCAGCCGTCTTCGGGAAATGGGCGTATTTGGGGAAGTTCAGTCCCGCAATGCAAAGCCCATGCTCGTTCATTGCATCGGCATAAAGCGGATAGCCGTCGATAACCGTCCCCACACCGATGATGGCGTTATGCTCCGAAAGAGTATTCGCGCACCTGAAATTAAAGGGAAAGCGTCGCCCGCAAACGATAAGCCGCTCACCGAATGAATATTCGATATCCATATTTCTGCCAAAGCAAAAGCCATTTCCGTGATATGCAATACTTGTACACATAAAAACCTCTTTTTTTCATTATCATTCCCCGAAAGCGCATAAAAAAACCGCCATACAGCGGTTCTTTTATAAAATATTAAAGAAGTCTCTTTCGGAGAGATTCCGCACTTTCGGATGAAAGATACGCGGGCGGAACGTCAAAAAGCGTTTTGCAACCGAAATTTCCTTCCAAATTCATTCTGTATGCCGCACGTGCGCACGCAACGAGGACGGACGAGGTGAAGGCGGGATTTGAATCGAGCTTTAAGCTGTATTCGATAACGTTATCAAATTCGTTGTTCCATCCCGTTTTGCCCGTTCTTATCACAAAGCCGCCGTGAGGAATTCCGCCGTGATCGCGCAAAAGCTCCTCCTCGCTGATAAAATGAACGGTTGTGTCGTAGTCGGCAAAATAATTTGGCATGGTCTTTATCTCATTTTCGATCCTTTTTGCGTCCGCACCCTGCTCGAGAACTACGAAGCATTCTCTCGTATGCTTTTCGCGAGGTGTAAGAACGGGAGCTTCTCCGTTTCTTACCGCCGTAAGTGCCGATTCAACGGGGATGGTGTATTGCCTTGCGTCCTTAACGCCTTCAATCCTGCGGATAGCGTCCGAATGCCCTTGACTTACGCCCTTTCCCCAGAAGGTATAATCGCTTCCGAGGGGAAGAATTGCGTTTGCGCAGAGACGGTTCAGCGAGAACATTCCCGGATCCCAACCCGCGGAGATAACCGCCGTCTTACTGCCGATTTTTGCCGAGGCATCGACATTTTCAAAATGCTCGGGGATTTTTGCGTGAGTATCAAAGCTATCCACAACGTTGAAATATTTTGCGTATTCGGGTGTCTGAACCGGAAGATCGGTCGCGCTTCCGCCGCAGATTATAAGAACGTCTATTTTGTCCTTCCACAAAAGCAGCTCGGAGACGTGTACGCGCTCGGCGCTCTCCGTAAGTATATCAAGGGATGCGGGATCTCTTCTTGTAAAGACGGCGCAAAGCTCCATGTCCGCATTCTGCTTTACCGCACATTCAACGCCGCGCCCGAGGTTGCCGTATCCGAGTATTCCGATTTTTATGCTCATAAATTTTATCCTTTCAAAAGCTGACTTTCAAACTACCATATATTATACCACAAGAAAGCGTTTTTGTCAATAAGTCGAAGAAAAGGACTGAAAATTTTCCGAAATTTTAAAAAAGGTATTGACAAATCCTTCCCCTTGTGCTATAATAAATGCGTTGCGATAGACAATAAAAAATTTAAATTTATGAAAGGAGGCGGAAACCGTGACAAATAAATACTTTTTTTGCTCAAATGTCAACAATTTGTTTTTATCGGACGTGTATCTCTCCGCCTGCCGTTTCTGCTTTTAACAGAATCTATAGGTGATTTTTGCACATCCGATGTGGGTGTGTTTTTTCTATGGGATAACCGTATCATGCACCCGCTTGGGTGCTTTTTGTTTTTCCGTAGAAAGTACCCTTCCCACCGACGGAAAGGAAAGGAGGCATCTTCATATCTACACAGGAATTATGGAATCAAGGAATTTAATTGGAGGTGATAGCCTTTATGGCGGAAGAAACCAAGGAAACGAAATCAAATGACACAGAAAAAAAGGAAAAGAAAAAGAAGCTGTCTCTCGGCAGAACGGTATCGAACAACGCTTTTGCGCTGAAGGTGATCTTCACCGCTTCTCCGCTCTATCTGATCGTATACCTCGGCTCGTCGCTTATTTACGGCGTTCTCGGCTTTATGGAGGAGGGATACCTTCTTCGCAAGATAGTAAACGGACTTGAGGGCGGCGAGGACGCAAAAAGCCTCGTTTTATACACTGCGGTGCTTGCAATAGTTAGCGTTATCTTTTACACGGCGCTTACGTGGTTTTGGAACGTCGTCTCGCCTATAAAGCAACGCAGGGTCGGCGCATACGTGGAAAAAATTCTGTTTGAGAAATCGGCGAAGGTCGAGCTTGCCTGCTACGAGAACCCCGCGTTTTATGACAAGTACGTAAAGGCGATGGACGAGGCATACGACAGAATAATCAAGGTCATGCGGACGCTTGACAACCTCATAGGAAGAGTAATTGCGCTTACGGCAAACTCGGTGCTTCTGTTTGCGATAGACCCGTGGCTGATACTGTTCGGACTCTTCCCTCTCGTCCTCGGTATATTCAGAAGACTTGAAAACGTTGCAAAGCACGATCTTAAAAGTGCAAAAAAGCCGATAAACAGGCGCGCAAGCTACGTTCGCCGCACCTTCTACCTCGGTGAATACGCCAAGGAGATGCGCATCGGCGGTATGTACCGCAATATGCTCCGCGACCTGCGTAACACATATGCCGAATATAAAGAGATATACCGCAAATACGGACTTAAGATGGCGATATACGGCTACATTCAAAAGCTCGGACTTGAGGTAATTACCATTCTCGGAGCAACGCTTTATGCGGTGTGGAGTGCGATAAGCGTCGGACCTGCAAACGGCGGAATGAGTGCCGGCGACTGCATTGTCGTGCTCGGCTCGATAGGAACAATTTCCTACTGCCTTAACAACCTCGTTCAGAACTTTGCGGAGTTCGGTGAGCACGCACTCTTTCTCGATGACGTAAGATTCTTCCTCGATTACGAACCGACCGTTGTCGGCGGTGATACGGTCGCTCCGACGGACGGCGGAGATATTGAAATAAAAAATCTCTCGTTCAGATATGAGGGCAGCGAGGAGGACACTCTTTATGACGTCAGCTTTACGTGGAAAAAGGGCGAGCGGATCGCGCTTGTCGGAAGCAACGGCTCCGGTAAAACAACACTTGTCAAGCTGCTTTTGCGCCTTTATGATCCTAAGGACGGTGAAATAACGCTTGACGGCAGAAACGTGCGCGATTTTGAGCTTACGTCCTACCGCGATCTCTTCGGAACTGTTTTTCAGGACTTCAAGATGTTCTCAATGACGGTAAAGGACAACGTTTTGCTCCGTCCGTACAGAGAGGGCGACTACGAGCTTGTGGAAAACGCACTCAAGGAAAGCGGCGGCTATGCTAAGATAAGCACCTTTGAAAAGGGACTTGACACGATACTCACGCGCGAATTTGACGACAAGGGCGAAAATCTTTCGGGAGGCGAGGCGCAAAAGCTCTCTCTTGCAAGGATCTTTGCCGATCGCACGCCTCTCGTTCTACTCGACGAGCCTTCAAGCGCGCTTGATCCTATCGCGGAATACACGATGTTCGAGAACATGATGCGCGCAACCGAGGGCAGAAGCGTTATCTTCATATCGCACAGACTTTCGTCCGCGGTGCTTGCCGACAAGGTAATCCTTATGGACGGCGGTACGGTTGCAGAGATCGGAACGCACGCAGAGCTTATGGCAAGGGACGGAAAATATGCGGCTATGTTCCACCGTCAGGCGGAGAATTATCTCGGAAGCGAGGTGAGCGATAATGGCTAAGAAGCAAAGACAGAAATTTTCATCGATAATAAGAAACAACGCGATAATGCTCGGCAAGATCGCAAAATTCACGCCCGACTATTTCGTTCTGATGATAGTCGAGGGCATTATCTGGGGCTTTATCAATTCTGCGGCAGCAATTTTCAACTACAATCTGCTTAACGCCGTGGACGCGGGAAACGATTTTAAATACGCGGCAAGTATCATCGGAGAGATGGCTCTCTTCTACGCCTTTGCCTACGCCTTTGACAGGTGGTATTGGCAGATACATAATCAGCTGATGCGACAGAAGCTGCATCTCCGTATGCACGAGGAGCTGTTCCGCAAGTCGCTCTCTCTCGATCTTGCCTGCTTCGATGACCCCGAATTTTATAACGATTTCGTTTGGGCGATGAACGAATCGGACAAGCGCGCTATCGAGGTTGTCGAGGACACGGGAAAGCTCATAAACAGACTTGTTGCCTCTTTCACACTTTTCGGTCTGCTTCTTAACGTTGACGTAACGATTGCCGTGATACTGTTCGTATCGTCGGCGGTTACGGTCGTATGTAATCTTATCGGCAATAAGATAAGCTTCCGTCACAGCAAGGAATCGAATCCCCTTTGGCGAAAGAAGAGCTACATAAACCGAGTTTACCATCTCTCGGACTACGCAAAGGAGCTTCGCACCAACCACGCAGACGAGCTTCTTATGAAGGAATACGATGAGAACACCGAAAAAATAATCGAGCTTGAGAGAAAATACGGAAAGAAATATTTTCTTTTGTACGGATTAGGCTGGGAAACGATCGGCACGCTGACCTTCTTTGCGATAATCATTTATATGATAACGCTCCTTGAAAACGGCTCTCTTCTTGTAGGCGGCTTTGCGGCAAGCGTTGGAGTTGTGTGGAATATACGATGGATGCTTACCGACCTTATCGAACGTCTTACAAAGTATCCGAAGCATTCGCTGTACATTGAAAAATATCTTGAATTCATGCGCTTTGAGCCGCAGATAAAGGACGGAAGCACCGAAATTCCGGAATTTGAATCGCTTGAGCTTCGTAACGTTGGCTTTTCCTACGAATTTGCCGCACATCCGAAGTACCGCTTCCACGATGAGGACTACAAGGCACCGAAAAAGGAGGACGGTAAGAACGTACTTAAGAATGTCAACATGACTATACGGAAGGGAGACAAGATCGCAATCGTCGGCTACAACGGTGCAGGAAAAACAACGCTTATTAAGCTTATAATGCGTCTTTACGATCCTAGCGAGGGAGAGATCCTTTATAACGGTATAAACATAAAGGAATTCGAGCCGAACGCCTACCGAAAAATGATCGGTACGGTATTTCAGGACTTCAAAATCTTCGCTACCTCGATTGCCGAAAACGTTATGAACGGTGAATATACAGAAAAGGACAGAGAAACCGTCCTGTCAGCGCTTAAGGCTGCAGATTTTACTGAAAAGCTCGATTCACTCAAGGACGGAATTGACACGCATCTGACACGCGAATTCAACAGCAAGGGAACGAATCTTTCGGGAGGCGAGTCGCAGAAGATAGCGATCTCGCGTGTGTTTGCGAAGGATTATCCGATCGTTATAATGGACGAGCCGTCAAGCGCCCTTGATCCGATGGCTGAATATAACCTCAACCAATCTATCCTTGAAAGCACCGAGGAAAAAACGGTTATCTTTATCTCCCACCGACTTTCCACAACGAGGATAGCGGACAAGATCTATATGTTCGACACGGGTGCGCTCATTGAGGAAGGAAGCCACGAGGAGCTTATCACGATGAACGGAAAATATGCGGAAATGTTCCGTGTGCAATCCGAAAAGTATCGGGATGCAGAAGCATAACAAAAAAGGGCTGAATCACTGATTCAGTCCTTCTTTTTATTTTGTATGAGAAAGAAGCCATTCAAAGAGTGAATAGTCCGAATAGGCGGGGATCCACGATTCGTGCCTGCAATCGGGGAAAATCGTAAGACGCGCGTTTCCACCTGCTTTGTTAACCGCATCGACCATCTTTATGCTTTCCTCTACAAAAACCACCTCATCAAGCTCTCCGTGAAAAGCCCACACGGGAACGTTCTTCAGCCTTTGAGCGTTCCAATACATTCCGCCGCCGCATATAGGCGCGATCGCGGCAAAATACTCGGGCATACTCATTGCAAGCTGCCAAAGCGCATAGCCGCCCATGCTCTGACC
>JBGVEZ010000044.1:0-9738 GCA_045120555.1 Eubacteriales bacterium
TCTATGATGGGCAAGTCCTTTACCTTTTCATAAAGAGCCTTTCCCGCGTTGTTATACAGTAAAAGATTTTCGTCAAAAAACATCTTTATACTCCCGAATATGCCGCAAATCCGCAGTCGATGGGAAGAACTACACCCGTAATTGCGGAAGCGGACTTGTCATCGCAGAGGAAGAGAGTGCCGCCGAGAAGTTCGGACGCGTCAACGAATCTGCCCATAGGAGTACCGTTCAGAATCTTTGCGCTTCTTGCGGTGGGGGTGCCGTCCTCGTTGAAGAGAAGCTTGTAGTTTTGAGCCGAAACGAGGAATCCGGGAGCGATAGCGTTGCAACGGATTCCGGTGCCCGCAAAGTGGGTAGCCAACCACTGAGTGAAGTTGGAGATACCTGCCTTAGCCGCAGAGTATGCGGGGATCTTGGTAAGAGGGGTGTAAGCGTTCATCGAGGAAACGTTGAGGATGCATCCGCCCTTCTTTGCCACCATATCCTTTGCAAAGGTCTGGGTGGGAAGAAGAGTTCCCTGGAAGTTGAGCTTAAACACGAAATCCACGCCGTCTGCCTGAAGATCAAAGAAGGACTTGCCGCCCTCCTTTGCCTCGTGCTGATACTCGTTGTCGGTGGTAGCGCGGGGATTATTTCCGCCTGCGCCGTTTACGAGAATATCGCACTCGCCAAGGTCAGCGACGACTGCCTTATGTACCTCTTCAAGAGCCTCGGGGTCAAGCACGTTTGCCTTGTATCCCTCGCATATAAATCCCTCTGACTTAAGCTCGTCCGCAAGCTTTTTAACCGCTTCTTCGTTGAGGTCAAGAGCCGCTACCTTAGCACCCGACTGAGCGAAAGCTCTTGCCATTGCGCCGCAGATGAGTCCGCCCGCGCCCGTAACGACAACTACCTTGCCGCTGTAATCTATGTTGATAGGAAGCTGTATCATAATCAAATCTCCTTATTTCTTATCGAATTTTTCAAGGCTGTCCCAAACGCCCAGCATATACATAATGCCGAGGGCGCGGTCGTAAAGCCCGTAGCCGGGACGAACGTTTCCGGGTCCTTCATCCCACAGGTGTCTGCCGTGATCGGGACGGATATATCCCTCATATCCGCAATCGTGATATGCCTTAAGTATCTCAAGAATACCCGTATCTCCGTCGCAATCTCTGTGGCTCGCCTCGGAGAAATCTCCGTTTTCAAAGTGCTTTACGTTTCTGATGTGGGCAAAAGCAATTCTGTCGCAATGCTTGCGAACGATCTCTGCTACGTTGTTGTTGGGGTCAGCGTTCAGGCTTCCCGAGCACAGCGTCAGGCAGTTGTATTCGTCGTCCACCATCTTCAAGAAACGGTCGATGTTAGGCTCGTTGATGAGCAGTCTGGGCAGTCCGAAGATATCCCACGGCGGATCGTCCATATGTATTGCCATCTTGATGTCGCACTCGCGGCAGGTGGGCATAATAGCTTCAAGGAAGTATTTGAGATTTCCCCAAAGTTTTTCGTGGTCAACGCCCTCATACGCTTTGAATAATTCGTCAAGCTTTGCCATTCTCTCAGGCTCCCAGCCGGGAAATGACATGTTGTACTTTTCGGTAAAGTCGAGAATATACTTCGCCATCGCGTTGTAATCGTCCTGAATCATATTCTTCTCGTAAAACAGCGCAGTAGAACCGTCGCCTACGGGGTGGAACAGATTGGAACGAGTCCAGTCGAATATGGGCATAAAGTTGTAGCAGATAACCTTTACACCGAACTTTGAAAGATTTCTGATAGTGGTCTTGTAGTTTTCAATGTATCCGTCGCGTGTGGGAAGACCGATCTTTATGTCGTCGTGTACGTTCACAGACTCCACGACGTCCATATTGAAGCCGTATTCATCAAGCTGACGCTTGACCTCGGCAATTTCATCACATTCCCAAACCTCACCGGGCATTTTGTGGTGAAGCGCCCAAACGATACCGTCAACTCCGGGAATCTGTTTAATATCCGATAATTTGATACGGTCGTTTCCTTCGCCGTACCAACGGAACGTCATTTTCATTGGCATATCACTTCTTCTCCTTTGGCTTTTTCATACGGTTGAGCTTGGCGTTGATCTTCAGCAGCTCTTCCTTGGTAAAGTAAACGTTACGCATACCAAGCATACCCGTGAAGCGAAGAACGGTAAAGTTTCCAATCATATTCATCACGCCGCTTCCCATTTCGGGATTCCCCGTTTTTTTCTTTTTCTTCTTTTTGTCTTTATCGGCTGATTTTGACTTTCCGCCGCTCATTTTCTTTGCCATGGTAAGGAAAAGCCCCATCATCCATAGCTTGCCGCGTAAGGTCTTTGTAATATCTCCGATCTTATCGTTAAGTGAAAATCTGCCTTCCACCTCGGTGATATCGAACCAGTTCAGCACCGCTCCCTGCTCACGCAGAATATAATCGGGATTCATCTTGTCAACCTTGCAAATACGGCTTTCATCTCTGCATTCACCTGCAACCGCAACAAGCTCGGTTTCTCCAATGTTTTGAACCTCGAAATAGAAGAAGTGATCCTCGGCGCTCTTTTTGCCGATACTCTCGCCGTTCACAAACAACTCAACCTCGGGAAGGTTTGAGTACACGGTTACTTTAGTAACTTCCTCTACTCTGTCAACGTAACGCTTACCGCAGATATGCACGAAGGGATCAACGTCGGGAGAGACGAGCCATGCCTTGTAGGCATAGAACGCATCCTTTTTGTACTTACGGTCGATGGTGATAAGACCCTTATGATTCTGACCGTTCTCACCGCCCTCGGCTCTTGCATCCGCGCCGAAGTCAAACATATTCCAAACGTGAGTGGACCAGATATATTTTCTCGTAAAGAGCTGACGGATGAGAGATTCGTGGTAGATCGCCTGATATTCTTCGGTGTAATCTCCGCTTTCGGGATTCGAGTTATGCCAATTCAGCGCTTCGCAGCCGTATTCCGAGCAACCAATGGGCTTGTTCGGATATTTTTCGTGGAACTTATCGTACCAAGTTCCATACTCGTCAAGGCTTCCGCCGTACCAACCGAAATAATGGTTGTAGGATACCACGTCGGAGATGTGAACGTACTTTTCATCAATATCGCACATGGAGATACAAGCTACCGTTGTGGGACGGGTCTTGTCCATCTCGTGAACAAGGTCGTTGAGCTTGTGATGGTTGGCGATCAGATCGGGATCTTTCGCGCCGTCCATCGTGATCTCGTTAGAAAGTCCCCAAACACAGATTGAGGGGTGATTGTAGTTCTGCACGATCAGCTCACGCATCTGCGACATCGTGTTGTCGTTTCCGCCGCTCATATGACGGGAAATATAAGGAATTTCTGCCCAGATCACCATACCGCGCTCGTCGCAAAGATCGTAAAAATACGGATCGTGCTGATAGTGCGCAAGACGGATGGTATTTGCGCCGACCTCACAAATGAGATCCATATCCTCAAGGTGATGCTCGGGAAGAAGCGCATTGCCGATCTGCCATCTGTCCTGATGACGGCTGACACCGTGGAGCGGATATTCCTTTCCGTTGAGAATAAAACCGGTCTCAGCATCAATACGGAAGGTACGGCAGCCGAAACGCGAGGATATCTGATCGATTTTCTCGCCCCCGCGAATGATCGCTACCTCTGCCGTGTAGAGATAGGGATCAATTCTACCGTTCCAAAGGTGTACGTCCTCAATCGTCAGAACGGCGCTTGTGGTTGCACTCTGACACTGTGCGACTGCATTTCCGTCTGCATCAAAAATGCAAAAAGATATCTCGTCGCCCTTTTCCATATCGTTTACGTAGGTGTCAATTTTTACATTCGCCGCAGTTTCAGCGATCTCGGGTGTAATAACGAGTCCCTTGCCGCCGAAATATTCAAGATCAAAATGCGTTTCCTCTACACAAACGATGTTTACGTCACGGTAAATACCGCCGTAGAAAGTGAAATCCGCCACCTGCGGATAAACTTCCTCGTTGGGAGCGTTATCTACCAAGATACAAAGCGTATTCTCCGTGCGGAGATAACCCGTAATATTCACACGCCAAGTGGAATATCCACCGTCGTGATGCGCAAGACGCTTGCCGTTCATATACACGTCGGCAGAGGAATTCGCACCGTTTATCTCAAGATAGTATTTTTTTGCTTTCGGGAGCAAGTCGGAGCGGAACACCTTTCTGTAAAGGCAAGTGCCACGGAAATAGTCGTTTCCACCGTCCTGACCGTCGGTCGCATTCCAAGTATGAGGAATCGTGATGGATTCTCCTACCTCTGCGGCGCCCATCTCGGATACTCCTTTGAGAAACTCCCAATTATCGTTAAATTTCAATATCTGTCGCATAATGCTTTCTCCTTATGAAAATGGGGAGTGTCCTGCACGGACACTCCCTTGCTTTGACGAATTAAGCGTCAGTGTTTTCTGTGTTCTTTCTTGCCTTGAGAGTTTCCACGTTCTCAAGAACCTTTTTCTTGTCAAGCGTATATACGAATGCGAGAACTACGCCGACGATGATATAGAGTATCGCGGGAACGAGAGTAGCGATATTGTAAATACCGTTATTAACTGCCTCTGTCTGTTTTGCCGCGCCCTCAACGTAGCCGATAAGTGCAAGCGACCAAGCACCCATTGCGGATGCGATTGCCTGTCCGATCTTTCTCGAGAAGGAGCAGACTGCATAGATCGTACCGTCCTCACGAACACCGGTCTTTACCTCGTGATCGTCAATGATATCGCTGATGAATGCCCAAATGATGAGGTTGAACAGACCAAATCCGAGAGAACCGAGAATACTGAGAACTACGTAGAGCCACATATTGCTCGTGTGGAGGAAAAACAGAAGCGCATAGGAAACAGAACCCATAATAGCCGCAACGATACCAACCTCTTTTTTACCGAACTTTCTCGAAAGCGGAACAGCTGCAGGAGCCAGCGCGAGCGCGGGAACAAAACCTGCCGCATTGATGATGGTAAGACCCATCGTGTTGTTGAAATAGTCCTTGAATATGTAGTTGTTGATGGTCTGATTGAGCATCTGTGCGCCAAGGAAGGAGATGTAAACGATAACGATACCGATCAGCGCACGGTTGGAAAAGAGCGCCTTAACGGTCTGACCGAAGGTTACGCTTTCCTTCTTGGAATCGTCAACGGGGATACGCTCGGTACACATCTTGTAACAAATCAGATAGCAGCCTGCAGATGCAATTGCAAGGATCAGAGCAACGATGGGGAACGCGCCTGCATTAGCGACCTTTGTTCCATCATCAAGCGTGGTATAAAGGAACATAGGCATAACAACGCCAACGAGAACCTGAGGGATGAGAGAGCCCACACCGCGGAAGGTGGAGAGCGCCGCACGGTCATCCGCCTCCGCACTCATAACCGATGCCATTGATCCGTAAGGAATATTGATAGCGGTATAGCAAACACTACCCCAAAGCAGATAGGTTACGAACATATAAACAACGCGCACCCACATCTCTGTGTTAACTACTGCCGTCTGATACATCAAAAAGCTTGCAAGCGCTACGGGACCGCACATACGAACGAGCCAGGGCTTGAACTTGCCACCCTTGCCTGCCTTTACCTTGTCGGCAATTCTGCCCATCGCCGTGTCGGTGAATGCATCAACAATACGTGCAATAAGGAACATCGCACCTACAAGAGCCGCATTGATATGCAGAACGTCCGTGTAGAATACGGTGAGGAACATACTTGCCATAATGAATGTTAAGTCATTGGCTACGTTTCCGAACATATAGCCAACCTTGTCCTTTACGCCAAAAGGACGGAGAGAGAGTTGCTTATTCATAGCTTACCTCCGAATATATTTATGGTTAGTGTAATTATACCACAAAATATATACCAACGGTTAGAACAAAAATTTGAATTTATAGTATTATTTTTGTTATTATCTTGATTTTTAATAAAGATTGTTGTATAATACTTAAAAAGGAGGCGATACCGTGGATATTCTGCACGATCTTGAGTTTACCGTTATGCTTCTCGGAAAGCTTCACATATCGAGCCATATCGTTGACGATCCCGAGCATCATATCTCGGATGAGATAGACTGCGGACTGCGCGCTATGCTGTTTGGAGAAAGCAATTATGCCAAGCTGCTCGTCAATTCTCCGACGGAGGCAAAGGAAAATACGATCTACCGATTTTTTGACGAATACCGATGCAATTATATCTTTTTCAAAATCCCCGATAGTATCACAAACCGCTATTTCTTCGTGGGGCCGTATATTCCTTCACTTCCCGAGGTAGAGTATTACGAGCGAAAGGCAAAACAGCTTGACCTTGATGCATCCAAGCTTGAACAATTGAAAAATTATTACAGAAGTCTACCCGTCGTGGAAGAAGAAAACGTACTGTTCAGTATCATCGACACCCTTGGAAGCTTTATTTTTGGCGGAGAAAATCATTTCAACGTGGAGACCGTCAGCTATGAGATTCCCGATAAACGACGTCCCGTATATACCTCGGGTATATTTGAGGATGTTGAAAGCGATAATTCTACGCTTTCCCTTGAAATTATTGAGCAGAATTATCAGAACGAAAAACGGCTGATCGAGGCGGTAAGTAAAGGCAAGCTTCACAAGGTAGATATGATTGCATCATCGATTCTCAATCAAGGAACGGAGGAACGACTTGCGGACAGCGTCCGAAACCGTAAAAATTATCTTATCATTTTAAATACTCTTTTGCGAAAAGCGGCAGAGTTCGGCGAGGTACATCCACTGCACATAAATCGTCTATCCTCTGCCTTTGCCAAGAAAATAGAGGAGCTTTGTACCGTTGATGATAGTCTGAACCTGCAGAAGGAAATGATACGCAAATATTGCTTGCTCGTAAAGGAACATTCGCTCAAAAAATATTCTCACCTGATCGGGCGCGTCATCACGTTGATATCCTTTGATCTGACGGCAGACCTTTCTCTCAAGCATATTTCCTCGCTTATGAACGTCAACGCAAGCTATCTCTCCGCTACGTTCAAAAAAGAGTGCGGAGAAACGCTTACCGAATATGTCAACCGTAAGCGAATGGAAACTGCCGCGTTTATTCTGTCACACTCCGACAAGCAAATCCAAGTGGTCGCCGAGGAATGCGGTATTCTTGATGTAAACTATTTCATAAAGCTTTTCAAAAAACAATACGGAATGACTCCCACGCAATACCGAGAGGATATCCAATAAATTATATCCGCCCTTGCTGCTTAGACAAGGGCGGATATATCAATCTTCGCTGTCCTTCTGTACCTCGATGATGAGCCTCGCTCCGAGGCGAAAGGCGTATTCGAAGATGGCTGCTTCGGCGAGGCTCATGTACTCGCTCCAGCAATCGTGGAACTTTTCGAAGGTTTCTTTCTGCTCGTCCGTGAAGCTTTTCTCCAAGTCCTCGTGATGCCGTGCCATGTATCCGAGGAGTTCTTTCATTTCCTTTGAGTTGTTTCTGCTGTCCTCTTGCGGTATTATGTTTCCGTGCCATAGTTCGTTTATCATACTTTTCATAGGTTGTGCCTCCTTTTCTGTCAGCACAACAACATACCACAGAAGAGAGCGAAAGTCCAGCACTTTTTCGAAAATAAATCCGGGCTTTTTTCACGGGGCTTTTCTTTGACTTCTGCGATGCAAATTTTTAGTGTTGAGAGAAGGCTCTTGACTATCACTTTGAAGTATGCTATAATAACGGCAGAAAAAGAATTTATGTGGAGTCGGATTTTCGATTTCCTGATAGCATCCATATCCCATCAAAACGAGTTTGACCTCAGTTTTGACCATCTACAGAGTTGGACTACGTGGAAACAGTGCGAATAAGAGCACCCGAAAGCATCGTTTTTGGACTCAAAAGCCCCGAAAAGCCTTGTAAATCAAGGAAAAAATCGGTGCAGATTTGTTTGGGACGTCGATGCCGCAGGTTCGAATCCTGTCACTCCGACCAAAATTGCGGCTTTGACCGCAAAATCGAAGCCGCAAAGTAGGGGATGCTTTGCGGCTTTTAATGTTTTTATTACAGGAGGACATATGACACGACAGGAATTTTTAAAGGATTATTGGCAGTATTATTTGATGCTTGAAAAGCAATTTGTTAATACGCTACAGTATGTTGATTTGGATAATAATAATTTTACTACTTTTTCAAATCAATATGCCAATTTATTACAGGCAATAGGTTCCGAATTGGATTCTTTTTTTAAGGTTTATTGTTCTTATAACCCAGATGATTACAAATTTATTACCGACTATGCAAATTTTGTACTTTCTGATTTTCCATCTATAGTTACTCAAGAGGTTGAGATTATCAATTATAATATAACTATAAAACCTTTTGACGGTTGGGATGCGACTCGAGCAAAACAATCATTGCCATGGTGGGAGTCTTTCGATAAAATCAAACATAGCAGAACATCCAATAAGAGCGACGCATCATTAGAAAAAGTACTCAATGCTCTTGGAGGACTTTTTATCATAGAAATGAAATACCTGCAAAAAATAGTGTCCGGATTAGATGCTGAACTCGATATTCCGAATGAACTTTCAGCTTTGTTCGAACTGAAGGATTGGGCATACAACTATATCCCTGCAAAGCAAGTTTATTTCCCTACGAAGGATGGAGATATTCTTTTAGGCGATCAAGTAATTGCTGAATAATTTAGGTTTTTCTTTGCTTACTGCACCGCAAAATTTGAGGGCTGACGATTTTTTCGTCAGCCCTCTGTCGAGTCTATTTCACCGATAAATTGGAATTACCGTGTCAGCATCCGGACAGCTTCATCCTGTGTTGCAACGAAGAACACGTCCTTGCCCTTGTTACTCTCATAGATAAAGTCTTTTAGCGGCTTGCTTGTGTAGTGCGAGTAATCCCCAAAGATCGCGATCTTTGCTTGATAGGTGATGAATTTTTCGAGTATTTCTCCGGCAAGTCCTCTGCTAAGAATAAAGAAATCCTCTGCCACGGCACTTTTTTCAATGGCAATCAAATTTGTTCCGACCTCATATTTTGCACTCATAATGAGGTCAAGAGCCGATTGCACGTCGGTCAATATTTTTTCGCTTCCCGTAATCACGGCAACCGTTTTTTCATTCACCGCTACTTTTTTTACATTCATTTTGTAGTTTCTCCTTTGGATATTTCACGATTTTGGGTTTCCTCCTCCAAGATCCTGCGTACCGCTTCTTTCAGTTTCGCATTGGCAGGCGAGGAAGGATCAAAGCACATCGTCAGAAATGCGGAAAGCTGCGCATCCTCGATGGATTTCGGCTTGGCATCGTATAACTGTCCGCACGGCTCGTCACAGCGTCCGAATATATAATCGAGCGATACGCCAAAAAAATCCGCATACTGCATCAGCACGCCGTATGGCGGAAAGGATTTACCGCTTTCATAACGAAAGATCGCAGGCTGATCCAAATCGAACACCGCCGCAAGCCTCGCTTGAGATACGTGTATTCCTTCTCTCAACTCGGTCAACCTTTGCGCAACAATGACAGGCTTCTTTTCCATATTTCTCTCCCTTAATCGTAATAATACAAATATTATATATTAAAAGTGCATTTTTGTCAATACCGAAAATGAATTATATTGCGAAATTTAGAGCTGACGATTGATTTCGTCAGCCCTCTGTCGAGTCTATTTCACCGACAAATTGGAATTTGTCAACCTTCAATAACGATTTTGATTGGCGAACACTTACCGCCGTTGCACTTGCTTTCGGATACACTACAGGCAGCAACGCCGAGGCGCACGTCCA
>JBGVEZ010000045.1:0-8400 GCA_045120555.1 Eubacteriales bacterium
TTCGCATGGTTTACAGACTCCGTTACCTCTACCGGTAACATTATCAAGTCCGGTACGCTCGATGTAACAATGGAGTGGGCTGACGGAACAAAGGATGTTCCTGCTGATGATAGCGCTGATTGGAAGGATGCTTCTACCGGCGCAATCTTCAACAATGACAAGTGGGAGCCCGGCTATGTTGAAGTTCGCCACATCAAGATTGCCAACGAAGGCACTCTTGCTCTCAAATATCAGCTTAAAATTATGGCAAACGGTGAGGTTTCTGATCTCGCAGACGTGATCGATGTTTACTATGTTGATCCTGCTGTTCAGGTTGATGGCCGTTCTGCGCTTACCGATGCTAACAAGCTCGGTACCTTGACAGAGGTTCTTGCAAACATCAGCACTACTGCTTCCGGTAACTTGAAGGCAACCGAAAAGCACACCATTACTCTTGCTCTCAAGATGCAGGAGGATGCCGGCAACGAGTATCAGAACCTCGCCATCGGCTCCGATTTCTCCGTTGTTCTGATGGCAACGCAGGACAACGTGGAGAAGGACGCATTTGACGAGAATTACGATGATATCGTAATCCCCGACATAGACGTTCAGGTTATCGAAGGAAACACCTACCATTATACCATTGATGGTAATGTCGTGCTTGCGAGCGTTCCTTACGGCAACGTAGGCGCAAGCTTTACCGTTCCGGATGATGTGACTATTCTCGGTCAGGGGGATGTATACGACGGAGCTGTACCTGTGTTCAGCAAGTCCTCTCCTATTGAGAGCATTACTCTTCCTGAAGGTTTAGTGGAGATCAAGGCAAGAGCTATTACCGGTGTTAAGACTCTTACTTCTATCAATTTCCCCTCTACTCTTAAGGCCATTCGCGCACAGGCTTTGAGACAGACTGGTATGGATGAGCTTACTGTTCCTGCTAATGTTGAAGTTATCGGTGAGGGTGCATTCAGAGATATGGCAAACCTTACTACTGTTACGGTAGAGGGTAACGTAGCATTTGATAACAACGCATTCCGTTCTTGCCCCAATCTTACCAGCATCTATCTCCTCGGTGATGATGTAACTTTCGCAGGTGGCCAGTTTGCAACCCATTCCGATAACGGTGACGCAACCGGCATTACCATTTACGTTAAGAATACAACTGTAGCTGCCAGAGTTTATGCTGCTCAGACCTCTGCATATGGTTACGAAGTTAAGGTTCTCGGTGGGGAGGCTGACGGCAGTGATGCGGTTTCGGTGACTCAGGTAAAGAACGCTACCGCTCTTGAAACTGCTGTTGCAAACGGCGGCGATGTTGTCATGGCAAATGATGTAACCCTTACCGGAAAGGTTATTACCACGAACGGTATAACAGAAGCGTATGGCAACAAGGTTGGCGTAGCACAATACGGTGGCACGCTGGACGGCAATGGTAACACTTTGACCGAAACCGGTTCAAGTGCATATGTGATTGTTACCCACGGCGGTACCATTAAGAATCTTACCATTGTTGGCGGCGGTCGCGGAATCGTAATCTATGCTCCTACCGAGGACGTCATCATTGACAACGTTGTGATCGACGGTCCTGGCTACGCGATCAACACCGCAGAGCACAATGGTCAGGATCTGATCGTTACCAATTCTACTGTCAATGGCTGGACCAGTCTGGCAGGTCTGGATTCCGTATCCTTCACGAACTGTAAGTTCGGCGAAAATTCTACCAAGTGCTGGCAGAATTACGGCTATAGCGCGGATTATGACCGTTTGATCAGACCCTACGGTCAGGCAAGCTTTACTGACTGCACCTTCGAGAAGAACTTCTATATTGATCTAAGTTCGTTGGCTAACGGTAATACGGTTACCTTGACTAACTGCAACTGTGAAGGTGTTGTGCTGACTGCTGAGAACTATGCAAATTACATCACTGTTGAACTGCCCAGCTGGGCAACCAGCATTGCTGACTGCATCGTTTTTAACTAATCCTAAAATGAATACTATATCCGTATAAACGGATAACAAAGTCCGTCCTAACTCTCCTTGTGGGAGTTAGGCGGCGATCAAAGGGCATAAGAAAAAAAGCTTGTGTCTTTTGATTGCTGAGTTAATAACTCAAAACCCCGAAAGGAGGACATTATGTTAGGCAAGATCAAAATGAAAGTCGTTGTTGTTGCTCTTATGGCAGCACTCATAACCCTTATGAGCCAGGCAACCCTTGCATACTACTCAACAGTCGGAAAAGCCACCAATGTTGTGACCTCCGGTAATATCAAGTTCATCATTCACGAGATGACCGACCAGGGAACCGAGTTCCCGCAGGAGGGCGTATATATTCTTCCGGGCGACGTGGTGAGCAAAGAGGTTAATATCGAAAGTGTTTGCGAGCACCCCTTTTACCTGCGGGTTAAGATCGTGTACGGCATCAATTCTCAGGAGCTTTCCGCAGAGGATTGCTTCAAGCTGAACATTAACAGTGAGTATTGGGAGCTTCGTGATGGTTGGTATTACTACAAAGGTATTGTAGAACCGGGACAGACTACTCCTAACGTTTTCTCACACGTTGAGATCGTCGGCTCTAAGGTGGATAACAGCTATATCGGTAAGACGTTGACCCTAACGGTCAATGCGCAAGCCGTACAGAGTGAAAACAACCCCATTACAGACGGTAAGACCTATACCGCCTCCGGTTGGCCCGCAGAATGAGGAGGATGTATAGATGAAGAAAATACTTACACTACTATTAACGTTCGTTCTTCTCCTTTCCTCTACCGTAACGGTGTTTGCGGCAGACGGGAAGGTGACTTACAGTGGCAATGCCGGTAGCTTTGTGTTTGAGCCCGGAAGCGACCATTCACTGACTGACCTGTTCCCGAATTTCAAGGGTGTTATGCCCGGCGATAGCTTAACACAGCAGATCACTGTCAAGAATGAAGCGGACAACAACGTTAAGGTCAAAATCTACGTTCGCTCTCTCGGAGCTCATGAGGATTCTAAGGCATTCCTTTCTCAGCTCGGTCTTAAGGTGAAGACCAGCTCGGAAAACGAAATGGCGTATATGTTCGATGCTGCAGCGAGTGAAACGGCACAGCTCACCGATTGGGTTTGTTTGGGTACGTTATACTCAGGCGGTGAGGTTAACTTGGATGTGACGTTGAATGTTCCCGTTTCTATGGGCAACGAATTCCAGGACCAAATTGGCTACTTGGATTGGGAGTTCAAAATCGAAGAATATCCCGTTGAAGATACAGATCCCAAGCCACCCCAGACCGGTGATAACAGTAATCTGGGCCTATGGTTTGCTCTTATGATCTGCTCTCTGTTTATGTTAATTATTCTTTTGGTATGGCGTAAAAAGGATAGGGAGATTGAAGAAAACGCCAGAAAATACTAAGCAAGGAGGAATAAAGCGTGTCAAATAACGCTAAGAAAAAACCGTATAAACGAATCGCTTTAGCCCTCAGCCTGTGTGCAATTCTCGTATGGGGCATTCTCGGCACAGGCGCTTCGCTGGCGTGGTTTTCAGATACCTCGAATGAGGTGAGTAACATTTTCCATTTTGCTGATTTTGAGGTCGCGGTTTCTCACCGTACTGATGATGGTAAATGGGAACCCATTGACGGTAAAACGAATATTTTTGATGATAATGCGCTCTATGAACCAGGCTACGTGCAGGTGGTTTATTTGAAGATTGAAAACAAGGGCTCGCGTGCCTTTGACTTTCACACAGCCGTTACAGTTACCAACTGTACAAAGGCTACGAACGTATTCGGTCAGCATTTTTTCCTGCAGGATTACCTGAGATTTGGTGTTGCAATTGCCCAAACCGAAAAGGAAATGAATGAGAAGGTGGCAACTCGTGCTCTTGCAAATGAAATTGCAACTATGAAGCTCAGTCGCTATGAAACCGACGTTGCAGCCCTTGAACCCGGAGAGACGGCATATATGGCTCTTGTTGTTCGTATGCCTGAAGAAGTGGGTAACGAGGCGAATTACAGAGGGGATGATATTCCGAAGGTTGAACTCGGAATTATCGTCAAGGCAGATCAGCAAAAATAAGACATAGCAAGTCCAAGAAAGGAGGCCGATAATGTGAAGAAGCTTTATAACGAGTTCTTCTACGTTCCAAAATACGGGAAAGTAAAAGAAAAAGTGATGCTGATGCGTACTGCACTGACCGTTGTGATTATGGTTGTGTGCTTGTTTGCGATGAGCTTAACGGCTTATGCATACTTTTCTCATAACGTAACTTCCGGCTCCAATATTATCAAAGCGGCATATTTCGATGCCCAGATCACAGTGAATAACGGCACGAACGACGTTACGCTTACGAAAGATGGAAAATATCAAACTGCATTGTTGCCTGCAGGTGATTACAGTATAAAGTTTGAATGCGGTTCGAGCACAGCCGATACAGGATTTTGTGTTGTGACCATCGGAGATACGGTGTATCACACAGGTCAGATCGGTGAGGATGTTGCGAGAAGCATTGACGGTGCAAGTGTTACCTTTACTTTGAAGGTGTCGACCGACACGAACATTAAGATTCTTTCCCATTGGGGCACATCGTCTAAATATAGCTATGGTGACGGTGGCAATGTATCGACGTACATAAGTGATGGTGTTACGTTGGATCTGCGTGTTCCCGATAAAAGCATACATAATTTGGACACCGAAAAGAAGGAAGAGACAGGCGAACAGACGAAACCCACAGGGACCGAGCCTGTTGAAACTACTTATACGGTAGTTACCGAAGATACATTGTGGGAAATCGCAAAGGCATATAACACTTCTGTTGATGCACTGAAGGCATACAATGGTCTAACCACTAACACGATTATACCTGGACAGGTTTTGCGAATTCCACCTAACGATTATGTGATTCCGGAAACTACAACCACTCCGGAAACCACAACAACACCTGAGACCACAACTCCTCCGGAAACAACTCCGAGTGAGATGACCGGAACGACGGAGTCACAATCGACTCAGGAGCCTTCCGATTCAACGAAGCAGACCAATCCTGAGGATACTACGGGAACTGCATCAGAACAAGAAACCCAGCCTGCAGAGACTACAGGCGCACCCGATACAGAAGAGACGGGAGGAACTATTTGAAATGGTTTAGAAAACCGAGCAAGAATAAAAACGTTGAAGAGATATATGAACGCTGTGTCATTTGCGGAGAACTGACAGAGGTGCTTCGCGAAACACCTATAAATGAAAGAGATTTCTACGTTGTCGGATGCGGTCAGTTATGCTTCACTTGTTACCGAAGGACAGGGGAAGATCCTGAACTACAGATTACCGATGCAAGTATGGAACATCTTCTGAATTGTTGCAGAAAAGACACACAAAAGTAAGCGCTTATGAGTTTCAACGGCTTGACTACATAATATTGATTATGTTATAATGAATGTGCGATGCTCGGTCACATAATATTGATTATGTAGTCAAAGAGCGGATGAATTGCTTGATTTTTTAACCAATAACGGAGAGCAAATAGAAAAATCCCCTTCAAAACAGAGTTCGTTTCTCCGTTTTAAAGGGGATTTCTTGATATTTACATATTAGCCTGAGTACATAATCAATATTATGTTGCTTTGGGCTTTCTGGGTGAAGTGAAAATGAGTGAAGAGAAAAACTTGATAGGAAATCAATACGGACTGCTTACCGTTGTGGATACAGCGGAACCGGATGCAAAAGGGAACAGAAGATGGCTTTGCCGCTGTGAGTGTGGAAACACGGTTGTTGTTTCGGAAGGTAATCTTGTTCGTTTACATACGCGAAGCTGTGGCTGCTTAAAATCGCCGGATCTGACCGGCAGGGTGTTTGGAAAGTTAACGGTGCTTGGTAGGTCCGAGAAGAGAAATCCGCGTGGTGCTCGAACAACGCCCATGTGGGAGTGCAGATGTGAATGCGGAAATATTACGTATAAGGCTACAGACACCTTAACCAATCCCGACGAAAGTATGTGTAAGGATTGCCAAGGTATATATGCAGCGGAGATCGCACGGAGGTCCGCAGGTTTTGTTGGCGGTACTCAGATTTCCAGAATAACGAATATGAAACCCACTTCGGCGAACAGTACCGGTGTGCGCGGCGTACAGTTTGATAAACGCTCCGGACGATATCGCGCACGTCTAAAGTTCCAGGGGAAATTGTTAAACTTCGGGTCTTATAGAACACTCGAGGAAGCTGCAGCGGCTCGAAAAGCGGCAGAGGAAGAATACTTTGGTGCTTTCCTTGAGGCAATAGGACGGGGAAAATAAGGGGTGTTATTCAATGATTGCAAAATCAGTTGCTGAGATCAGTCATTGTATGACGCCGGAAACAATTGAAAGTTTTGTTCAGCACGAGATCGATCAAGGCGCATCAAAGAATATGGTCATGCGCTATAAGGGAACGATGAAGGTCATTTACGAGTACCTTCCGGAGGACAAATGCATTACAAGGGAACGTCTTTTGGGATGGCGCAAAAGTATGGAGGACAACAACTATGCCTCCATCACCATACTCAATTACGTGAAGTGGATCAATCGTTATCTGGATTTCGTTGGTTGTTCCGAGATCCGTTTTAACAAGGGTAGGGCTAAAGATATTACCGGAATGATATTCGGATATCTGAAGGCTATCGAGCCAACAGGAGAAAAGAACAGGGGAGACATTGTCTGGCTTTTTGAATGTAAGTGCGGAAAGAAGGTCAAACTTCCCGCGACACGTGTGCTTCTCGGAAACACGTTAAGCTGCGGCTGCCTGAAAGGTGCACATTTCAAGACGACCAATAAATACTTTGAGGGCACCAGCCTTGTTCATAGTATGAAAGAACGGGTGGAAAGCAAGCACGCCGTTAGCGGATACGTAGGTGTTACACCGAAACGGGACAAGTGGCAGGCCTATATTAGATATAAAGGCGTACACTATTCGCTCGGATGTTACTCGAAGCTTGATGACGCCGTGAAGGCGAGAGCGAGAGCCAAAGAGCTTGTGATTGCCGATGCCCAAGGACTACTTGATTTCTACTCTGAGCTTGAGAAGACGTTCCCTAAGCTTCCAAATAAGCACAGCGAGCCGAAAAGGGAATTTCCGGGCACCGAATGGATCGTGAATGATGCTCCCACTTCAGCTGCGACACGCAGTGACAACCGGAGTGGGTATACCGGTGTATCCCCGAAAAAAGGTAAGTGGGAGGCACGCATCTGCTATCAAGGAGTAAGATATTTGCTCGGATCTTATGATCGTATCGAGGAAGCTGTTGATGTAAGAAGAAATGCTGAAGCTCTTCTGAAGGATGATCCCGAGCAGTTTGTTAAGAAATACGAGCGTTATCCGCATCATCGTATTTAGCGGTAACAGAAGTAGGTCAAAATGGAAGTATTAAGTGGACGAAGGTTCGGAAGGCTAACCGTTCTTGACGAAAAAATCAGCTTTAAAAACAAACGCAATCGAACCGAATGCAAATGGTTGTGTCGCTGTGATTGCAGCACAGAAAAATACATACTGGAACGCAGTTTACTTTACGGGAATACACGAAGCTGTGGTTGCCTTACAAGAGAGAATAGCGCGAAAGCAAACTCCTTGAGGTTGCAGGGCATGACCTTTGGAGAGCTTAAGGTATTGGTTGTAGCAGATAACCATCCTAAGGATACACGCGGAGGTGTATGGTGGCACTGCAGATGTTCCTGCGGCAATGAAATTGATGTGCTGGCATCTCTTCTGGCAACCGGAAAGAAGACGCATTGCGGCTGCAAGGCCGACCCTCAGTATTACTCTGTAGATATTTCCGACCGACAGTTCGGACGGTTAACAGCAAAATATCCTCTTAAAGACCGTGATCGCAAGGGTGGTGTCGTTTGGCATTGCAAGTGTGAGTGCGGAAACGAGGTGGACATCCCATATAACTGGCTGATGTATAGCGGAATGCAGAGCTGCGGGTGTCAGCGTCGTGAGCATGAACAAAGCCTATCTACTTACTTAACCCACGTAAACGGCACATCACTGGATATGATTCGCAGCAAAAAAGTCCCCAAAGTGCATTCTGCGGCGGCGAACGGCCGCTGGTGCGGTGACCAACGGCCGCCGTGCGGTCTAAAAACGGCCAGGTAAATCAGCCGTTATTCAGGGGTTTAATTACTACGGTGTAGTGCCGTGTGGCACGCTTCATAATGGCGTTGGAGGAGACCTCGTCATTGAGGATCATGGAACTCCAACTGGCCGGTTCCCGCTGGGAGCAGATAATGGTGCTCAGGTTAATTTCACTGCGCTTCTCCAGGATCTCAAACAGCACCTTGACTTCACGCTCATCCGTAATGGTGTGCAGCAGGAAATCGTCCAGGATCAGCAGGGCAGCTCCGCAGGTCTTCTTCATGCGTTTCTGGTACTTGGAATAGTCAGCAGCCTTGAGGGCTACCATTTCCTCCAGCAGGG